>JAUYIW010000077.1 GCA_030688135.1 Candidatus Uhrbacteria bacterium | reverse complement strand
TTTCTATTGTTCGCTGAATGGATCTTGGCGTAAGCGCATTTGCCTCGCGTCCATTTTTGGCTCTGTCATGACTTACAAACAAATAAGGTGACGTGTCGCGACGTTTTGCCAAATATTCCCTTAGTGCTTTTTTAGCATCGTCTGACAAAAACACAACTCGGTGCTTGCTACCTTTACCCTTTACTGTAAACTCATCGCGCTTTAAATTGATCTGATCGATTTTTAAGTTTGATAATTCTGAAACTCGCATACCGCTAGCAAATAGCATTTCAATAATAGCTCTGTCGCGAAGTCCGATAATGCCGGGTGTATCATCTGGTGCATTACGAAGTCTTGCTAATTCATCTGGTTCCAAAAATGCCACGCTTCTTGTTCCTTGTTTTGCCAATTCAATCTTCTGAGGAGAGAGACACTTAACATCACATTTTTGTAAATACTTTAAAAAGCTACGCAGTGCAATAAGGTGATAATTCTGAGTGCTCTTTTTTAAGCTAATGTCGTCGCGTCCTTCAATATCACGGTTTAAGTAAAGCCTATACTTGCGAACCATATCAAGTGTAATATTCCCAGGATTAGGATGTCCGGCCCAATCAGAAAATCGAGTTAGATAAAAATGATAATTGCTAACTGTGCGTACAGTTCGACCTCGTTCAACTTCTAGGTACTCTAAAAATTGTTTTATGTATTTATCGATTACGGATTTCTTTGCCATATTTACTTACAATAGTTGAATTCGTTAAATCATTAGACAAGCGCTCTTACCTAATTCGTTAAAATTGTTTAACCAACGAATTTAATCTGAGTTGCGTCGTTTAACGCTTTTTACGTTTGAACGCGTGCTAGTCACTTCATATTATACGACACATAAGCGAAAAGCCGAAGTAGATAAATATCGTAGGGGCATCCCCTTGTGGGTGCCCTTTTAAACCTCGTGAAAACCCTTTTGCCTCACGAGCCACCTTGCAGGCGGGCGGGTACAAGACCTGCCCCTACAAAAACATAGCAAATAACAAATCATTATTTTAATAATCTTGCTAATCTTAGCCAAAAGGCCAACCCCAGGGGTTGACAAAAGCGCTAAAATGTGATATAGTAATACGTTCACAAATTAGCTGGGATTACTGGATTGATTCACTTTAATTCATTGACCCCGTGAGAGAAGCTAAACCGCACCCAAATATTGGATTGAGCAAATATCCTCAAAAAGGCGGGTTTGGAGATCTATCAACAGGTCTCCACGCCCGCCTTTTCGCTTTGTAACTCGCAAGGCTGAGGTTGTACCTTATATTTTCAATGAGTGCTATCCGGCTCAATTTATTGAACCGGACGCTCTGATTGAAAAATACTATGAGCTTTTTGCTCAGGAGGTTGAAATGAAACAATACGATCCATCGGATTCGATGAGATGTCAGGCCGCGCGCGTCCGAGGAGACGCGCGCGAGCTCGAAACGCGATTGCGTTACGGACTCTCAATCGCGCCGAACTTCCATGCCAAATTCAGCGAAATGGTTGAGATGGCCAATAAGGCCAAGGCGAATGGAGACTACGAAGGTCACCGCGCCCGTCTCGAGGACGCAGAAGCGATCCTTGAGCTACGAGACGAAATGCGACAACGCAAATTCGTAAACAGACGGTTTGAGTGCGTGCCAGGAGCGGTTGAGACACTCGATCGCATGATCGAATCTCTTCAGCGCCGAGCACGAGCGCTCGACGAACAGGCCGACAAGCTTGACCGCGAAAGGCGGTTTGGCAAAATGGCCTGCTGAGCGAAGCGTGGGGACCCTTGGAGTAAAATCTAAGGGTCCCCGTCCACACAAAGTTCCTAACCTTAGTTAGAAATTTCGTGTGGACACAAAGGTGTCCCATCAACAAAAAAACCGGGCCAATGGCCCAGGAGAAAACCATGAAGAAGGAACAGGATACGGCCAAGATCGAGGAAAGCGTGAAGGCCATGGCGCTGATGGTCAACAAGCTCAGAGCCGAAGCGAGTCGGTTCGCCGACCGCGCCAACGCGCTCGAGGCTACGGCACCGGCCGTGCTCGGGTTCGCCACGGCTCTCACGACCGCCGTGAACTCGAAAGAGTTCGCGCTTGCCGAGCGTCTACAGGTTGCGCACGACGCCGGCCACAAAGTGCTCCAGTCCGAGCGCGTGCTCGGCGAGAACGGCGGACTGCCGAGCGCCGAGCAGGTAGCGCGAAACGTCGCGCGCCTGCGCCGAGTCGCAAGCGCCCAGGCCCAAAAGGCCAGCGCGCTCCAGGCCGAGGCAAACGGCCTCGTAAAGCAGGCCCAGCGCCAGCGCCAGCGCGAGCTCGAGCAGGCCCGGCGCCAGCCAAACAAGGCGATCGGGCTGAAAAAGATGACCGCGGTGAAGAAGGGCAATCAAGCCTCGTAAACCGCACGTACGAGAACCTGGGGAATCATATATATGATCCCAGGTCCTCGTCCCCCCACAATTATTATGCTGTTGTATAATGAATGCGGGGGGAGATGAAGCTAAAACGGACGACTCTTAACAGCCAAAAAGGCAAAGGAGCTGCGCGTATATGCGCACAGTCATTCAATAGGGGTGGGGAGCCCATACTCTCCTCCGGATCAGCCGCCACTGATCTGCACATATGCTTACCGGTTCTCCATAGCGGAAAGGAAACAAGCAGTAGTTCATAGAACTATCTGTAGCGACTGATGGAAACACCAGTTGTTAGTTGGCGAGCTCGCCGACGGCGCCCAGGGACGTTTCCCTAATCCTGCGGAATGGCTAGGTAAGATATTGCCGGACCGTAGGACTCGCCCGATCTTCTGTTTGATCGGGCGCCCTCCGTAGTTTATTAGCTAATAGGTTTGAGCTTTTAGCTTACGGAGGTCCTTCAACCCTTGCCAGGTTAATGGAACTAGTCGCTCGCCTGGACTGGCCAGATTGAGTGGCAATTTACCTAATAGGAGGTGATTGGCAATATTTCTCATTCTTGCCCAACTCTTACAAAGGAGGAGTTATGGGTGGATCGAGAAGGGGTAAAACCCCCCAAAAGCAGGATGGGTCAATACCTGCTATTACACTGTCCTTTGCGGACAACCTTGATGAATCTGACGTAGTCGGCGAGTACGGCTACATGGACTTCATTGAGGACTGGCACAATGACTCCTGCCCCTGCAGCAAGTGTTGCGGAAGAAGGTGGGAGAGGGACCAGGCAATGCCTCGTCCAATCAAACGCCAGCGGCGCAGACTTCCGAACGCAGAAATGCGAGAGGAGGAAGCGCAGGCTGGTGGTGTCAGACATCCACGCAAGAATCCCCGGGTTGTTCCTCCCGGGATCGAGCGCCAAATGGAGCGCCGAAAAGAGGAACGTAGGAGGGGTCGTGAGCGCGCAAAACACCGCAGGGAACTGCTGGTGCTTGAGTGCGAAGACTAGCCTCTGCTAGGTTCTTGTGTGACAACTAGTCGCACAAGAACCTTCTTAACATCTACAACCCGACAAGGAGTAGACACCTACGGGAGTGGAGTCACCCAAGACTCCACTCCCGTTCCCACACAAGTGCAGGAGTGGAAATTCTCTCTCCTCTTCTCCTGCGCTTATGTGGGATTTTTGTTTACCACAGATTTTCGAGGATTCTAAAGGGCGGGTAAACACAGCCCCTACGCAAACCAAACCCTACATATCATTAAAATACAACATCCAACGTTCAACGAAGGGGTCCGTTCGTAGAGCACTGACGACATTGTTAGCTCTCCTCAAGATGACGGAAGGCGACTTACAATACTGTAGTCACCTTGACAAAATCCACCTGCTCGGCTAGAATAACCTCGTAATTAATACAGCCGATCACCATGGCTTGTGGGCTCGAGCAGCCCTGTGTGACTATCATTGAATACCGTATTTGGTCTAAATCTCATAGATCAGGCATCTTCCTACAAATATTTCTTCGCCAATGCCACAGCATTGCCTCAAAAATATTTGAATGAATCTGCTCTAATTTATGAAATTTATACTCAAAAGAGCATTCAATGACAATCACTTGCTAAGACGACCGGACGAAATATTCATAAATATGCTCACAAAGAAACAAAAGCAGAATATTATTGATAAATTTAGGACCCACGATACCGACACAGGTTCTCCACAGGTGCAGATCGCAATCCTTACCTCAGAAGTGAAGGACCTAACAAAGCACTTGCGACAGCACAAAAAAGATTTTTCTTCACGCAGAGGACTTTTGAAGAAAGTCGTAGAACGACGCCGATTGCTCAAATACCTAGAGCGGGAAGACGAAAAGGCGTTCAAAAAACTCGTGGAAGAACTTCAAATCCGAGTTGCAAAAAAATAACATTATGGAATCCCGCCCAGGCGGGATTCTGATTTTTATAAATCGTCTGACCAACAAATATGGTCGGACAAACTAATTTTTATATGCTAGTTACAAACACTAGACGCGTTGGCGTGTTCATCGATGTTCAGAACATGTATTACAGCGCCAGAAATCTTTTTAACCAAAAAGTAAACTTTGAGAACATTGTAAAAAATGCAGTTGGCGAACAGCAACTTATTCGAGCGATCGCCTACACTATTTCAACTCCTCAAGGAGATGAATCAGCTTTCTTTGACGCACTCCGCAATAGCGGAATAGAGGTAAAATCAAAAGAACTACTCGATTACGGAGCTACGAAAAAAGGTGACTGGGACGTTGGAGTAACAGTAGATATAATTCGAATGCTAGACATGCTTGACGTTGTGGTTCTGGTCTCAGGTGATGGCGACTTTACGCCACTTGGTGATTTTGTAAGAAGCCGTGGCAGAATTTTCCACGTAGCATCTTTCCGAGAATCAACTTCCGGTATGCTAGTTGGCGCTACCGACGTTTACACAAATCTATCTGACGATAAGAAAAAGTATCTTATCCCGGAACGTCGTGGGAAATCGCAAACATCAACAAATAAAACAGTAAAGAGCCAACCGATCGTTAAAATAAAAGAAGAAGAAATCGACGACATCGAAGAAAGCAGGACGCGTAGGCTGACATTCTAAAAACACGGATCCTACTGATGTACTAATAGGTACCGATATACTGATCGTCTAATAAGAAACATCTGTATATCTGTAAGAATCGGTACATCAGTAGGTACCAGGCTAATCATTAATAATTCATAACTCGGTTCGGGACAAATGGATCTTGAGGATTAAAAAAATCTCGAGGTCTTGTGCTCCGGACCGACAAAACTAATATGGAATCAAAGCGATTCAAAACAAAATTCGGTGGTAAGGAACTTATCATCGAGACTGGAAAATTTGCAGCAAACGCTAACGCCAGTTGTACAGTCCAAATGGGTGACACGGTAATTCTTGCCACCGTAGTAATGAGTAAAGAAACTCGCCCAGGCATGAACTGGTTCCCACTCATGGTGGACTACGAAGAGAAACTTTATGCAGCCGGACGCATAAAAGGTTCTCGTTACGTAAAGCGCGAAGGTCGCCCAACTGACGAAGCTGTACTTATAGGTCGATTTATCGATCGTGCAATCCGTCCTTTATTTGATAATCGTATAAAAAACGACGTACAGGTGATTGTTACAGTACTATCATTTGACGAAGAAAATGACCCAGACATTCTGGGCCTAATTGGAGCATCGACCGTTCTACATATGAGCGACATCCCTTGGAATGGCCCGATTGGAGCAGTTCGAGTATCAAAACTCAATGGTGAATGGCTAATAAATCCAGGCTACGAGCAACGAAAGGAAACAGAATTTGACCTTGATATTGCTGGTACCACAGAGAAAGTAGTCATGATAGAAGCTAGAGCAAGCGAAGCTGAAGAAAGCGATCTACTCGAAGCATTCGAACGTGGAAGTAAAGAACTAAAACCAGTTATTAAACTAATCGAACAAATCCGAAAAGAAATTGGACTAGAGAAATTAGACTTGTTTTCTCCAAAGACTGAAAAAGAAAAAATAGCACAAGAAAGAAAAGCAGAGGTTGAAAAAATCTCACTCGCTTTTATCGGTCCGGTAATCCGCGAACTCTTTTTTGACCAAAGCCGTCCAACTAGAGCTGAACGAAACGCTGGCAAAGAGGAAGTTAAAGAGCGACTGGTTGCACATCTAACAGAACAAGGTGTTGATGAAAATGAACACTGGATTGGGACAGGATTAATTTATGACGCAGTGCAAGATGAAATAAGTAAAATGATTTTGGAAGAAGGTCGCCGTGTCGATGGCCGTCAAATTACAGAGGTTCGACCATTAATAATTGAGGCTGGGTTATTACCACGGGTACACGGAAGCGGCCATTTCTCACGTGGAGAGACACAGGTATTGTCTGTATGTACGCTTGGAGCTCCTGGCGACAAGCAAACGCTTGATGGCATGGAAACCGTTGGAGAACAGCGCTACATGCATCACTATAATTTCCCTCCATTTTCAGTAGGAGAAGCAAAGCCACTCCGTGGTGCAGGTCGCCGCGAAGTTGGGCATGGTGCACTCGCTGAAAAAGCAGTTGTTGACATGCTTCCACCTGCAGAAGAGTTTCCATATGCAATTCGCGTGGTATCAGAAGTTATGAACTCGAACGGTTCAAGTTCAATGGCATCTACTTGCGGATCGACACTTGCCCTTATGGACGCTGGTGTTCCTATTAAGTCTCCTGTTGCGGGAATTGCGATTGGTATCGCCTCACGTGGAGATGACTGGAAAGTAATCACAGACATTCAAGATTTGGAAGACGGTGCTGGTGGAATGGACTTTAAAGTTACCGGAACAAAAAAAGGTTTTACAGCAATCCAAATGGACACAAAGACGCAAGGGATTACGCAAGAAATGATTGCCGAAGCTCTAACACAAGGCAGAAATGCAATAAACGGAATTTTAGATCAAATGATTGCCGTTATTGCAGAGCCTAGAGCAGAGCTTTCTCCATACGCGCCAAGAATTCTTACTATCAATATTGATCCAGAAAAGATTCGAACAGTTATCGGCCCAGGTGGAAAGATGATCAATGAGATCATTGAAAAAACCGGTGTCGAAACAATCGATATTGAACAAACCGGACTCGTTATGATTACGTCGAAAAATGGCGAATCTGGGCAAGCTGCTCTTGAATGGGTACGAAATCTTACTCGCGAAGTAGAAACTGGTGAAATATTTGATGGCCAGGTTGTAAAAATCATGGACTTTGGAGCATTTGTTAACATTCTTCCTGGAAAAGATGGAATGGTACATGTCTCTGAACTTGCGCCATGGAGAGTAAATAGAGTAGACGATATTGTAAAAATTGGAGATACTGTTAAAGTTAAGGTGATGGAAATAGACGACATGGGTCGAGTAAATCTATCTATGAAACAGGCTGAAGGCAACGTGTATACTGAGGAAATGAAGAAGAAGTCTCAGGAACCTAGTGCTCCACGTCCACAAAGTGGAGGTAGCCGTGGCCCAAGAAGAGATAGTCGACCACAAAAAAGAAGATAAAAATGCCTAGACAGCTTAGAATTCCTTTTGAACCAAATATATCCCGCCGAACTAGTCGGCGGGATATTTGGCTCTGGGCTTCAGCCTGCCTAGTGCTTTTCTTCGTATTCGGTGTTTATCGAGTATGGATTACGCGCGACACTACATCGTCTTTTAGACCTATCGAGACGACTGCAAGCATTCGCGTTATAAAGTCGCCTAGAAACATTAACATCATTCATGAAAATATTGGCTCAAGTTTGCTTATTCCAGGCGGTCCATGGACAATTGACGATGCGTTCGTTTGGAGCAATCGAGAGTTTACCCTACATTTTGGAGATTCAGGACTTGAAGGAATAACCATAGACTCAAAGCTAAACGAGGAAATTTGGCAAACTGCAGAGCAGTTTGGATTTCAAATACAAGAACTGAATGGAAAATCTTTAATTTCTACTAACTCAACAACAACCGAATCAACAAAGTCTAGAATTACCATATCTGGTATCGGAAGCAGATTCGGCGGAGAAATATTTAGCTGGACTGATGGACCAGAGGTTTTTTCATATATACTTAGCCAAAAAGGGCTAAAAGTCCGTGGTCTTGGAGGAGCAACAAACGAGCAATATAACCTTGCGCTACCAGAAGGCACTGAAATACTAGCATCAATGACGCTCTTACCAGACGAGGTAAGTAATTCGCAACTCAACTCATTTGGGCTGTCTGGGCTTCCAAGTGCACTTAGAAATGAAATGGAACGGGTAAAAACCCACATACTTATCGGAAGAGATGAAGCCGGTTACGTGATTTCAATAAATTTAGAAACAGGTGCGTTTGAACTTGAAGCTTTAGCAGAAATGGCTGAGGAAATGATAAATCGAAGCAGTTTGTCTACAACTGCGTTGACAATGGAAGACGGAACAACGGTAAGCGAAATTCGTTCAAATAGCGATACTATCACTTCAGACATTCGTGCAGAGGAGGATTATAGCTTAATACTGGTTAAAAACGAGAAGGCTGATGTAATACGGATAACAAAAACTGCACAGTTTATTACGATCTCAAACAGGAATATTCCGCTAGATCTAGCAGAGTTCTCCACAAAATCCCAATGTCTAGCAAGTGCAGGCTCATGGGTAAAGATAGAAACTCTCTCACAATTACATAATATACAAGGAGGATCCTACTTATTGCGTCACTTTAGCGAAATTGCGATTGGGAAACGAAGTTCTATGCTCTGTTGGTAAGTAGAGCATAGTCTGTGGATAACATATGAGTTATCCGAAACTTATCCACAGTTAGCAATATCAATTTATTAAAAAAGTTATTCACACCTATGTAATAACCAATAAAATAGGGGTAATTACATTGTTGACAATATGTGTTCATCACGATATTATTTACATGTAAGTTCGTTCTTTCAACAATACCCGTGCAACCCGACAATGTCGGGAATAGACTCGGGGGAAGTTTCCCGAAGCCCACTCTTCGGGGAATATCTCACTGCTTTACTGCGCCGTTCGTTTTTCTGGGGGAAAAACGGAGAACACGGTGCCGCCCTCGGTCATTTGTTCTTTTGAGGGCTTAAACCAATGCCTGGTAGAGCAGGCAGTCAACTAGCTGGCCGCAAAGTTGACGCCGATCGGGCGCTGAGTTGTATGGATATCGCCGATATCTCCACAACCCAGCCCCCGAGAACGGTGTCCTTTCGCCCACTCGGGAGCGCAACCGCGCAGGATATACAATCGTATTAGCCTGACCGCAACCGCGCTCCTCTTTTTTTTGCTATAATATACTCCACGCCCATTCCAAAATTATCATTTCTATGCTATTGTTCCGCAACAGCAAGCGATATGCTTGTACGACTGTTAGTTGTAAGGTACAATTAAACTACTAAAGATACTTATGGAAAATACCTTTCTTAACGAAATCAAAGGACTTTTAGAAGCAGAGAAAGCTAAGATAGAATTAGAGCTCTCTCGTTTTGCGCATCGTAATACTCAAGCTGTTGATACAGACTTCGATTCTGACTTTCCAAGTTTTGGCGACGATGAAGATGAAAACGCAAACGAAGTTGCCGCTTACAGTAATAACTTATCTCTGGAAGACGAGCTAGAAAAAGTTTTGCGCGACGTTAACGATTCACTTAGAAAGATCGATGACGCATCATACGGGACTTGCAAGTACTGCCAGGCAGAAATAGCAGAAGCACGTCTTCGAGCACGTCCAACATCAACATCTTGCATAGCCTGCAAGAAGACCCTTACCCAAGAGGTCTAAAATAAAGCATGACATCTGCAGAACCTAAAAAAACAATAAGACTTATTGCTTTATTGGTTCCAGTTGTCGCAATCGGATTAGCTGACGTCATTTTTAAATACATTGCATTGTCACGACTTCCCGAAGAGGGGAGTCGTTTACGATTCCTTATCGACTTTGCACTTCATAAAAATCCTGGTATTGCATTTGATATCCCAATCCCACTCTCAATCGTGATAGCTCTAACGCTTATCATTAGCGCAGTATTGCTTTACCATAGTGTTCGATCGTTTAATCGCATGCCAATGATGAGCTTCTTCTCGTTGACAATTATAATTGGGGCGCTCGGTAACATGATCGACCGAGTAATCAATGGATTTACAACAGATTACATAATACTTTTCGAACGCTCTGCGATTAATCTATCAGATATCCTCATCTTATTTGGCACAATCATGCTTTTGGTGTATAGTAAAGATAGAAGTTCTGAATTGGACGCTCGGAACACCTAAAATTTGGACGCAATTAATTATCTCCCCGTACTATTAAGTATGGGCTCTTATTTTATTAGGTCGGCGGCAAGTATTGGACTTAACGCCGTACCAGTTTCAGTCGAAGTTGACGTTGCTTCTGGTCTTCCTAAGTTCACAATCGTAGGATTACCCGACGTAGCAATCTCAGAATCGCGCGATCGTGTTCGCGCAGCAATTAAAAATAGTGGATTTACGTTTCCGCGAACAAGAGTAACAGTTAATCTTGCGCCAGCTGATATTAAAAAGCAGGGGCCGGCTTATGATTTGCCAATTGCAATCGGTCTCCTTGCTGCTTCAGGATTATTAGTCGGAAATGACTCGTTACGAAACCTGGTATTTCTTGGGGAACTCGCGCTTGATGGCCGAGTACGACCCGTTAGCGGAATACTGCTTGCAGCATTAATGACTAGGGAAATCAAAGCAAGTGGGATTGTGGTTGCTGTAGAAAATGCAGCAGAAGCAGAGCTAGTTGCAGGATTAACCGTGCACCCGATAGGGTCGCTTGCTGAGTTTGCATGTCTACACAATAGCAATGAACCATTACCAATTTTCGAACATGTGAAGCGTAAGCGTGCCAAAAGGAAGGTATACGAAGACATGTCGAGTATTAAGGGGCAGGAATTTGCAAAACGCGCACTCGAAATTGCTGCAGCCGGTGGTCATAACGTGCTTCTCTCTGGCCCGCCAGGAGCCGGAAAGACTATGCTTGCGCGAGCGCTACCAGGTATTCTACCAGACCTAAATTTTGATGAAGCGCTCGAAATTACGAAGATTTTTTCAGTCGCAGGACTTCGTACGAGCTCGGACGCGTTAATTCGCGAACGGCCATTTCGTGCACCGCACCATTCAAGCAGTAGCGTTTCCTTAATCGGAGGTGGAACGTGGCCAAAACCGGGCGAAGTGTCGCTTGCGCATCGTGGAGTATTATTTTTAGATGAATTTCCGGAATTCTCACGATCTGCTATTGAGAATTTACGTCAGCCACTCGAAGATGGGGTAGTTACTATTTCGCGCGCTGCAGGAACGCTGGAATTTCCAGCTCAGTTCACGCTTGTCGCTGCAATGAATCCATGCCCTTGCGGAAACTTGTCTGACCCTCAGAAACCTTGCGTATGTACACCAAGCCAAGTAAACAAATATCAACAAAAGATGTCAGGGCCGTTAATGGATAGAATCGATTTGGCAGTGGAAGTCCCAAGAATCGACTTTAAAGAACTAACAGGTATTAATAGTGCTGAATCCTCAAAAGAAATCCGAGCAAGGATTGAATCCGCTCGAGCACTCCAACGCGATAGATTCGCAGGCTCTGGAATCTCGATGAACTCTGAGCTCAGATCAAAACTGCTTAGGGAATATTGCCAACTTGATGCTGAAGGACTTGAAATAATCAAAACGGCAATGGAGCGTTTTCGACTCTCAGCCAGAGCCTACACTCGTGTTCTAAAGGTATCGCGTACTATCGCTGACCTTGAAGGCACCGAATCGATCACCACAAGCCACCTTGCAGAAGCGCTAAACTACCGCCCGCAGGTTAAGTCGGAATAAGCTTGACACAACGTACCAAGACATGCGCCACAATAACTAACTAGGCACCAACCCCAGGGGTTGGCCTTTAGGCTAACATATGCGAAATATTACACTAGCGAACGATCAATACTACCACATATTCAATCGCGGAGTTGATAAGCGACAAATTTTTATGGATGACTTAGATCCACTTCGTTTCATACATGGACTAAAGATGTTTAACATAGTAAATAAAGTGAATACTAGATCTATAAATAGAATAAAATGGAGTCTTGGATCGGCCCATCATCTCTACACTCAAATTATCTCATACTGCCTTATGCCGAACCATTTCCACCTACTTCTGAAACAAATCTCAGATAACGGAATACCTATGTATCTTGGTCGACTAGCCAATGGGTACACCAAGTATTTCAATGCTAAAAATAAAAGATCAGGAAGGCTATTCGAAGGTCCGTATGAGGCTGTTGAGATCTCATCTGATGCTCAGCTTATTCACACCTCACGATATATTCACATGAACCCAATCAGTATCGTTGAGCCTGGGTGGAAAAAAACAGGAATCAAGGATACCAGTGCGGCCATGAACATCATTGAATCCTACAAATGGTCAAGCTATAGGTCGCTCATAGGACTTGATGATCCCCTATTAATAGATAAGACGGTTATTAATGAATATTTCCCAAGCTCATCTAGCTACAAAGATTTCGTGACTAATTTTATTAAAGAAAGTCGCCAACTATAAACAAAAGGCCAACCCCTGGGGTTGGTGGTCGCTAGCAGAAGCGCTAAACTACCGCCCGCAGGTTAAGTCGGAATAAGCTTGACACAATGTGCCCTGACATGGTCGAATACAAATGTTAAACATGTCCGGGGCGCGCCAGTACTTAACAATGTGATTATAGGAAACGCCATGCCCACACCGTCTCCCACCTGCTCCTTTTGTTCCCGTGACCCTAGCATTACAAAGTTTCTCATTGAAAAAAATGGCTTGTACGTTTGTGAATTCTGCGTAGCTCTCTTTGACCGTCATCTTACAAAACACGGCCTTGATATTCGCAAAATTACGCCAGTAAGGCCAAAGCAAGTGTCTTCAAAAAAATCTGAAGGCTAAATACCCCACTGCCCCGATATCGAATCGGGGTTTTTCTTATCCGTAGATCAGTGACGACTTGCGTATAGGTCAAAAAAACGCTACTATCGCTCCATATGAACTACACTTTTATCAAAGACCTTCCAACCAACGTTGGAGAAGAGATCGAGCTTAAAGGTTGGGCGTATAACTTACGCTCAAGTGGCAAAATTGCGTTTTTGCAATTTCGCGACGGCACTGGCCGCGTTCAAGTTGTTTTTGAAAAATCAGGAATGAACGAAAACGATTGGGAAAAGCTAAATTCGATTACAATCGAGTCATCTGTAACGGTAACTGGGAAAGTCAAAGAAGAGCCTCGCGCCCCAAGTGGGTTCGAACTCGAAGGAACAGGATTTGAAATTGTACAGCTTGCGCCAGACGATTACCCGATTAGCAAAAAAGAACATGGCCCAGATTTTCTACTTGAGAATCGTCATCTTTGGCTAAGATCGAATGCGCAGTGGGCAATCATGCGTGTGCGAAATACTATAATCAATGCCACTTACGAATATTTAAACTCAAATGGATTTATAAAACTCGACTCACCAATTCTAACTCCTAATGCTGCAGAGGGGACTACTACGCTTTTTGAACTTGACTACTTTGATCTTGGAAAAGCATACCTCGCCCAAACCGGTCAGCTTTATATAGAGGCTGGAATTATGAGTCATGGCAGGTGCTTTGATTTTGGGCCAGTGTTCCGAGCAGAGAAATCAAAAACTCGTAGACACCTTACAGAATTTTGGATGATGGACGCTGAAGCAGCATACACTGAACACGAGGAAAACATGAAAATTCAAGAAGGGCTAATCGTTTATATTGTAGAGCAAGTACTTGCGCGAAATATGCCAGAGCTTGAGATTTTGGAACGCGATGTTGAAGCTCTTAAAAAAATCCAGGCTCCATTTGTACGAATGACTCATGCCGAAGCCATTGCAAAGCTACGCGAGATGGGAAGTAGCATTGGAGAGCGTGACGATTTAGGCGCGGACGATGAGACAATTCTTACCAAGGAGTTTGATAGACCGATATTTATTGAAAAATACCCAGTTGAGGTTAAGGCGTTTTATATGAAGCGTGATCCGGAAGATCCATCGGTGGCGCTGAATAACGACATGCTGGCACCAGAAGGCTATGGTGAGATTATTGGTGGATCACAGCGTGAGGATGATTACGATACATTGCTCGAGCGCATTAAAGAAGAAAATCTACCAATCAAAGACTGGCAGTGGTATTTAGACCTACGAAAATACGGTTCGGTTCCGCATTCAGGCTTTGGCTACGGGCTAGAACGAATCGTTGGCTGGATCTGCGGCCGTGCGCATGTGCGCGAAACCATTCCTTTCCCAAGAATGATCAATCGTTTGAACCCGTAAATTCTTAGTTGTCATTCTGAGAAGCCACGCCCATTTACGACGAAGAATCTTTAGCTGACTATTTCGATGAAATTACCAAATGATGATGAGAAACATTTAGTCGTAAGATCTCTCACATTCGCCTGCATGCCAGTAGGCAGGTTTGATATGGTGAATACAAAAAACAACCCATCAATGATCTGTACCCCAAAAAGTGGACACGAGTAGAAAAACTACGCAGGTGTTAAAAGATGATTTCTGTATCCAACAGGGTTGTTTTTAAAGTCGTTAATTGAAACCTTTGAAACATATGCAGCCTTTGGAACCTTTCTACCGTATATACTCCAACGGGTTCATGAATCGACCGCCAGAGATAACCTCAAAGTGAAGATGAGTTCCGGTTGAACGACCCGTTGTACCACATCGTCCAATGGCCTGCCCCTTTGATACCTGCTGACCTGCCGATACATACAAAGAAGCGTGGTGCCCATAACGAGTTACGATTCCATTCCCATGATTAATATCCACCGTATTGCCATATCCTCCCTTCCAACCAGAATACTCAACTATACCGTCGTCTGCTGCATAGTTATCATTCGTGTACCCGCAGTCAACATCAAGCCCCGTATGCGCCCACCCAAAGTACTGGGTAATTACACGCAAATCTGTTGGCCAAATCATAGTTCCACTACCGACAGTGGATGCAGATGTTGACGTTGTTGTAGTGCTGGTTGTTGGACTGAATACCTGACTAAACGCAGTGCTACGACTAATGACTGGTGCGCTAACAGAACCACCAGGAATAATTAGCTTTTCACCGATGACTAAATCATCCGCGCTCGCAAGCTTGTTGTACGAGAGAATTTCGTCTGCCGTAACATCGTAATTGCTTGCGATTCGTGACAAGGTATCTCCACTCTTTACAGTATGATACGCGCCAGACACTGGCAGAATCACTAACTCGTCGCCTAGTTGTAATACAGATCGAACAGTTAAATCGTTGGCCCAAAGAAGTGTATTCACATTAATGCCAAAGCCCTCCGCAATGCTCGAAAGAGTATCGCCCGATTCAACAACATATGTCTCGATCTCCTCTCGAGCAACATTAGACGCTGCACTTTCAGAAATCGCAGGCGCCGAAATAGTTCCTCCGCTAATAAGCGAGAGGGAACTAACATCTTCATAAGTTGAGGAATCAACACCTCGTGCAAAAGAAGAAATTGCACTTTGCTCTCTATAACTAACAGACGACACATCGGTCGTTGCATCTACGCCTGCGTACTCTTCAAAAATTTCAATACCTTGCTGGCTTACCAGTGAGTACATAAGACTCTGCTCGCCAAAAGTTTCTGCTCGGACTTCGTTGGTTTGTAGATTCAGCACCCCAACCATAATAGCGATTGAAACTACGACAATATGCACCGAGTATTTATTGCTCACTAAAAACATTAGCTTATTCCTAGCCGGCTTCCACATCTTTCCAAAGTGACGCCTTAGTGCATAGGTAAGTCTATAAATAGGTAGAACAATAAAGGAAACAAAAATTCGCCCAAAGGATCGAAATGGATCTGATGCGCGACGAGTAAACCTCAGAAAATGAGGCTTAATAAGCACAAGAAAGCGTATAGCCTTCAGGGCGTTCGTAACAAAAAATTGTTTTACTGAGTCTGGAATAGAATACGTACTGGTTACGTAAAATAGAGAATATCAAAATTAACGCCATTTGTCAATCTAGTCCTAGTAGACCTTTAGTAACAGATAAAACTAACTTTTCTCTTAAGGCTAACAGCCAGAACTTACGAATGTTAAAATTTCTAAATATTGACAAAATGTGCTTAAAAAACGTATTATGACTTCACTTTTGTTAACTAACTGTCTCTATGGACATAGCATATTACGCAATTATCGTCGCAGTCTTGACGATAATCTACTCCAGCTTCCTAATACGCTGGATAATGAAGCTTCCTTCGGGTGAAGGAAAAATGAAAGGGATCGCGCTTGCCATTCAAGAAGGAGCAAACGCATACCTTGCCCGCCAGTATCGTGTTATATCGATTATTGGTGTATTTATTTTCGCCATCCTAGGCTTTGCGTTAGGCTGGAATGTGGCGATTGGATTTCTAGTGGGAGCGATTCTCTCTGGACTTGCCGGCTATATTGGAATGCAGGTTTCGATCCGCGCCAATGTACGCACGGCCGAGGCTGCAAAGACCGGGCTTGCAGAAGCCCTAAACGTTGCAGTAAAAGGCGGGACTGTAACAGGGCTATTCGTAGTTGGGCTTGGGCTCCTTGGAGTAGCAGGCCTATATGCAATCACACATGACATTAATGCGCTAATAGGGCTTGGCTTTGGAGGTTCGCTCATTTCCGTATTCGCAAGACTTGGCGGAGGAATCTTTACAAAGGCAGCCGATGTTGGGGCTGACCTTGTAGGAAAAGTTGAGGCCGGAATCCCAGAAGATGACCCTCGTAATCCTGCGGTAATTGCAGACAACGTAGGAGATAACGTTGGGGACTGCGCTGGAATGGCAGCAGATCTATTTGAGACTTACGCAGTAACCATGGTTGCGGCGAGTCTTCTTGGAACTTTAACATTCGGATCAATTGAAGCAGTTATAGTATTCCCATTTGCAGTAGGCGCCATCGCTATTATAGCCTCGATTATTGGAACTTGGTTTATAAAACTAGGTCCAGCAAAAGCTATAATGTCAGCACTCTACAAAGGACTTATTGTAACAGGTGTGCTTTCTGCTATTGCCTTTTACCCACTCACACAATGGATACTGGGAGACATTGAAGGATTAAACGCTTTATCGATATTTTGGACATTGATCGTGGGACTGGTCGTTACCGCCCTCATGGTTGTAATCACCGACTACTACACTTCAACTGAATACAAGCCTGTACGAAATCTAGCAGCAGCTTCACAAACTGGACATGGAACAAATATTATTGCTGGGCTTGCGCTTTCAATGCGCGCTACAGCTCTTCCTGTACTTGTGATCGTTGCCGGAATCCTAATGTCTTATTGGCTAGCTGGCATTTTCGGAATTGCTATGGCTGTAGTTTCAATGCTTTCGCTTACTGGAATCATTGTTGCGCTCGATGCCTACGGACCAATAACAGACAATGCTGGAGGAATTGCCGAGATGGCAAATCTTCCTAAAGAAGTTCGCGATGTAACAGATCCGCTAGACGCAGTTGGAAACACCACAAAAGCAGTTACAAAAGGATACGCTATTGGTTCAGCTGCACTTGCTGCTACCGTGCTTTTTGCAAGCTATACAGCAGAGCTTCAAAAGCTTGGAGCTGAATTTGACTTTTCGATTGCCGACCCATACGTTTTGGCAGGTCTATTAATTGGCGGACTTCTCCCATACCTATTCGCATCATTTGCAATGGAAGCGGTAGGAAAGGCTGCTGGTAAAGTGGTTGAAGAAGTTAGACGTCAGTTCCGTGAGATTAAAGGAATTATGGACGGTACTGGAAAGCCTGATTACTCAGCGGCAGTCGACATTGTAACTAAATCAGCACTTGCTGAAATGATTGTGCCAGCGCTAATCCCTGTTATCGTGCCAGTTGCGGTGGGGCTTACTCTTGGGCCTGAAGCTCTAGGCGGACTCTTAATTGGAACAATAATCACTGGCGTATTCCTTGCAATATCAATGACCACAGGCGGAGGTGCTTGGGACAATGCAAAGAAGTATATTGAGGAAGGGAACTACGGCGGCAAAAAGTCGCTTGCGCACGATGCTGCGATTACTGGTGATACTGTTGGTGATCCTTACAAGGATACGGCAGGACCTGCTATCAACCCAATGATTAAAATCATCAATATTGTGGCGCTTCTAATCGTCACCCTAATCGTCTAATCTCAGATTTACATTGGCTAGTAGCAAAAGACCGAAGAAAATAAAAACTAAAGAGCGAGCCATAAGCTCGCTCTTTAGGTTGACAAAATCAT
>JAUYIW010000071.1 GCA_030688135.1 Candidatus Uhrbacteria bacterium | reverse complement strand
CAAACCGAATAATTATTAATACTCTCGCCGATTATAATAGCCCTTTTGCTACTTTGATTCACGAATTAGTTCACCTGCTTATTGAAGAACCTATTGTGTTGCGCTATCGGCTTGAACATGCAGCTAAGGAAGGACCTGTAGATTATCTAATGATTCACGACCCCTACCTGCGTGCTATTATTCCAGAATATAGTCCCCAGCAGTTTGCTATTATGCCGTCAAAGAAAGAAGTGCGGAAATGGTTAGGATCAATATAATGCAATAATATGAAAAAAATTCTTTTCAAAAATTCCTGGCTCAGGGTTTTTATTTACTGCCAGCCCCGATGGGGGTAATGGGGTAAAGGTTCGGACTGATAGACAGCGGAGCTATATGGTACTAACAAATCTAGCACGATCGTGGGAAATTTGTTAGGAAAATAAGTGGACTGACTTTATTGATAAACTGCTAATGCTTGACAGTTTACAGATAGGAGATAATAATTATTGCACTGGAAACAGAGTTCCTTGAAATGAGTTCCGTGAGACTCGTAAGGGCCCTGTTTTTTGTTTTTTGGCTCGAGAATGGCAAACTTAGCCAAAAACAGAACTTATTCCAGGGTACCATTCGCGCTGAAGCAAAGTGAAAAACTTTGCTGTACTTCCCCAAAAGGGGGTGTAAGATGGGATGGTTCACGCAGGACAAGAACGAGGACACGCATACTCAGGTCAAGTCGGGTGAGGACAAAGATGGTAACCCGCAGACAGAGTTTGTCATCGCGAATCGTGATGGCTCAGGACATGATCACGTTGCGATCAACGACCAGGGCGACACGACAAGTCACACTTCTCGCTCAGAGAAGTAGGAGCGTGTCTCGTTCACAACCTGGGTCAAGTTGTAAAACTGACCCGCTAAACTAAAAGGAGGAGATATGCCCAAAAAAGGTATTGAGCTTGAAAATTTAAACGAAGTGGCTGCTTTCTGGAAGCACTATCTTGATAAACTCGGCAGCATGCCTGAAATGGATGTTGCAGGAAGCATGGCGAATGTGGTTTCTAATGATAAGTGGGAGCAGTGGTACAACGAAGGCAAAGGCGATCCGCTATTCGTCGAGGCTTTTGATCTCTTAGCTGATCTCGAGACACCAATCGAACGCAAACTTTCTCGCGAAGATATGTGGGCACGAGTTAAGCAGCTGGTCAAGCAACTAGAAGAGAAATATCCTGAGTAAGACCTGAGCTAAGTCTAAAACTGGCTCTTTTTGTTTGAATAATTTTATTCAAGTATGTCTTTATCTCGAAGGTATTGTTCTGGATCATCGACCCCAGCTTCTAACAATTTTTCAAAAGCCAGCCCAAGAGCTATGCCCATTCCCATATCTTCTTCATTTTCCATACCTTCTGCAGCCAATGATATAAAATCTAAATCTTCCTCGAACAAAACTTCTCTGCAAGCATTGATTAAATCAGTAACTGACGGCTCTTCATCTACTTGTCTTTCCCATTTGGTAAAGTCATGTTCAGAACCATTATTAGCTTCAGAGGAGTTCATACCAAGATTATACTATTATTGAGAATAATTTACTGCCAGCCCCGATGGAGTAACGGGGTAAAGGTTCGGACTGATAGACAGCGGCGATCAAAGCACAAACTGCCTTGCCGCCGCAAACAAATTAGCATAAGAATCTTTACAAACTGTAACTTTTATGTTATTCTTTGTAAAGACATAAGGAATCATTTCCTTAGTAGCTCTTTGAAAGGAGCAAAGAAATGAATGGTGAGGTTTCGCCTCTTGTGATGATCCATGTGGCGGAACCCGCTGATATGGAGTCTGTCGAACGATGCCGCTTCGATGTTTATAGAATGGAAGGGTACATAGATCCTGCTGATTTTCCCAATGGGAGAGAGCGGGATAACTATGATAATCATGCTATCTCTGTAATTGCATCTACGGCACCTGGTATGTACACAATCGGTACTTCGCGCTTAATCCTTAACCATGACAATACGTTGCCGGTTCAGGATTCTAGCCATCACAATATCGACGTGAAAAGTGGTGGAAAGATAGCCGAGGTTTCTCGACTATGTGTACGTCAAGAGTATCGTAATGCTGGCAAAATTAAACTCGGATTGTACAGGGTGTTATGCCATCTGCTACTTGATCAGCAAATCGACACTGTGTACATCATAGTTGACGAGAAGTTCATGCATACTCTCAACTGGCTGGGCTTCCCGTTCGAACAGATTGGCCCTCCGAGGGAATATATGGGATTAACAATCCCGTGTTCCTGCTTAGTGCAGGACATTCTCCCTTCCTTGAGGGAGAATGAAAATGCCCAGATGTTGGGTCTAGTGCAGTTGTTCGAAATGCCTTTTACCGGCAAAATCATTCTCTAGAAAGAGAGGAGTTACTCGCATGAGCAACTATCGACAGATGTTCGCTCGTAACGGTGGGTTTATCTCCCCTCGAGAGCAGCATCTAATCAGCGAAGCAACTATTGCCATTGCTGGTGTTGGTGGTGATGGTGGTGAAGTCGCCGTAATGTTGGCACGCCTAGGTGTTCAGCGCTTTAGGATTGCTGACCCGGAGGTTTTCGAAATCGAGAACACTAATAGGCAGGCAGGTTGCAATTCTGAGACTATCAGTCGCAAGAAGGCTGAAGTAATCGCAGAAGAAATTCTGCGCATTAACTCGGCTATTGATGTGACTGTCTACTTGAATGGCATCGATGATCAGAATATAGCTGAGTTTGTTAAGGGTGCGACGCTCGTCATCGACGAGACCGAGTTTACTCAACACATTCTCGCTGTCATGCTGGCTCGCGAATGTCGTCAGCGTAACATTCCTGTAGTGACTGGTTTCAATGTCGGCTTCGGCTGCATTGTGACTACGTTACATCCACGTGGGATGACGCTGGAAAAGTACCTGGGACTAAAGGAGTCTGACAGTCTTGAAGAAATCGCACGTAAGCCTGTCAATCTCGGTCGTTGGATTCCTCGTCTACCTGCCTATGCCCACGAGGTCGTATTTAGACAGGTTGAGGGAGGAAAAATTTCTGCTCCCTCTGTTTCACCTGGCGTTAGTATGGCTGCTGGACATGTCATTACCGAGGTCTTCAACAATCTCACAAATCGCAAGAAGCCAGTATATGCACCCAAAGTTCTCTGGTCAGACGCAATGGAACGTAAGACCAAAACCATTGGTATGCCTGCAATCAGCTTTTTTGCTTCGTTGGCACGTCTGGTTTTTCGTTCACGCTTAGGGTTCAACGAGCCCATGGATGGATCTGAGAAAAAGCCACATTACGGTGCTGTAGCTTTGCTCTCGGTAATACCGTTGATTGCTCTGGTCATACTTCTCCAGTGGTGGTTTGGGATCTTCACTAGTTTATCGCGAGGAATTGAGAGAGAGTTCAAAGTCTCTTTCTGGGTTTTTGCGATTGGCTGGGTTGCTTCCCTCTATCCATACTGGAAAGCAGTTGCAGATCTTTTCATCGGTCTGTACCAGGGTGATGCTAGGAAAGTGTGGCGTGGGGTTATTGTGAATCGAATTGCTTGGTTCCTACCTTACGGTATGGTATTAGTAGCGGGTGGGCGTATACCGCTTCGACTACTGCCATACTTCCTAGCTTTCTTGCTACTTGCGACCTGTGCTTTCATTTGGCGAATGAAAGCACGCAAGCCGCCTCGGCTCCCACACTGGACACCAGAATGGGTCAAAGAGCGGCTGAGTTATGATCAAGTAGAACAGCTCTACCAAGTGTAACTGTTCTTTTGATTATCTCGCCTAAGAGCCCCATGGTTTTCGCTTCGAGCGACAATCATGGGGCTCCTTTCTTTTAATAAGCTTAAGTTTGTTATAATACTTGGTATGGATATCAAGCTTTTTTCCTTTATACTGATTTCTTTATTTCAGTTAATAATTGCACTTTTAGTTTTACTAAAAAATCGAAAGAAACTTACGAATATCACTTTCTTCTTATTCACCATTAGTCTTATTACTTGGATTTTTTCTAATTACTTTATAGATAGCATCGCTTATAAAGTCAATGCTCTAATAATGATGCGTATAATTTTTATTTCATCTGGTCTTGTGCCTTTTTTGATGCTTCTCTTTGCCATTTCCTTAATTGGCTTGAAGAAAAAGTTAAAAATATGGAAAGTAGTTTTATTAAGTGCCTTACCAATTATAAGCACCGTACTTTGCTTAACCAATCTCTTTATACAAGACATTAATAAAAAGCAGGGTATTTGGGATGTAACATTCGGTAGTCTTGCTAATATTTACAATTTCTATATTTTTGGATATTTTATCGCAACACTTGTCATTCTTTATTTAGGGTTTCGCAAAGCAAAAGGGCTTGAAAAGGTAAGGTTTCAATATGTTTTTTTTGGATTATTCCTAACTGTTTTATTTGCCGTTACCGCTAATCTTGTACTACCGCTAATTGCAAATAACTTTAATTTAGTTACAATTGGACCTTTTGCAACAGTTTTTCTAACCGGATTTATTGCTTATGCAATTATTCGTCATAAACTATTTGATATTCGGCTAATCATAGCTCGTTCTATTGCATTTGTTCTCTCTATTATCACAGTTGGTCTTATTTACGGCTTTATTGCTTTTCGCTTTACTGCGCCTTTCATCCAGAATCTCAGCCAGAGCGTGCAATATGCAATATTTACTATCTTAGCAGTAGTTCTAGCTTTTACTTTTGCTCCACTGCGCAGATTCTTCGAAAAAGTTACTAACAAAATCTTCTTCCGTGATAAATATGATCCGCAAGCTTTGATAAATTCCATCGGCCAGATATTAGCTAGTGAAATTAGACTAGATGTGTTGGATAAAAGAGTAACCCACGAGCTGGAAAATCAGATGAAAGTCTCATCAGCTGAGATTGTGGTGCTTGATAAGAGCAGTATATATTATCAGCGCTTAAGGCCAGGCCTTGGAACCGCGGCTAAGGCCTGGCCTCCAAAGAGGCCTGGTCTTGATATCAAAGATTTGATGAGGCTTGGCAAATCGCTAATAATTGCTGACGATCTGCAGACGGAGAGTGAGCGCAAAAAAATATTTGAAAAATATCATATTAGCGCAAGCTTAGCGCTAAAAACCAAAGAAGAATTTATCGGCTTTTTGCTATTGGGCGAGAAA
>JAUYIW010000066.1 GCA_030688135.1 Candidatus Uhrbacteria bacterium | reverse complement strand
GGCATATTATTTTGCTTTATGAAGGCTGTCGAATAGTAGATAGTCTGCAAGTACAACGAGCGGAGTTACTATAGCGATAACTGCCATAGAAGCAACGTGTACAAACATCTCAGATAATTTAATTACACCTTCTGCACCTATGCTTGAGAGTGATGCCAGAAGAACGGTTAGCAACATCATTAATAGCATCTGAGCTAGGAAGCCTCCAAGATAAAAGATAATCTTTGGAATTATTATTCTAAAAAGAGTTGCCCAGAATTTTCCTTTGACTAGGCTTCTCGATGCTTGTAGAGCTTTTATGCCTTTCATATTTTTAAGCGTAAGCTCAAACCCGATAAAATTCAACTCAACTGTGAGCATAATCGAGAATACAACGGCCGCTACCAATCCAACAAATGTAACTAAAATGCTTATTGCTCCCAGTAACGCTCCACCGTTTACAACCATATTAGCAAAAATTAAGGCAAAGCCGGGGATAACAAAGGCGACCGGTATCAGTAGAACGATACCTTTCAAGAAAGCTACCCAAATATACGGCAAAAACTTTTTCCAACCTTGTTTTGCTGTTGCGCGTATGTCTATTTTTTTGCCTGCAATAAGCGGTTCGGTCATAATGATAAGCGAAACAAGGATCCAAATGCTTATAATTGGCGCAACAGGGAAGGATGCGATAATCATTGTGATTAATCCAAAAAGCTCTACACCAGTTAGACTGCCACTGGCTACAATGCTAGCTGTATCTCCAACTGGGGCAAAGATGTCTCCAATAATCCACAATAGAGAGATTGCAAACGTCCATAAAGAGATTTTCATGAACGTTCGGAAGTGCTTTGTGTAGCCCTCCCATGTTTGGTCGATTAGCTGACCTACTGAAATTAGTTTAGGCATAAATTAGGTTATAGGGGTTAGGTTATAGGTCTTACCACCATCCGCTAAATCGTAGATGGTCCGCTTACGTTCTGCGTTGCTGAGGTGTTATGTTATAAGCCATAAGTTAGAAGCTAAAAGTTATGAGCAATAAGCTCCCAAATTTTGTTATGTATTTCTTCTTGCGGGAGCATTTGATTATTTATTGTGCAGGTAATTTTTTCAAATTCATCGTATTGATTTACAAGATCGAGGTATGCAATTTCCGTTTTTTGAATATGATCTGGACTAGCTTCGTGCACGTCTTGTTTAAGGCCATGCTTGCTTTCGCGCCCTTCCATAAGCCCCATTGCTACATCACAGGGCACGTGTAGAACAATGTTTATGTCTGGTCTTGGTAGGCCTAGCAGATTGTGTTCAAAGTCTGACTCCCATTCAAAGAATGCTTTTCTTTCTACAGGGTCGTCTATTTTTGAACCTTGATGACCCATGTTTGAACCAACATAGCGGTCAGCAACTACGTTAATACCTGCATCAAGCCAACCCTTCAGTGTGTTGGATGCATCAAATCTATCCACTGCGTAAAGTATTGACGCACGCTTTGCTCCAACATCTTCTGCTGAACCATATTTGCCAGAAAGATACTCTTCGACTGGCCCGGCACTCTTTTTCCCATACTGTGGGAATGAGATCGTTTCAACCGGCAACCCTTCTTTTTGCATATGCTGAACTAAAAGCTTAGTCTGAGTAGCTTTGCCGGATCCATCCACTCCATCGATAACGATAAACATACCTTTTTTCATACCCTGTAGAAGAATTTCGAATTAAGTCTGCTATTGTATGCTTTCTAGCAATATGAATAATATATAATTTAATAAATGCTTTACGTAAGGCTACCTTGCTAGAGATAATAACGAGAAAGCATTTCGAAATTTCTCTACTGGGCATAAATTGATTATATCAGGAAATGGAAAAAATCTGAACCATTGAACTGTAGACAGACTCTTCCTAGAATCTATCCACAAATTGAGTTGCCGAGCTTTCAAAATCTGGTAGTGTAGATCCATAAAGGTAAATAGAAACTTTCCTGTATGACACCGTTCGATGTCCAATACAAAGAAGCAGTACGATCCATTATGGAAGAGGGAATTGATGTCCCAAATCCATGGTCTGGTCGCATAACTCGTATGGTTCCGGGTGTGACGCTTCGCGTGGACACAGGAGAGTGCTTTCCGCTACTAACGCTTAGAAAGATTCCTCTGAAACTTTTCGTTGCAGAGCAGGTTTGGTTTTTAATGGGGGAAAATAAGCCGGACTGGATGAGGCAGTTTACAAAAATTTGGGATGACTTTACAGAAGACGACGGTACGATTGCAGCGGCTTATGGTTATAGATGGAGACATCACTTTGGACGTGATCAGTTGCAGTCTTTGGTGGATCATTTGAAAGTAAATCCAGCTTCAAGGCACGGTGTTGTTGTTACTTGGGACCCAGCTCATGATGGTTTAGGTGTGGAAAACAAGAAAAATATTCCATGTCCATATACTTTTACTGTAAACATTGCAGGAGGTAAGTTGCATTTGCATAACATCGTTCGAAGCAACGACATGATGCTAGGGTGTCCTCATGATGCTGCAGGCTTTGCGCTGTTGCAGTGTATTTTGGCACAAGTTTTGGGAGTGGAACCTGGGATTTATACACACTCAATAAGTAACGCGCACATTTATGATAATCATTTTGATGGCGCCCGTGAGTTACTTTCACGTGAACAAACTCACGACGCAGTTAAGCTGAAGTTGCCTCAAAATAGCTATCAAAGAGCTGTTGCGGGTGACGCTAGTCTGGTTGGTGAGATTTTTGATTCATTGAAATCACAGTATAAACCGCTAGAGCCAATTAGAGATATGGGTATTACGGTTAATGTTTATTGATCGATTTGTAAAGCCTCCTTCTGCGTGCCATGCTTGCGCAGGAGGAGGTATTACTAATTGATCTTGAATTACGAAACTTACGATCTTTGCGTTCACAGGCGCCCGTCGCCCCCGTTCTCCCTACGTTTTAGTAGGGTTCACGGGGATCGACAGCCCGTTCACGCAAATCTCATCGAGTTTCGTAATTCAAGGTATTGGTGGGCAGAGAGGGACTCGAACCCTCATGAGATTGCTCCCACAGGCTTCTGAGGCCTGCGTGTCTACCAGTTCCACCATCTGCCCGGTTTTGAAGAAGAACTTGTTAACGGAG
>JAUYIW010000055.1 GCA_030688135.1 Candidatus Uhrbacteria bacterium | reverse complement strand
TACAGACTCGTCGAAATGGTAACTTTCTACTTATTAAATGGATCAAACAAATCCTAACCTGGCAGATTAGATGACTCCTCCACCCAAATTGCGTATGATTCCTAATAATCACTATCTCTAGCGACCAGATCTTTCCACTCGTCGATTAATTGTCTTGGTTGAGATGGTGGGTTTATAGCTTACTTCAAAACGTTTCACTCTTACCAAGGAAGAAGATCCCATATAGCTTCCCTTCTCAACGCAAGATTGAGTTGGTATTTTTTCCTTGAAACCGTTACACTGTTCAGGTATGAAACGACTAGTTATTCTCGACGGTAATGCACTTTTGCATCGCGCATGGCATGCAATTCCACCACTAACTGCTAACGATGGCAGAATAGTTAACGCTGCGTATGGTTTTACAAATGTGGTTGAGAAGATGCGTGCAGATTTAGAGCCGGATTACATGGTGGTTGCGTGGGATTTGCCGGGCGCTACCTTTAGGCATGAGGAGTATAAGGAATATAAAGGCACTCGAGAAAAAAAGGAACAGGAACTGTACGATCAGATTGATTACATTAAGGAGATCTTGAACGCTTATGGGATTCCGTCTCTCACTGCCAAGGGTATGGAGGCAGACGACATTATCGCGACTATCGCAGAGATGGTTAGGAATAAAAAAGATTTTGAAACTTTGGTTGTAACCGGTGATATGGACGCCCTTCAGCTAGTGGATGATTCAACGCACGTCATTGCTTTTATAAAGGGGCTTTCTGAGACAAAGGAATATGATATTAATGCTGTCGAGGAGCGTTATGGGCTGGTGCCGAATCAACTTATCGATTTTAAGGCTTTAATGGGAGATCCGTCAGACAACATTCCCGGCATAGCAGGTATTGGAAAAAAGACAGCGGCAGAACTTGTACACGAGTATGGTTCGATAGAAGGGATTGAAAATGCTCTTAAAACCGGTAAGCTTCCGGAAAAGTATGCAAAAAAACTCGAAGGTCAGGAAAAGAACCTTGAACAAATGAAGAGGTTAGTAACAATGGTTCGCAATGTTGATTTAGGAGATTTTAAAATTGCTGACTCAAAAATATCTGAGCCTAATGTAGAAAAGCTAACCGGTCTGTTTCGCGAATATGGGTTTAAGAGGTTGCTATTAAAATACGATGTAGGGGTTAGCCCGGCTAAAGCCGGCCAAGAGGTTAAAAAGAGGTTAAAAGAGGTTGCGTTGATTGAAGATCTGGATCTAAAGACGCTTGTGATTTATGTTGATTCCGGGCAAGCTGATTTGTTTGGCGGATCTATTCGGTCTATTGCGCTTCACGACGGTGAGTCTACATCAATTATTGATTCTCCGCAGAAGGAGGATATAAAGAAAGTTATCGATGTAATCTGTAAATCTGAGCTACTTATTGGTCATGATTTAAAGTCAGTCTTTCACCAATTACAAGTTGAAAGTAATAAGTTGAAGGCTAAGATGTTCGATACACAGATAGCTTCGTATCTACTGGCCCCAGGCACGCGAGGGTTTGATCTTGCAACAGTTGCTTACGAAAAGCTTCATAAAGTTCTAAAGGATACGGCTGGCGTAGCAGATAAAGTTCAAGCAGTGTACGAACTGCGGGATGTGCTTCAAAGAGAGCTTGAAGAAGAAGGCATGGAAAAATTGGCAGGTGAGATAGAAATGCCTCTTGTGTCGATTTTGTATCAAATGGAATGTAATGGTATAGAGGTTAATCCAAAAAAACTTGAAAAGCTTTCTATCGAGTTTGAGGCAACGCTCAAGGAATTAACAGTTAAGATTTACAAGCATGCCGGGCATGAATTTAATATTAACTCCCCTTCTCAGCTCTCGGAAATTCTTTTTACTGAACTAGGGCTTCCAACAAAAGGTATTAAAAAAACAAAAACAGGTATTTCTACTGCCGCAAGTGAACTTGAAAAACTTTGGAATGAGCATGAAATCATTCCGCTTATGAGTGAGTATCGTGAATTGGCAAAATTAAAATCTACTTACGTGGATACATTGCCAAAACTCATCGCAAAAGATGGCAGAATTCACACCAGTTACAATCAAACCGTTACGGCAACAGGCAGGCTAAGTTCGAGCGATCCAAATCTGCAAAATATCCCAACCCGCACAAAGCTTGGTAACGAGATTCGAAAAGCGTTTGTAGCCGCGCATGGCAAGGTGCTGGTTTCTGCTGATTATTCGCAGTTCGAGCTTCGGCTGGCCGCTGTAATGGCGAAAGATATTAGTTTTATAAAGGCGTTTAAGGATGGCGCTGATATTCATGTGAGAACTGCCGCTGAAGTTTTAGGTATAGCTGAGGCCGACGTTTCAAAAGCCGAGCGTAGTGCGGCAAAAGCAATCAATTTTGGGATTCTATACGGCATGGGTCAGCGGAATTTAGCTCGCTCAACCGGAATGTCCGAAGGTGAAGCAAAGAATTTTATAGATAGGTATTTTGATGTTCATCCCGGAATTCAGGCATACATCGATGAGATGAAGTTGAAAGCTCATTCAGACGAGTACGTTGAAACATTATTCGGACGCAAGCGTTTTTTACCAGATATTAATTCCGGAGTTCAGATGCTTGTGGCTGCGTCTGAGCGCATGGCTATGAATATGCCAATTCAAGGAACGCAAGCAGATTTATTAAAGATGGCAATGATTCAGGTTGATGATTGGATTCAGGCGCATGATTATGATGTAAAAATGTTATTGCAGGTTCATGATGAACTTGTATTTGAAATTGCAGAGCTGGATCTAGATAAAGTAGTTGGTCCTATTCGGGAGATTATGGTTAATGTGTATCAATTTGAGGTACCGTTATTGGTTGATATTGAAGTTGGCAAGAATTGGGGGGAGATGAAGGGATATTAATTGTACTCCATCATTCTGTGAGGATACGAAGGATTCCTCGTTTTTTTTCGATTAACCACTGGGGTGGGCTGCCACCCCAGACCCCCAGCCTCATTTCTTTGTTGGCCCAAAGAAATGGAGGAAAGAAAGGGCCTTTTCGATTTTGCCCCTACGTCCCGCCTACGGCGGGACTACGCCAAACCTTAAAACGTTGGCTCCGCCCATGTCTAAACAAAAACATGTCCCAGATTACATTTGGAACACGTTTTTGCAAGACATGGGAGCCCCGTCGCCTAGCGGTTTGGCGCGGGGCCGAGTAATTGCAGTGATTACGCGGCCTTTGGGTCGCTTTTGAAATACGACACTTCCATTTGAATATAGATATACGTCTACCGCAGCTAAGCAGGTATCGGATCACAGTTTATAATCTTATGGTTTTTAAGCAAGATATTTGATATAATAGTGAGCCAGGAGAGAATCATGTCTGAGTTTATACCAGAAAGACGAAGTCGGAGCCGTCGTAAGGTAGGCGTTGACTTTGAGACAGTAGTTCTGACGGATAGTGAAGAACGTAATGAAGGAGTCAGCGTTCACACTGAATCCAGACGTCACAATCAAAAAGATGGTAGCGATAATACCTGCCGAAATAAGGCAGAAATCGCCAGACGCTTTAGCGAAGAAGACTAGCGCTACTTGACTGCGTTCCTACGGGAGGGCAGTTTTTATTATCACAGATTTTCACAGAATTGGAGCGCCACAGAACTACACAGATGATTATGTATGCGATGCGATCTTTAAATCCTCTTTTGAAGAAGGTGTGGGGTGGTTAGAGATTGCTAGATTGTGATAAGATGTGACCGTTATGCTGATATTCATATACGGAAACAATAGCTATCTTGCACATGAGAAGGTTAAGGTAATGCGTGAGAAGTTTTTAGAAAAGTTCGACAAAAGCGGTATGAACCTTGCTCATTTTGATATTGGGGCGGGGTCTTTCCACTCGTTTGGAGATGTTATGCAGGCTGTAAAGACTCCTCCTTTTTTGGGCGAGAAGCGAATGGTGATTATAAGCGGGTTACTTAGTCTCAAAAAAGCTGAGGCTGAGCCTTGGGCAGAATCGCTCGTAAATGTGCCAGAGTCAACAATTGTAATTCTGCAAGACGATGTGAGCGTAAAAATGGGCGCAAAGCATCATTTGTTGAAAGTACTCGGTAGTGGCGAGGATGTGCATACATACCCAATGGAGGAATTGACGGGCTCACAACTTAGTGTCTGGGCAACGTCGCACGCTAAAGGCATTGGATTGAATATTGACTCTCGATTGTTACAAAAGGTTGTAAGTATGGTAGGCGGTGACCTTTGGCAGCTCTCGGGCGAGCTTGATAAGCTAGCAGGTCATTCACTCGGTCTCCCGGTGACCGAGGAAATGGTTCGAAATTTAGTGCGGGCAAATTTTGAAGATCAGATGTTCAATTTTATTGATGCTGTAGCAAATAAAAACAGCTCGCAGGCGTTAGCGCTTTTGCATGAGCAACGGCTTGCAGGATCAGCTGATTTTCATTTGTTCGCCATGCTTGCTAGGCAGATTAGAATTTTACTTGGCGTGCGCGACGTGCTTGATCGTAATCCGCAGGCAACCAAGGCTGATGTAGCGTCGGCCTTGAACGTACACCCGTTTGTAGCTCAAAAATCGCTTGCGCAAGCTCGCAGAATGGAGATGGCGCAACTTAGGAATTTACACAACATGCTGTTTGAGTTTGACCACAAGCTCAAAAGTAGTGGTATTAGTGCCGAAGTAGCGGTTGATAGGTTTGTAGCAGAAATGCTGGCGTAGACTTGACGTAATTCACTAAATACAGTACACTTTCGCCAGTCCCAAATTGAACGCTCAACAAATTTTTAATTGACTGTTCGTATCTGGTAAGCTGGATGTTCGTGTTGAGATTCGCTCAACGTTCGTGCCCTTCGGGCGTTCGTCGAACAAGAGCGAAGCGAGTACGAACGGAGTAAGCTACGAACCATTACGAACAAAAAGTAATCATTATGCCAAATTTACGAAATGCAAAAAAAGCTCTAAGACAGAGCGAAAAGCGCGCAGATAGGAATAAGATCGTGCGCGAGGAAATACACTCAATGCGACGACATTTCCGAAAGCTTTTAGAGGCTGGAAAGCTCGAAGATGCCACAAAGATGGTACCCGATCTTTACAAAAAGCTCGACAAAGCTGTAGTTAAGAATGTTTTTAAGAAAAACAAGTCAGCTCGAATTAAGTCTCGCTTGTCAGTTAATCTTGCCAAAATTGGTGGAAAGACGAAGGCGGTGCAGAAAGTCGAAACTGCTGCGGTTGAGGAATAGAGAGAGGGATCAATACAGACAGAATACATTAAACAAGACCATACGGTCTTGTTTTGTTTGCGGGTAAAAGATAGTAGTGCCGTGGATTTGCGGTTTAAAATAAGGACCGCTGACGTCGTGGGTTTTAAGACAGCCCACTGCCGTGTAGTCTGTTACTTGACTATTTATAGACTTATGCTATTGTTGTGTGTCGATTAATCACAGTTAATTTTGGGATATCGGCTAAATCGGTGTTCCTTAAATAGGAGAAAATAGTGTTCAAAACTTTTTTCGAACGACTCGCTGAGTTCGCTGAGCCTTGGAAGACACATCTTGGCAAACTGACGCTTGCGTGCGGTATCGGGATGGTCGTTCTGGGCTTTCCATCGCAGATCTACAGCAACTGGAAGGCGGGAGAGTGTGGTATCAACCCTGTGTTGGTCGCCGTCGCTCTGCTCCTGTACTTTGTACGTATTCCTTATCAGGTCTCCGCAAGAGCTTGGTATCTCCTTCCAGCGGATGTCCTTGGTCTAATCGCAAGCATCATTCTCATGATCCAGTACTTTACCTATTAAGGAGCATACATTGCAACAGATCTTTAACGTATTGGCAGGCGTGCTCTGCGTAGTTGCCTACGTACCGTACATTTTGGCAATCATCCGAAAGCGGACGAAGCCAATGAAGTCAACATGGCTCATCTGGGCTACGCTCGACACTGTTACCTTTGCGGGGATGTGGTCGGAAGGAACTGTCAACGGGCAGATTATCGGAACCGTGTTCGGAGCTTGTACAATTGCCATTCTTACTTTCAAGTTCGGTGAGCATGGATGGACATTATTGGACAAGCTATGCCTAATGGGTGCCGTTTTAGGAATCGGTTTGTGGCAGGTTTTCGACAATCCCACATTGGGGATCGTTACTGCGCTTTCTGTGGTGTTCTTGGGCTCCATCCCGACTTTTGTGTCGGCATGGGAAGATCCAACCAAGGAAGACAGGACTGCTTGGATGCTCTACTGGTTGAGCTGTGTTTGTGCCTTGATTGCAGTTCCGGCATGGACTATTCAGGATGCTATGCAACCCATTACATTCTTTTTGATACAGTCCATCATGATATTCATTCTCATCATTCGTCCACGGACGCTCTTGAAGAAGGTGGTATGATGGAAAATTGGGTTCCGTGGGTGTTGGGTATATCAGCAGCGGTGATCAATGCGACAGGCTACATTCTCTACAACGGACAGACCAAAAGAGGAGCATCGAAGCCTAATGTGGCGAGTTGGAGTATTTGGGCTTTGATGGCCTAGTCCGTCGTCGATGCCACAAACTACGCCCGAGGTTTCTCCCCGGGCGTGTTTTTTTATTCATTTTGATATCAAATAATCCCCTACTCAATAGCCGGTTTGTGGATTTCGTCGATTTCAATAATATCTTCCTTGCTTCCGGAACTAATTTTAATAATATCCTTGCTAACTTTTCTCAGCTCATCTCCAGATTGGTTATATTGGTTGACTACGGTTGATAGATTTTTTCCAAGCTTATCGTGGTAATCGACATAGCTTCTAAAATGCTTTCCCAACTCCCCAACTTGTTTAATAATTCCCTGTGTTGATTCCTCAAGCTGAAGCTCACGCAAACCAAGCAGTACAGTTTGCAGATACGCGTAAAATGATGTTGGCGAAACTAGCATCACATGCTGATTAAACGCGTACTCAACAAGATTTTGAGAGTTTATACCGCTTCCGACCTCGGCATTCAAAAGATTGTAATATACGCCTTCTGCTGGTATGAACATAAACGAAAATCCCATTGTGTCGAATTCAGGGCGGATATACTTCGCGGCCTCATCAATTCGAATTTTTACATCGGCCTTAAACGCCTTTTCGATCTTATCTCTTCTTTCAGCATCGTTTTCTTCCATCATTCGGTTGTAGTTCTCTAAAGAAAATTTTGCATCAATTGGAATTTTTTGATTTCTAACAAAGATTACAGCATCGGCAATAAGAGACTTCCCTGTCGCTTCATCTATCCCAAGAGTATGTTGCATTATATAGCTATCCTTTGGCAGAACATTGCCAAGTAGAGTTTCGAGCCAATACTCTCCAAGTACTCCGCGCTGTTTTGGGTTCTTAAGAATATTTTGTAGATTTTGAAGTTGGCCTGAAAAATCAAGAACTTGCTTGTTTGTTTTATCAAGTTCGGTCAGGCGACCCGTAACGTCTTGGATGATTTTTGAAGTCTGATCAAACTGCCTTTGAATTGTAGCATGCGACTGGTTCATTCCTTTTGACATCTGGTCTTGTAGGCGATCAAGTTGCTGTTGAACTTCTTTACGATGGTCAGAAGCGGAACGAATTACCTCCTCACGCATGCGATCGATATTCTCTGAAATATTTTGCGACGCTTGTGGGTCAGTTCTGCCTTTTTCGCGGTAAATGAGATAGGCTATCAATAAAACGAACAGCCCGAGTAATAAATAGTCTAGAAAATCCATAATATCATTGACAAAAGCGATAATTAACACTATAATTTAGATTAGTTTATCACAGTTCCCTGATTAAGTCAGACAGGGAGAGAAAAGCATTTTACGACACTAAGTTTCACGTGAAACATTTCTATAAAAGTGCTCTATTGTATGCGAGGGATTGTTATGGAATCCTACCTCCTAGATCCCCCTCTTGCAATTACGTTATAGTGAATGTCATTGTAATCTTTAGCAACACGACCCCGTAGCTTAACTGGATAGAGCAGCTCCGTCCTAAGGAGAAGATTGCAGGTTCAAATCCCGCCGGGGTCACCATCCCACTTCGCCCTTTGGGCTACGTTAGGGATTTATGATTTAAAGTTTAAGTGGGAAGTCAAAAATATAGTTTGTATAGCTCGAAGGTGAAGTTTGGAATAGATCATTCTGAGTCAAATCCTGCTATGAACGAAGTCAAAATAAATATATCAAACATAAAAGCCGTCATATTCGATATGGACGGTTTAATGTTTAATTCAGAGTTAGTTTACCGTGCAGCTCTAGAGGAGATGGCTAAACGAAGAGGAAGGATTTTTACTGATGCTATTCATCGATCGATGATGGGAAAAGCAGCAATTGAAGATATTAGGGTTTTACTTAATGCTTGGAATCTTAAAGAAGACCCAAGAGAAGCATTTATTGAAAGAAATGATTTATATATTTCATTAGTTGACCATTTACTTAAACCAATGCCGGGGCTTATCGAACTTTTAGATACTATAAAGAACAAAGAATTAAGAATGGCTATTGCTACTGGGTCAGAGAGACGTATTGTCGATATAAATCTATCGACTTATAAGTTGGATTTTGGTTATTTCGAGTTAATTATTAGTGGTGATGGAATAAAAAACGGGAAGCCTGATCCGGAGATATATAATAAAACGGTACAGTTACTAGCTCTAAAGCCAATAGAGTGTTTAGTAATTGAGGATTCTTTAAATGGAGTAATTGCAGCAAAGGCAACAGGATGTAAAGCATTTGCAGTTCCTAATCAGTGGTCTGATCCTAAGGATTTCAATATGGCAGACAACGTTTTTGCAAGCCTAGAGCAAATTATCCCAGTTATTCTTGGTATATAGCATACTTCACGTGCAGAATCTATAAAGATTGGGCCTACAGCTTCCTCCTATGCTAAAGCTTCGGAGGACTACGCAGTTGGCAGAGCGCTGTATTCGCATTGCAGAGGTCGCTGGTTTCCGCCACGAGCACTTCGGCGGACCAGCCCTTTGGTCTATGTGGCTGGCGAATCCGGCTAGGTCCACCAAACGAAAATTAACATAAAATCCTAGGCCTCCAAATAGCAAGGTAATAGACAGCCGTTAATCTCGGTTTTTTGTTTTAAAATACTTTTTGTATGGATCTTTAGTTTGATAGCACTGCGCGTAAATTCAAATCATTTTGTTTCACGTGAAACATCTTTAGAAGATCTATATTAAACTTGAAAAGGAAAGATAATCGATTGTCTACGCTAGTCTAGACAAATATATGTGTCGTAAAATGATAAAGATATCCACAGATGGTATGTCTTGCTTAAAGAAGAAGTAGTAATTATCCACAGTTTATTAAGAGATATATTTTAATTTTAGCTAAGTCTAGCCAAATTCTTGTTTGACCAACAATTGTGTTCATCGTATAATCTATGTGCATGAATTTGAAAAGATTCACAGTGCCAATCATCCTAGTTACTTTGCTATTTTCTTTCAATAGCATTGTTGATGCTGCGATGACATCAACAAATTATGAAATACGGTTTGATAGCTTCACAAGTGGTGGCGATGATTTAAGTAGTTCTGCTACTTATCAACTTAGAGACTCGGCTGGCAATCTAGCAATTGATGGATCGACATCGGCTACCTATGACATACGGCCCGGCTACAGAGAGGGTATCTACGATAGGGTTGCTACTTTTGAGATCTTTTTAAAAAATAGAACGTCTCAAGTAGCTGCTACTAGCCTAATCGGCACAACAATTGGAGTAACAAGCACGGCTGGAATTTCAACTGGAGATATGGTGCTTGTTGTTGAAAATGAAGGTTCTACCCAGAATTCAGCAATTGGAAGAGTCGCTTCGATTGGTGCATCATCTGTTACGGTTGATTCTCTTGTGAATTCAGGCTCAGCTCCAGTCATAAATGGCGTCGGAGATTATCTGTATATTATGAATGGAAGCGGACTTGCGATTGGGTCTATAAGTTCAGCAGAAATTTCAACGTCCGCAATTGCCTGGGAGGTTGATGCAGATGTAGATGATGGTTATAGCGTGTATATATATGAAGATCATGATTTGAATCTTGGCGGTGGGTCAACCGGAACGAGTATTTCTGATGTGTCAGACGGGAGTGTAACGATTGGAGACTCGGAATATGGAGCAAGGTCAAGCGATCAGTCACTTGCTAGCTCAACTTTCGATACAAGCGACACTGCGATTACTACAACTCAAGCTCAGGTTGCTTCTCGGTCGGGCAGTAGTTTCGACAGCAGAGACTTCTTAACATTTAAAGTTTCAAGAGCTTCGGGCGATACAGGGGGCTCATACTCTCATACTGTGTATTTGATTTATGTTGGGGACTACTAAGTTCATATCTTGTTTATTTGTTTTATTCATGGCTACTTTTGTCATCGAAGCTCACGCAGCAACGATTGCTCCAACTGCTTTCGATCTAAAAATTCTACAAGGCGAAACAGCGGAGCATATAATTGTGCTGGGAAACGAACAGCAAGAGGCCGAAACATTCTCGATTGAAATGTATGGTGTGCAGGTTAGCGAAACCACGGGCGAGATTGAGTTTTATAAGCTAAGTGATGATGTTCGTTCATGGTTCAAGACTAGCGAGCAGGAATATTTGTTGGAAGCTGGTGGCTTAAAAGAAGTATCGATAAATATTTCAATTCCTAGTAGTGCAGAATCACAAACGCTTGGAGTTGCAATTCAGTTTACTGGTGAGCCGGCAAATGAAGAGGGGATCAATGTGATAAGTGGAGTAGCTTCACTGTTATTTTTAACTATTGGTTCAGATCTAGATAATCATGCGGAACTGTTAGACTTTTCTGCAGATAAGTATTCTTCACATCTACCTATTGATTTCTATACAACGATTAGAAATAGTGGCTCGAGTATTTCCCAGCCAAGCGGCACGATAACGATTAAAAATTTATTTGGATCAATTACCGATGTTTTAGATTTTAATCCAAACGCTAATCGAGTGTTAGCAGGGCAAGACAGAACTATACAAGCTAGCTGGGGAGAACAGTCTTCAGCGGACGGATTTGTTCAAAATTTATCCCAAGAATTTAGTCAGTTTACGATTGGAATATTTACAGTAGAACTAAATATCCAGCCGTGGTCTGACTATAGCGAGTGGAATTCACAAATCCGAGTTGTGGTAATTCCGTGGAGGATGCTATTGGTTGCGCTTGCATTGTTCATTCTATTATTTTCAGTGCTAAAAGTTACAAGGCCAAAAAACCGCTAAGCATTATGTTCAAGGATTTTGTAAAGAAAGCTGTTGTACTTATGGCCTCACTTGCGGTCATTGTATTAGCATTGCCTACTTTACAGACGAATGCAGCCACTGTAACCAATGTGTATGATCAACCATCATCGTTAAAAGTTGGTACGGCATCAAATCATAAGTTTACAATTGTTCCAGCAAGCAATATTGATGAAGGCGATACGTTGGTTCTAACTTTTCCTACAGATTTTGATACATCATCGATTGTTGAAAATGATGTAGATATTTCCGATGATGGTGTAGATCTTACAACTGCAAGTTCTTGCGGTGGATCGGACAAGGCGACGGTTGTAATGGCAGCAGATGTACTAACGATTTCAATTTGTCCTGGTGCAGGAGGAGCGATCGCAACTGGTAGTCAAGTAGTGATCGAGATTGGAACGAACGCATCATATACCGGCACTGGAGCAAATAAAATAATCAATCCATCTAACATTGGAACGTACTTTGTAAATTTAAGCGGAACATTCGGAGATTCGGGTTCAATCCCAATTCCAACCGTTGCCGATGATGACTCACAGGTTTCTGCAAGTATTCCAGTCTCTGGTGTGCCTTCTCCAACTCCAACAACTTATACATACACAGTTACAGTTACGGCACCAAATGGTGGCGAGGAGCTAATGCCTGGGGAAACGTATAGCATTCAATGGAGCACTGGAGGAACCGGTACAACTGCGTTTGTGAGTCTTTATTACTCCATAAATAACGGTGAAGCTTATATATCGATTGCAACTAATCAAGCGAATTCAGGTAGCTATAGTTGGACTGTACCAGATGTAGATACTGCTGAAGCTTTAGTGAGAGTTGTAGGAACCGATCTTTCAACAGTGCTGTCGAGCGATTCATCCAATGCAGTATTCACAATTGGGGAACCCGTTGAAGAGCCCGTAGTCGAAGAGACTTATTCATTAGAGATCATGCAACCAAATGGAGGGGAGGAGCTAATAGTTGGCGAATTGTACCTGATAGAATGGACCGACAGTGGAAATATCGATTATGTAAATATCTATTATTCAATAGATGGTGGATATGAGTACACTTCGATTGAAGAAGGTATTTCAAATCTAGGTAGTACATATTGGGAGGTGCCTGACAGCGCTACCACAGAAGCAATAATAAAAGTTGAAGGAACCGATCTTACTAATATTCTTGCAACAGACACATCTAACGCTGTCTTTACGATTGCGCAAGAAGTTACCGAACCAGAGCCCGAACCAGAGCCCGAACCAGAACCGGTACCTGAACCCGAACCTGAAGTTGAACCAGGGCCTGACACAGAGCCAACGCCGTCAACTCCTGACGATTCAGTGCCAGTCGTAGAGCCTCAACCATCAACCCCAAGCCAGCCTGAAACTGACGATGGAGGCACCGTAGTAGCGGACGAGCGTTCAGTTGAGGCAGATTTACTAACTGGCAACGGCCTTGTAGTCGTATCTCCAATAGGATCAAGTTTTGATGTACTGCCTAATTCAAGCGTCGGTGTTCGTGTTAGTATCTCTGATTCAGAGGATGTTATTTCCGCGTCGTTGACTATAAACGAAATCGAATACAGTCTAACTGATCTGGGTGGAGGAATTTACACAGCCACAATCGAAATTGGAGATGTTGATTCAATAATGACAGTAGTTGCTGATTATTTAGATGGAGAAACAGTAACAGCAGTTTATGATCTTGAAATATTATCGTACGGACTTGTCTATGAGTTGATAGACGGGGTCGAGCAACCTGTACCCGGAGCGATTGTTATTGTTTATGAGTTTGTAAATTCAACCCGAACTCAGTGGGATGCAGATCCGTACGGAGAGAAAAATCCAGTTGCTGTTGGGGAGACCGGAACATTCGCTTGGTATGTACCAAACGGATCTTACACAATTACTGCAGGCAAATTTGGATATGAAGATATTGAAAAAGCTGTATTTGTTTCTGGTAATATTTTGACATCAAGAATGAAGTTGGTGAGGGAAGAAGTCGTAGATATTATTGATGTAGAGGACGGCATAGTACCAGGAGGAGAAGTCATAACGCCATCTATTGGAGTTGTGAGGCAAGGCGTAGAAGATGTGCTTCAAGCCTTTGAGGATATTGTAGGTTTAGTGCGCGAACAGCAGGAGGTTCAGGTTGCGGCTGACGTTGCTACGCCTGTTGCAGTAGCTTCAGTTATTGCTGGAACGGCAATACTGGCGTCGTCATTTAGTCTGTTGCCATTTCTACAGTATCTTTTCACTGCACCAATTTTATTCTTTGCACGTAGAAGACGCCAGCATTTTGGAACAGTTTATAACGCATTTACTAAGGTTCCGATTGATTTAGCGGTAGTTAGGCTGTATGCAACAACCGGGAAGTTAGTACGAACAATGGTCACAGACAAGAATGGTCATTACTTTTTCAAAACTGATCCAGGAGAATTTATTATAAAGGTTGTAAAGGCAGGATTCATTTTTCCAAGTGTAGAGTTGCTCGGAAAGAAAATCGATGGGGATATTCTTGATGTTTATACAGGCGAAATAGTTAAGGTGACTGAAAAGAGTGTTATAATAAGCGCGAACATTCCTCTGGATCCGATTGATGCACCAGCAAGGCATACACCAAGAGCACTAATCCTAAAAAGATTCTTCCGAGTATTCCAACAGATACTTGCAATTGTCGGCGTTATACTAGCGTTGCTCGTTGTAGTAATTCAACCGTCTGCATTTACTGGAGCCTTATTAGCAGTTCAGGTGTTGATTTATGCGATAACAAAATATCTTGTTAAGCCAAAGAAGAAAAAGGGTTGGGGCATTGTAAGGGAGAAGAGTGGTAAGTCTGTAGCAAACACTGTAGTTCGTTTATTTGAGCCAAAGTACAATAAGTTACTAGAAAGCACGCTAACTGACGGAAAAGGCAGATATGCATTCATGGTTGGTCCTAGTGAGTATTACACGACTTATGAAAAGGTAGGCTTTGAGAAACAAGAAGTTAGACCGATTGACTATAAGGAGAAGAAAGAATTAGCACCTATTTCAGTCGATGTGTCTTTAGAGAAAAAGGGGTAATTTCGGAACGTCGTTCCGGCGTTCCGGCCTCGAGCCTGGGTAAAAATTATTTTGCCCAGACCGGAGGAAAAAATATGCGTGAGTTAACTACAAGGTATCTTTTGAAAAAGGTCACTATACTTTTTGTGACAATCTTTGTGTTTGGCCTTGCCTTTGGAGTTACTCTTCCGAAGTTAATGGAAGCTTTTGCAGCATCACCTCCTAATATAATCAGTTACCAAGGCAGAATTTTGAATGCTAATAGCGTGCCAGTTTCAGATGCAACTGCGAGCATGACATTCGAGCTTTATGATTCGCTCACTGGTGGAGAATGCTTGTGGCCAGGCTTGTACGGATTTGATTCATGTCCAGGTATAGCTGGCGCAGTGACAGTTTCGCTTACTGACGGATTGTTTTCAGAGAATTTAGGAGACACTGCAGCAGGCTATGTTTCAATGGCTGATGATATATTTGGTCAGGAGACAGCTTTATACCTTGAGGTTACTGTTAACGGCGAAACACTTTCTCCGCGCAAACAGATCACCTCGGCACCATATGCATTGAATTCAGATATGCTACAAGGCCTTGTCCCCGGTAACTTTACTCTTGACCGCGCTTACGAGTCCGGATCGGCGGTAACGGTTGATGCAAGCGATTTGCGATTATATTTTTCTGCTGGTTACAACTTTCTCGTTGATCTTCAGGGCGCCGGTGATTTTGTGGTACAAGATTCGGGAGTGTCATTCTGGAACTTTGTAGATGATTCATCTGTCTATTATTTACCAACACTTGCAAATGATGGATTTAACATTACTGCCAATAGTCTGACAACCGGCAGTGCGCTAGAAATCTCATCAACTTCATTGACAACCGGAAGTATATTGGACATCACTGCCACAAGTACGCCCACTGATGGAAGTATTGTGCGTGGGTTACGCTACGATTTGACTAATGCACGCTCAACATCGGCGGGCACATATATTGGGTCTGATTTGCTGTACACTCAAAATCCAAGTGTAAGCGGAGGGAACGAAGATGTATTACATATAAGTAATCAGGCAACTACCAATGTCACAGATAATATTGTTCGATCCCTGATTCACTTAGATAATGCAGATACATCCGCAACAGGGTCTACTGTGATAAGCAATGCGTTATTAATTACCAGTAGCGGAGGAATCACTAGCGGAATTGTGGATGCCATCGATGTTTCAGACGCGGACATTGATAATGCTATAAATATTGGTTCAAACACTATTCTAGGCACCACCGGAGTTATTGATTTTTCATATTTTGATCTCAGTAGCACCGGTACCATTACGCAGAGCCTTAGCGCGACATTGGGCACGGCTGATATGAACGGCTCATGGTTCTCGCAAGGCGCGCAAACTTTTACAGATAGTGTGACTGCCGCATCGGGCACGAATGCCATTGCAACATTCAATAGCTTTGCTGCGCCGACTCTCGCCGCTACAAATTCTTCAGTTACCACTACGCGTGCTGCAACTATTTATATAGCCGGCGCCCCAATAGCAGGTACAAACCAAACAATTTCTAATGCGAATGCTCTCTGGGTTGATTCCGGTGATGTCTTAATAGACGACGCGCTTACGGTTGGATCATTCAGTTGTAATGATTGTCTTGATTTTATAACTTTTGAAGATACTCTTGATCTTGACGCTAGTCTTACGATGAACCAAGCGGGCTATACGTGGTCTCAGGCATTTACCGGAACAACCACTAAGGGTCTTTTATATACTGCCAATTCGGTCACATCTGGAGATGCGGTGCATATTGATGTAACAGATAGTTTGACTGACGGGACAGGTTCTGCGTTTAGAATTGATTATGCAGGGTCAACTGCCGGAGAAGATCTGTTTGTAATTGAGAGCGATGTTAACGCACCGGATGATTTAGTGTTCCGAATAGAGGCCGATGGTGAGGTATTTAGTGATCAGGGATTTACTGCAGGAAGTTTTTCAACTAATTATTATGACGGCACAATTAGTTCTACAAGCAATTTTACTATTGATCCATCCGGTTATGTGAGGATTGGTGACACTGCAACTCCCGGAACTGCAAATGGAGATGATGATTTGTTTGTAGAAGGGGATTTTGAAGTAGACGCGACTGCTAACTTTGATGGAGTATCAACATTTAATACAGACGTAGACGTTACACTAACAGGAACAGAAAATGTAGCTATCTTAAATACCACCGGTGATGCAGTATTAACTGATGGTTTGCTAAATGTCAGTATTGTTAATACGGACACAACAGCTGCTACACAGTATGGTTTAATGGTAACTAATAGTGTAGACGCAACTGCATCAACTACAGAAGCGCTTATAGTTTTAAACCAATCAGATGGCGATAACGTTACTGACGGTTTATTGATAAAGGGTTCATTTTCGGCAACGTATACCGATGCTATAGACGCTTCTTATGCAAGTATTGTAAACGCGCTAAATGCAGGGAATAATAATATTTTATTTGAGACTACGTTAATGGGGGAATTAACAACCGGTACGATTACATGGGGGGACACATCAGGTAATACTTTTATGACTCTTGTTGATGCTGGCACAACAGGAGATCTTACAGTTACGGGGACAATCTCCGGGGCAGATATAAGTTGCTCTTCCGGAGACTGTTTGGATTTTACCGAACTTTCAGATTCAATGAGTTTAGACGCTTCTACGAGCATAGCTTTTGGTGCAAATGATTTTGTTCTAAACTTAAATAGCACGGGCGATTTTATCGTTCAAGATAATGGCACTCCATTTTTTACCCTTGAAGATGATACAAATATAATATTTACTTCAATAGAGACAAGTGGAACTGCTTTTGACATAAACCTAGATACATTAACTGGTGGTATAGGTCTTGATATTGACGCAGCATTAATGGATACAGGGTTTGGTATCACGGCAGATTTTGATGGCTTAACTACAGGAACAGGCTTTCAAGTGGCGTCTAATAGTGCAACGTTTGCAAATACTATTACAGGACTTGCTCATTTTGATGTAACAAATGCTTCCGCAACCGGCAATGCAGTAAGTATAAGCAATGCCGGCACTGGTGACGGTATACATCTGTTGCAGACAGGTGACGGACAAGCTTTATATATACAGGCAAATGATACCACTGATTACATAGCCAGTTTTCTAAATCAAGGTCATGCAGATACCAATTTAGGTATTGAAATACAGGCGTGTTCAAATTCAGCTCCACCTACTGCCGCGTGTAACTTTATTGCATTTAAATCAGGTACCGGAGCTATTATTGGAGCAGTTGAGGGCGATGGCGCCGGTGGTGTCACAAATGCCTCGGCAGGAAGCGACTATGCTGAGTTATTTGACGGTGTGTATTCAGATTTTGCACTAGGCGATGTTATTGGTTTGAAATCTGATGGAACAGTTGGATTAGCCAATACACCAAATGAAATAATAGGAGCCTTTTCAGCATCGCCAAATACTCTTGGTAATTGGAAACCGGATTGGAGAAGCACAGGTATTTATGTACCGGTTGCACTGCTTGGTCAGGTTGCGGTGAATGTAAGCATAGAAAACGGTTCTATCACGGCGGGTGACTATTTAACAATTTCTTCAACATCTGGGGTTGCCGCAAAAGCTACTGGAGTCGGCTATGTGATTGGTCAGGCTCTTGAATCTACAGCAGTAGACGGTCAAATCAAAGTTTTTGTTGAACCAAAATGGCATGCGCTAAACGTTCTAACTGAAGAGGGAAGTGCTACGCTTGCATCGACCGATATTATTCTTGGTGCTACCGGATTTGCTACAGTGATCGATCTTGGAGAGGCTTCAAACGAGCTGTCATTTAGAGGTTCCGGATGGAATGGTTCTGCAACACAAGATGTAGAAATGGTAATGCTGACCGAAGTAACTGATAGCTCAGACTACCGACTTTCAGTTCGAGATACTGGTGGGTTAGAAGTAGCTCATATCTCAAACGAGGGCGACCTTGCGCTCGCTGGCCGTTTCTACCCATCTGATCGTGGCACAATGCAGACCGACAAATATATTTTCTACGATGGTTCTTCAGGATTTGGAGGAGACTTTATGAGAACCAACGCATCTGGTTGGAGTACAGGTTCTTATGACTTTGCAGAAATGTTCCCATCAAAGCAATCACTGTCACCAGGCGAAGTTGTAGTTTTTTCTGCTAGTAAAGAGCATGTGGAGCGTTCTACTGGTCGTACTTATGATCCTCAAATTGTTGGTGTAATTTCAACAAAACCTGGCTTCCTAGCTGGCGAAAATATCGATGGTCACGTTCCGGTTGCACTTGCAGGACGAGTACCAACTTATGTGACAAATGAAAACGGTTCAATTTTACCGGGCGATCCTCTTACAACATCATCGAAAGGCGGTTATGCTATGAAGGCTACCAAGCCTGGCCCAATTATTGGTTATGCTATGGAACCGTTTAATGGAAAGACAGGCTCGATTATTACGTTTATTCGAGCTTCGTACTACGATGGCCAGACTTTAGGTGACGCGCCAGCCGCGGTAAATAATGTATCTGGATTTTCAAAACCAGTTTCGAATTTCGACATGAGCGGAACGCTCAATTTAAGCGGAGGAAGCATTGTTTCTGTTGGTTCGCTTTCAGGAATCAGTAGCCACTGGAGGCTTGAAGAGGGTGGCGACCTGTATAGTGAGGGTCGGTTCATTAATGTGATCCAGTCTCATCAGGGAGAAGATATTGAAACATACGGAGTTTTGTCACGCGAGACAACGGTCCAGCTTTCAGGTACGACCAAGCTCGTTAATGGAATCGCAAAGGTTGATTTTGAGGCAGTTGACCCTAGCTTTAATGATGTTATTTCAACAACCCAGCCTTACCGCGTCTTCCTTACAGCTTCCGACGCGACTGGTCCTCTATATTCTCTAAATCGAGGTCCGGCAGGATTTGATATTCGAGAAAGTAATGGCGCCTCAACCACTTCAGTTGATTGGCTTGTGATTGCCTACCATAAAGATTATGAGCCAGAATTTGATTCTACAATTTTACAAGATAACATAGCGATTACTGAAGAGCCTGTAGTTGAAGAAGTAGTTGATGAGAGTGGCGGGGCAACGACCGATGAGTCTAACGTAGTTGAAATTATAGATGAGGTAGTAGATCCTTCGCCAACCGTAGTAGAGCCTGTAGCTCCGCTAATTATTGAGCCTACTGAAGCGCCAGTAGAGGCTCAGGTTATCGAGCCTACGCCTGAGGAGCTAGCGCCAGAACCAATCGTAGTAGAAGCACCTGCAACTCCATCGCCAGACGTGGTCGATCCAGTAGAACCAAGCGTCCCAGTCGCGAACGACGAGCCTGCAGTGCCAGTATCTTAGCGAGGTATTTCTACAGAATCTGTGTTTGTGGTAGAATGTAGTCATTATGACGCAAATTTCAACAATATATTCAAAAATTGCCAGGCTTGCGTTATACGCAATCGCAGGGCTAGTGCCTCTAACTTTTTTTCCTTGGACAGTCGATCCGCTTGAAGTAAATAAGCAATCAGTTTTGCTAATTTTAACTTCAATTGCAGTTATCGCGTGGCTTGGAGCCATGGTGGCACAAAAGAATTTTTTAGCAAAAAAGAGTCGCCTATTTGGATTGGCGGCTTTATTTTTACTATCAACGGCCATTTCTTCAGTAATGTCGCTTGCGCCATTTACTAGCTGGGTAGGGCAAAATTCGCAGGAATACACTAGCTTTCTAAGCTCGCTTGTTTTCGTGTTATTTTTTGTAGTTGGATCTCATTTTCTAAGTGAGACAAAAACTCAACGAAAAGTTTGGTCGTTAATGTTAATTGTATCTGCGGTTATAGGTTTTTCCGCGATTTTATCAATTGCCGGGATACAACCGTTTTCTACTAATTTCATTGGTAGTCCGAACGCTTTAGGAGTTTACCTAGCATCAATGTCTGTGCTTGGTTGTGGATTGTGGTTAGTATCGAAAAATAAGTCTGAAAATCCAGTACTGTCTTCAGGTTTTTGGGGTGTGATATCTAGAATCGCAATTATTGTAACTGCCACCTCAGCGCTTTTGGTTCTTCTTGCGCTAGACTATTGGGTACTTTGGGTAGCATTACTTTTGGGCCTTAGCGTTATTTTCACTTTTGCCATTGTTCGCGCTAATGAGTTTCCGGAAACCTCAAGGTTTGTTTTGCCAATGATTTTATTTGTTGCAGCTATACTATTTTTGTTTATGCCGGGCGTTCTTGGCTCAAGATATCCGGTTGAAGTTTCTCCATCTTATTCTGCAAGTCTTTCAATTGCCAAAAATACACTTTCCGATACATCGTGGCTCTTTGGATCTGGTCCCGGAACTTTTGTAATGGATTATGCAAAATTTAAATCAGCTGACTTAAATAATACTGCATTTTGGGACGTGCGTTTTGATCGCAGTAGCAGTCACATCCTAACTTTACTCGCAACATTTGGTACGGTCGGAACTCTGCTTTTCGTGCTTATAATATTATCTTTAGCTGGGGCTGCACTCAACATGCTTTTAAAAAAGCAACCACATGATGAATGGAAAATGACATTTGTAGCTTTTTCTTCATGGACTGTAGTCACGGTAGGGTTACTTTTGTACTCGTCGAACATGACTTTGATGTTTTTATTTTGGCTGTTCTCGGCAGTGTTTGTTAGCCAGGTTGGAACAGCATTGACAGAATATGCATTTAGTAAATCACCAAGACTTGCTTTGCTTACAGCGATTATGTTTGTTATGGTTACTGTTGGATTATTAACGGTAATGTTTGTTACAGCTTCTCGTTACAGTGCAGAGATTACTTTTGCTAAAGCCGTGTCAGCAGATCAGGCTGGAGAATCGCTCGATGATATTATTGTTAATTTAGACACTGCGGCGCGATTGAACAAAATGAGTGACATATATTACAGAAACCTCGCACATGCTTTACTTTTACGAACTGCGGAAATAGTGGATGATCCAGATGTGAGCGCAGAAGTAGTTAAGGCTTATGTTGGATCGAGTATCAATTCGGGAAAGATTGCAACAGAGCTCTCTCCTGCAAATGTTGTAAACTGGACGTTACTCGGAGATATTTACCGCGAGTTTGCGCCTCTAGTCGGTAATGCAGATACTTTTTCTATTGCGTCTTATAAAATGGCTGTAGAGCTTGCACCAACCAATCCAAAGTATTATTCAGCACTTGGTAGGGCATATCTTGTACGTGCAGATCAACTAAGTTTGCTGACTTCAAGCGAAGATGCAACCTTTGCTAGTGACGCTGCCAATGCTCGCGCTGAGGCTCTAACTCAGGCTGTGAATACTTTATTAACTGCAATTTCACTAAAGAGCGATTATGCCACTGCGCACTACTACCTAGCGCTTGCTTATGAAAGACAGGGAAATTTATCTGAAGCGATTGCAAGAATGGAAGCGCTAAGCAATGCTAATCCGCTCGACATTGGAATCGGTTTTCAATTAGGGCTTTTATATCTTCAGCAGGGTAAAAATGACTTAGCACAAACTGAACTTGAAAGAATCGTTACAATTGCACCAAGCTTTAGTAATGCAAGGTGGTACTTGTCTGCAGTATACGAGCAGGCTGGAGATTTAGATTCTGCAATTGCGCAGGTGCAAGCAATAAAGGAATTAAATCCAGAAAATACATTGGTAACTGAAAGGCTCGCGAAGCTTGAAGAAGGTAACGCCAATGAGGAATTACCTGAACCTCTTGAAGAAGGTGAGGAAGGAGCTACCGATATTAGTACTGGGCTTATAACCGAGTAGGTCCATATTGACTGGCAGAATAAATTAGAAGTTTATAGGGGCGGGATTTTACCGCCCTTTTACTTTTTCTTTGAATTCAGGTGTATATATGGCATGGTAGCTCGGGATCATACGCAATTTGGGTGGAGAATGCATAGAGGCCAAAGGTTAGCTCAACCGGTAAAAACAGCGGATATCTTGCTTTCTACCATCTCGAACCCGATTTAACTTTCTGCTGTCGGGTGAGAGATCTTTCGAACCCCACCATCTCGAGGAGCTTGCGATCCACGACGAGAGATCTTTCGCGGTTCGCTGAGATCTCCGAAAGATTTCTCCTCGCGACCT
>JAUYIW010000052.1 GCA_030688135.1 Candidatus Uhrbacteria bacterium | reverse complement strand
AACAGCAGCGTATTTAAGAGGAGATTTAAAAATTGATGTTCCAAAAAAGCGTCGCAAGGTCGGACATGATGCAATCAAAATTCGTGGTGCAAAAGAACATAACCTAAAAAATATTGATGTTGACATTCCACTTCGCCGATTTGTTTGTATTACCGGAGTTTCGGGTTCGGGAAAATCAACTTTAATGCATGATGTAATGTATAGATCAATTGCAAAGCGCTTGTATGGAAGTAAGGCAAAGCCGGGAATGCATAAAGCTGTATTGGGAGTTGAGTATATCGATAAAGCACTTTTGATTAACCAATCGCCGATTGGAAGAACCTCGCGGTCAAATCCTGCAACATATACTGGAGCGTGGTTGCCAATTCGTGAATTGTTTACCGCTACAGAAGAAGCACGATTTCGCGGATATAAACTTGGTCGTTTTAGCTTTAACCGTCCTGGCGGAAGATGCGACAACTGCGAGGGGCATGGTGAAATTGCGATTGAAATGCATTTTTTGCCAACCGTTTATGTACCGTGCGACGTATGTAATGGTCATCGATTTAGCAGAGAAACACTAGAAGTCGAGTGGAATGGGAAAAATGTTTGGCAAATACTTGATATGTCGATTGATGAGGCAGTACCATTTTTCAAAGATATTCCATCGGTTTATAGCAAGATAAAGACTTTGCAGGAAGTTGGGCTTGGCTATGTTAAGCTTGGGCAAAGCGCAACAACTTTGTCGGGCGGGGAAGCTCAGAGAGTTAAGTTGGCTTCAGAACTGTCGAAGCGTCAGACTGGACGAACTTTTTATTTGCTCGATGAGCCAACAACAGGTCTTCATTTTGAAGATGTAAAGAAGCTACTTGAGGTATTGCACAGACTAGTAGATCAGGGGAATTCGGTTTTAGTCATCGAACATAACCTTGATGTTATAAAAACAGCTGACTGGATTATTGATTTAGGCCCCGAAGGTGGGGATGGTGGTGGTATGATTGTTGCAGAGGGGACTCCCGAGATGGTATCGATCAAGAGCGGAAGTCATACTGGAACGTATTTGAAGCGAGTATTGAAGTAGGCGCTTTATGATTCTTACATTAACTAATGCAACTTGTGGCGAGCCTAGCGGTTTCATAGCCAGTTTGTGTAGTTAAGATTCGATAGTGGTAATCCGAGTTAGTTAGAATTACGTAAGATTTATTAAGTAATTTGGAAAAATACTCGTTTATAGTCCGTACGGACTATAAACGAGTTGTATATACTATGACTAACAAAAGAAGGCTAGTTTGTAATTCAAAGGCGGCACGTTTTCTCTTACGTCTGGATGAACAACTTGGACTATTTCTAGACGAAACTCTAGATGGCATCCAAAAGCCATCTGTAGCATTGAAGTATGGAAGCGAGTGGAGAGTAGTGCGAAGGGAGATCGAGATAGCGCAGTTACGATCTGAAGAGCGCAAGAGGCTTCACGAATTAAGGCAAAGAGATATTTTAAGAGTAAGAAGAGTCGCGGATAAGTATCGAATCGCACTCACAGGAAAGGGAATGGTAGAATTATTCAGGATCAAGGTGGTTAATGCTGACTTGTTAGAAGATGGGAGTGTTTGCATGGTAGTCTTTGATATACCGGAGGATCATCGTAAGCTTAGAGGGCAGTTGCGTCTCTTTTTGATTCAGGCTGGGTTTATGTGTATTCAAAGAAGCGTGTGGATATCTCCGTTTAATGCCGCTGAATCACTTTCACAATTATTCAAAGTTTCAAATTCGTCTAAGTGGATAAGGGTGTTTATTGCTAATGAAATTAAAGAATAACTCGTTTATTGTCCGTACGGACTATAAACGAGAATGGTACTAGACGACATGACCAGTATTGGACACTGATTAGCTAAAATAAACTTTAATCTATACAAATCAACACTAGCAAGCTAATGTAGACTTTGAGATGCCAATTCCGAATAAAATAAAAATTAAAAATAAAATGTTGCCCGATAGTCCCGGGGTGTACTTTTATTATGATTCAAAAGGTAGATTGCTCTATATCGGCAAAGCAACGTCGCTCAAAAGCAGGGTAGGATCGTATTTCAACAAAGCTCATGACAATAGAATTGCTGAGTTGGTTTCAAAGATAGCAAGAATTGATTACATTGAAACGCCAACTGTTATTGAGGCGCTTGTGCTTGAGGCGAATAAGATTAAGGCACTTCAGCCGTACTACAATATTTTGCAGCTCGATGATAAAAGTTTCTTGTACCTTGTTATTACAAATGAAGCTTTTCCAAAACCAATATTAATGCGTGGACATGAATTGGATCGCTTGGATATTAATCCATTCGATAGCAAACTTTCCAAAATTGCACAGAAAAAGTTTTTGGCTGTATTTGGACCATACACTAGTAGCGTTTCGGTTAAGCGAGCACTTGATTTGATTCGACGAATAATTCCGTGGACAACTTGCGAGCCCCCATCGCTAACTGGAAAGACGCGTCCTTGTTTTGATCGTCACATTCGTAAGTGTCCTGGCGTTTGCACTGGCGAAATTTCAAAATCAGATTATAGAAAAATTATAACAAAACTCATTTTGTTTTTTAGTGGAAAAAAAGTACAGCTTTTACGACAGCTTGAGAGGGAGATGAAACAAGCATCTAAGAATCATGAGTTTGAAGTTGCGGCGCAAATTAGGAATCAAATTTTTGCACTTAAGCATATTCGTGACGTTGCCTTGATCACTAAAGAAGATGTTGAGCTTCCATTTTCGCAAATGCATGTGGAAAGCACGATAAATCTGGAAGGTAGAATTGAGGCGTACGACATTAGTAACATCGGTGGCACTTCTTCGGTTGGGTCAATGGTGGTTTTTGAAGAAGGTAGGCCAGTAAAAAGCGAGTATAGAAAATTTAAGATCAAAACTGTTAATGGAATAAACGATACCGCTATGCTAGAGGAAGTGATACGTAGGCGATTGCGTAGAGCAGAGCTTTACCCACAGGCATGGCCATTGCCAGAATTAATGGTTGTCGATGGTGGTAAAGGGCAGGTGAATAGGGCTCAATTAGTGCTTGATGAGTTTCGTATGGATTTGCCAGTTTTAGGCATTGCAAAAGGGTTTGACCGAAAGCAGGATCGGCTTGTATATGATCCTGATAACATTGAGCTTGCGCGAGTTGCGAGCCGTGGAAAAGAACTGTTTCAGAAAGCGCGCGATGAAGCGCACAGGTTTGCGGTTGCTTATCATAGAAAGTTGCGAGGCAAGGCGTCGGGAATGCATAAATAATTACAGCTGGGGGTACTCCGTCCCCCAGACCCCCTGGCCCCATTTCTTTGTAGCATCAAAGAAATGGGGGAAAGTGAACTGTCTTTTTGTTTACCAAGTTCCCATATCCAGCGTAAACTTGAGGTTATACGAAGTGTTTTCGTATATTAACGTTATACGCAATTTTGCCAAACAAATAATTTTGATATTTTAATTAGGCTCTTTTCAATTTTTTTGAAAAAAACGAGCCCTGGGGACATATTGTCCGCACAGGGCTCTCAAGACATGAAGCATCAGTATTGGTCGCCGTAGACCACCGTGCCGTCGAGGTACTCCTCGTACTCCGCTGCCTCCTGCTCGGCGAGCACGCGATTACCGAATCCCACCGGGCAGTCTGGCGACATACATGAGGGCACTCCGAGGTTGCGCCTCGCACCATTCGGGTACTCGACGTACCTCGCCGTCACACCACAGGTACACTCGGCCTTCTCGCCGTTTTTGGCGCCTGAAGCCATAGTAACCTCCTTGTTTGTGCTATGAACCCCTCATAGCTTGGGGCCTCGTCCGACGGACTTGACAATAAATCACTCTATCATAAATTGCAATGGATGTCAAGCTGTCCGCAACGAAAAAATTGAAAAGAGCCCTTAAATTAACGTAATTATTTGTTTGCCAAAACTCGCTCCTTTCAGTCGCACCCCGTTGCACTCTCGCTCCACTGCGTTCCGCTCGGGGCGTATAACAGCACGATATGAGGTTCGCTCGTTGCACTTTTTCTTTCACCCAAATTTCGCCTCCTTTATGATAAAATAATAAGGAAGTAGGCGAAACTTCTCATACACGCGAACGTTGGAAATAAAATTTTTATCTTGTGTTAAAATAAAGCATAGTGCAATAAATAAGACAGAAAATTTGTTTTTTTATTAATTTTTAAAGGGGAAAAATATGAAATTCTATTTATCATCTTTCAAGCTTGGAGATAAATCTAGCGAATTAGCTAGACTAATGTCTGATAATAACAAAATCGCTTACATACCAAATGCTTGTGATTATACAAATGTAGATTGGGATAAAAAGAATAAATGGGAAGCAATGGACATAAAAAGTTTAGAAGAATTGGGCTTAAAAGTAGAGTATCTTGATTTAAAAAACTACTTCGGTAAAATTGATGAATTGCGTAATAAATTAAATGAATTTGGTGGTGTTTTCATTAGAGGAGGAAATACCTTTATTCTAAGACAAGCAATGAATTTAAGCGGATTTGATATAATCTTCAAAGAGCTTCTTAAAAAAGATGATTTTGTATATTCTGGATACAGTGCTGGAATTTGCGTTCTTTCGACAAATTTTGGAGCTTTACAAATTGTTGATGATCCAACTGATAAACCATACAAAGAATTACAAGAAACAATTTGGGAAGGTCTTGGTTATTTTGATTACATTATTCTTCCACACTATAAGTCAGATCATCCAGAATCGGCAGATATCGATAAAGAAGTTGAGTATTGCAAAAAGAACAATATTCCTTTTAAGACACTTAGAGATGGTGAAGTAATCATTATTGAATAAGGAGTTTTGAAAAAATAGAATTCACCCCTCGTATACTGAAGTCAAATAATACCTGTGGGCAAAACCGGATATCCAATCAATTAATAGAATACGGATGCTCTTTCAAATTATGATAGATTTCACAAAGTAGTTTCCTCGCAATGGCTGAAAGGCAGGTGT
>JAUYIW010000046.1 GCA_030688135.1 Candidatus Uhrbacteria bacterium | reverse complement strand
AGCTTCGGCGGGCAGGCAGGTGGTCCAGAAACCACCTTCGCCACACAATAAAAAAATTCTGGGTGTGTAGCTCAGGTGGTTAGAGCGCAGTCCTGATAAGACTGAGGTCCCCGGTTCGAGTCCAGGCACACCCACCAGGCCGAGGTAGCTCAGTGGTAGAGCAGTGGTCTGAAGAACCACGTGTCGCCAGTCCGATTCTGGCCCTCGGCACCAAAAGCACCGCTAGAAATAGCGATGTTTTTGTTTACGCGATGGTGCTAAAGTTACATCGCGTATCAAAAAACACCTCAACGTGATTCGTACCCCAAAAAGCGGGCACTTTCGTGTCCAGTTTTTGGGGTACGGATCTAACGAAGTGTTTTTGTTTTATTTGCTACTGCACCATTGTAGCAATGTCTCCAAAGAAACAATTCCATCCGGTGTTGATACAAATATCAAGATCTCCGGAGAACAATCCAGCTTCTACTGCAGTAGCTGAGAAAGTCACCTGTAGCTCACCATTCGCTGGAATAGTTTCTAAAAATGTATGACTAATCGTTCCGTCGGTTTCAACTAAGTAAGTTTCGAAATACTCTGGACTGGATGACGTTATCTCAATGCCTTTAAGATACTCAGAGGCAATGTCGATACTATCTAATACCTGATCTTCATCCTTTGCATTTCCAATCGTTACAATAATCTCTGTGTCCTCGCCAACTGCAAGTAACTCTGGAACGTCAATATCAACTGTAAAATCATCAAGATCTAAAGTTAAATCAAAGTCCTCAAAGCTATCAAATTCACTAATGTCTCCTACGTCGCTAGACGTAGAATCATCACTCACAGTTGCACAACCTGCGCCCATTAGGAAGAGGGCAAAAACTGCGAACAAAGGAAAAAACTTTTTCATAAATATCAGTTAGGAGTGCTTATTTGCACTTACAATCCCCCTTACCACACTTTTCCATCTTTCTAGCTCCTCCTGCAACTTTAAACGCCGCAACTACAATGTAACCCCAGATATAAGTCTGTACTAAGCCTAGAATAAAGCTTAGCGCATCCATGCCACTAAAGCCAATGTATGAAAGCTTCAAAAGAGACAAATGAAGCTCTTGCTCCACTGGGTTAATAAAATACCAAAGGAAACAAATGACGAATAGCACCGCTAGACCCAAACCGAACTTGTGAGCCATGCGCCAAAAATTGGGATGACAGCATTTCATAAGAAATTGATTAAAATATTTAACAAGCGCAGTATATCATGTGAACGAAATCGATTCTAGATTAGACAGGCTTACTTGAATTTGGCCTTGCATGCACCACACCAGGCGATTGCGAGTGCGTCGGCAGCATCGTCGGGCTGTGGAATTGTACTAAACCCGAATACGGTCTTTACCATCTCCTGCATTTGTCGTTTATCGGCCTTACCGTAGCCTGTAAGCGCCATTTTGACCTCATTTGGCTTCACTTCCACTATCTCCAGTCCGGCCCTCCTAGCCTCAACTATGACCACTCCACGCACTTCTGCAACTTTGAGCGCAGTGGTAGTTGACTTGGCAAAAAAAAGCTCTTCAATCACTAAAATCGAAGGGTTGTGCTTCTCTATTATCGATCGAAGGTCGCTAGCAATCTCGAGCAGTCGATCTGCATGCTGTATCTCCTGACTTGTAGTGATCACACCATGAGCAACGCTAATCCAGTCTTGGCCGCGAGGTTCGATAACCCCAAAACCACAACGAGCATAGCCTGGGTCAATACCTATAACTGTTACCATACTGTTACTAAATTACAAAAATTACTAATATACCTATTACGAAAGTTCCGAATCAGGAAAATTGATTACTCGTCGAGTACGAACAGATGTAGTAGTAAATGTGGCTAAAATGGCTAGCTTCAAATCAAGAGCCTGCAGATACTTTGTTGCCTGACGAAAATCTGCCATGCGATAAAAACTCTTAGCTTTTAGCTCTAGAATAATTTTGTTGTCAATCAGAAAATCTAAAAAATAATAACCCACAGGATCCTCAAATACTTTTAGTTCAGCCCTTACCTGCTCTTCAAACGGAATCCCGCGGCGCGCAAGAGATGAAGCAACCGCTCTTTGATAAATCTTTTCCTTATGCCCACCTCCAATCTCATTATGAACATCAAAGAGTGCCCCGACGATCTGATAACTCAGATCCTTATAAATCAACTCCACAGATTCGTATTATTAGTAATTGGTATATTTGTAACTTTCGTAGATTCGTAACGTCAACCAGCGTTAGTGTAAACGTTCGTTACGTCGTCATCTTCCTCGATTGCCTCAAGCAATGCCATTAGCTTCTCTTCATCGTCAGAACTTATCGCAAGATCGTCCTTGGCGATATATTCAATTCCAGCGCTCGAGCTTTCAAGTCCCGCGCTCTTAATTGCGTCTACAACTGTTTTAAGATCTTGAATGCTCGACAATACGGTAAGTCCGTTATCGTCGAATGTTATATCTTCCGCTCCGGCTTCGATCAATTCAAGCTCTACCGTGTCCCTATCGCTAACACTCGAAACATCATCTACTCGAATGACGCCTTTGTGATCAAATAGCCACAAAACTTTCGCTCCAAAATTTCCACCACGTTTGGTTATGGTAGATTTAACATTGCCAAGAGTGCGGTTTGTATTGTCTGTAAGCGTTTCGATAATAATTGCCGCTCCACCAGGGCCCATAGCTTCGTAAACAGCCGAAATCATAGCTGTGCCTCCTCCAGTACCGCTCCCACGCTCTATAGCTCTTTCAATATTTTCTTTTGGCATGTTGGACTTCTTGGCTTTTTCAACCAAAAGTCGCAAACTAAAATTCATCCCTACATCTGCCCCACCTTCTTTTGCAGCAACTTCTATTAGCTTTGATAGTTTACTAAAAATCTGGCCACGCTTAGCGTCAGCCGCACCTTTTTTGTTCTTAATTGAGGCCCATTTGGAATGTCCAGACATAATTGCGAAAGTTAGTAGAAAGTAAAAGAGGTTATTCAGGTGATGGCAGATTTGTGAGGGGCCTGCCGTCATCCTGAGGAGAGCTAACAAGGTCATCAGAGCTCGACGAACGGATCTCTCCGAATGCCGGATGGGTTATTCTGATGCTGAGGTGGCCGGCGGAGCCGGACATCCTGAGGAGGTAGAGCCGACGAAGGATCTCGCTGGATACCAAAGGGGTTATGCGGGATGCGGAGAGGTTAATCTTACGACTGAGAGGGGTTTATTATTTAATAGCTGAAGTTTATTGTCTCAACTTGGCTTATTATCGAAAAATAAGGCTATCGCTACTAATGTAGCTTACTATAGTTATAAGCTAATAAACACAATTTTTAATAAACTTAGCTACTCAGTTTCCATTAAAACCTACCACGTCAAAAAGATAAAATCAAGAAAATAGTGACGTCTCTTAGAGAGATACAAATAATATAAAACAAAAGAACCGGCTAAAGGGGGCTACCCCAAAGCCGGCTCTTTTTTTCTATCAGTGATAATCCGTAAATCATCCATGGTAATAATTGCTACTATTACTCACTCGATGTATCTTCTCCGCCCTCTCCCAACTGCGGACCTTCAGCTTCGACTTCTTCATCAAGCTCACTTGCTTTAGCTATATCTTCCTCCTCTTCTTGGATAGCCTCTTCGATAAGCTCAGACATTACTCCGTCCCCCGGCCTACCACCAAACCCGGTTCCAGCAGGAATAAGGCGTCCGATAATCACGTTCTCTTTCAGCCCTTGTAGCGTGTCAACCTTTCCTGTTACAGCGGCATTGATGAGTACGCGCGCGGTTTCCTGGAATGAAGCAGCAGAGAGCCATGACTCGGTAGAAAGAGATACCTTAGTCATTCCAAGGAACAATTCCTCATACGTAGCAAGCTTACCCTTTTCACTCTTAACTCGATCAAGCTCATTTAAGATCGTATTTTTTTCTACAATTTCGCCAGGCAAAAATATCGTGTCCCCGGGTTCGTTTATTCGAACTCGGCTAAACATTTGCCTAATTATAACTTCGATATGCTTATTGTTGAGCTTCTGTCCTTGCGAGGCATAAATCGATTGGATTTCCTTTGCAAGATACATCTGCACTGCATCACGTCCTTTGTATTTGAACAAAGCTTGCAAATCAAGATGACCTTCTGTCAAAACATCACCAGCCAATACCTGGTCACCATCTTTAACATATAGCGAGTAACCCTGAGGGATTACATACTCGCGTATCTTTTTTGCATCGTGGATAATAGTTACCGATGTCTTCTTTACCTCCGACACAACGCCGTCAATTTCTGCAAGCATCTTTTCTCCATCTGTTCTTTCGCCGATCAAATCACCCTTCTTAACACTTGCGCCTTCTTTGATCGATACCTTAGCGCCACGGCCAAGAGCGATACTTATCTCTTCAGACGCAACATAGCGAACTCGAACAATCTTTTGCCCAGGTCTTGTGTCGGTAATAGTCTTTCCTGTTCCAACTTGTTCGATTGAACGCTCTGCGACCTCGACCTCTACAGATCCTGCCACTTCGGTCATTATAGCCTTTCGTTTTGGCATTCTAGCCTCGAATAGCTCTTCAACTCGTGGAAGACCCTGTGTAATATCTTTTCCCGCAACTCCTCCCGTGTGGAAGGTTCTCATAGTAAGCTGAGTCCCAGGTTCACCTATTGATTGAGCTGCAATAATTCCAACCGAAGTTCCAAGCTTAACAGGCTTATTGTAAGCCAAGTCATAACCGTAGCACTTATTACAAATGCCATTCCGTGCAAGACAAGTCATAACGGAACGTACATGAACTTGCTCCAATTCTTTCTTTGCCTTTTTAAGCTCTCGGATGTGATCTTGCGTTACCATTTCGCCAGCCCTTACAATCACCTTCTTGCCACCCGGAGTAAGTACATCAGACAACATTGTGCGTCCCATTATTCTAATTAATAATGGCTCTCCGATATCATCTGACTCTTCTTTTGTCATTATTACTCCCTTATCGTCTCCGCAGTCTTCTTCACGAACAACAACGTCTTGGGCAACATCAACGAGACGCCTTGTTAGATAACCTGCGTTAGCAGTTCGAAGAGCTGTGTCAGTGAGTCCTTTTCGTGTTCCGTGACTAGAGATAAAGAACTCAAGAACTGTGAGGCCTTCTTTGAAGGAAGACTTTACAGGGAGCTCAATAATCTCTCCGGATGGAGACGCCTTCATTCCAATCATTCCAATCATCTGTGTAAGCTGGCCCCATGCTCCGCGAGCTCCAGATTCAATCATGGTGTAGGCTGATGTTTCAGGTGGAAGTGCGTTTTTTGCATGTTCTGCAATTCTGTCTTTAATTTCTGTCCAAATTTTTACAATTTGCGTATGTCTTTCGCTTTGAGTTAGAAGACCTTGCGCATAAAAACTTTCAACTTCACGCACTCTACCTGCGCCTTCTTCTAAAATTTCTTTCTTTGCTGCAATCTCCGGAAGTTCGCTCATTCCCCATGAGAACCCTGAACGTTCCGATGTTTTAAACCCAAGTGTCTTTAAATCATCAAGAAGTTTTGCGGTAAATTCCTGTCCATAAAATTCTAGAGTATCTTTAATAACTATAGCAAGTTGCTTCTTTCCCATCACTTCGTTGATAAAACCAATCTTTGGAGGGAAATGTGAATTTAGAATAATTCGTCCTGGAGTAGTTATGAGTGTTTCGCCATTCATTCGAACACGAACCCACTCTTGCAGTCCAATCTTTTTAACGCTCTGGGCATACAAGACTTCTTCGGTATTTGAAAATGACTTTAACTTTGCCTCGTCCGGTTCACTATCAACCATTGAAAGATAATAACCACCCCAAGCAATGTCCTTTCCAGGAGTTGCAACTGGTCCACCATGAGATGGCTTCAATAGGTTTCGGATTGAAAGCATGATCTCCTCTGCCTCACGACGAGCCTCCTTGGTAAGTGGGACGTGAACTGCCATTTGGTCTCCGTCAAAGTCAGCGTTATAAGCGTCACAAACCAATGGATGAATTCGGATAGCCTTACCCTCAATGAGAGTTGGGCGGAAAGCTTGGATACCAAGTCTATGAAGCGTTGGCGCACGGTTCAAGAGAACAAAGGCCTGCGCAGTAACTTCTTCTAGAATGTCCCAAACTTCTGAACGATCAGCTTCGATAAATCTATTTGCTGAACGAATATTATGAACGTATTCGCGAGCAATTAACTTTGAAATAACAAACGGTCTGAACAACTCAAGCGCCATTCGTTTTGGAATACCGCATTGATCAAGGCTCAAATGTGGCCCAACAACTATGACACTTCTACCGGAATAATCAATTCGTTTACCTAGAAGGTTTTGCCTAAATCGTCCTTGTTTTCCTTTTAGAATGTCAGCTAGAGATTTCAACTGTCGCTTCTTTCCTGTTGCGGCAATAACTGTCTTTGAATGACGTGCTGAGTTATCGATAAGAGCGTCTGCAGCTTCTTGAAGCATTCGTTGCTCATTTCGAGTAATAACCTCAGGTGCGTTTAACGCATGAAGGCGCTTAAGTCGATTATTTCGGTTAATCACCCTACGATACAAATCATTCAAGTCACTAGTAGCAAATCTACCGCCATCTAGTGGAACCATTGGACGAATATCAGCAGGAATAATTGGAACAGCACGAAGCACCATCCAATCCGGTTTGATGTTATTCTTGCTCAAACTATGCAAAAGCTTCAAACGACGCACAATTCGGTCATGTTTTGTTTTTGACTTTGTAGCTTCGAGCTCTTCGTCAAGTTTCTTAATCGTCTCTTCAAGATTTACTCTTTCAAGAAGAGTGAGAATGGCCTTAGCCCCAATACCTGCGTCAAAAATGTGTCCAAACTTTAGTGACCAATCGTGGTAAGTTGCTTCTGAAATAACTTTCATTACCTTCATTTCTTTCAAGTCACGGTCAACTGAAAGAAAATCCTCTTCAAGCTCAGCTAGCTTTTCTGCTGTTATAGTTTCAATTCGCTCTTTTTCTGTTTTAAGCATTGCTGGCTCCTGCGCAAACTTTTCTACTACTCGAGAAATATCGCGCTTCTGCTCCCCTTCAATCATCTTCTTCTTAGACTTATATTCAGCCTTAACCTGTTCAATAGTCTGCTGAAGAGCAACTTCGTCAACATCTGTTACAATAAAATTAGAAAAGTAAATAACCTTTTCTAAGGCCTGAACCCCCATATCAAGCACCGTACCAATCTTTGAAGGTACGCCACGCAAAAACCAAATATGAGTTACAGGTGAAGCAAGTTCGATGTGCCCCATTCTCTCTCGGCGCACTACAGCTTGTGTAACCTCAACACCACACTTGTCGCAAATTATTCCCTTGTAACGAATTTTCTTATACTTTCCGCAATAACATTCCCAGTCTTTGCTTGGACCAAAAATTTCTTCTGCAAACAATCCATGCTTTTCCGGTTTTTGTGTTCTGTAATTAATTGTTTCCGGCTTAGTTACCTCACCGTGCGACCATTCGCGGATCACATCCGGTGACGCAAGCTTTAATCGGATTGAGTCAAAGTCCGTAGACTTTAGTGTGTTCATTTGAAATGCCATATCCTTTAAGCTTATTTATTAGTAGCCGAAACCGAATCAACTTCGATTATTTTTCCATTCTTCATGAGCTCAACGTCGAGACATAGTCCCTTAAGCTCACGAATAAGCACGTTGAAAGACTCTGGAATATTCACCTTTCTAATATCTTCGCCCTTAATGATTGCCTCGTACGCTTTTGAACGCCCTGGCACATCGTCGGACTTGATTGTAAGAATTTCCTGAAGAGTGTGGGCAGCTCCATATGCCTCGAGCGCCCAAACTTCCATTTCTCCAAATCTCTGACCTCCAAACTGAGCCTTACCACCAAGTGGTTGCTGAGTAATGAGCGAGTACGGACCAATGGAACGCTGGTGCATCTTGTCTTCAACCATGTGGTTCAATTTAAGCATATACATGTACCCAACTGTAACCTTGTGGTCATATGCTTCACCGGTTCTGCCGTCAAACAGCATAAGCTGACCGGTCGCAGGATAACCAGCCTCGATTAATTCTTTTCTAATTTCCGCTTCTGGAGTTCCAGCAAACACAGGAGTTGCTACATTGTAGCCAAGCTTCACTGCTGCAAGTCCCAAGTGAACTTCAAGAATCTGACCAAGGTTCATACGAGACACAACGCCGAGCGGTGTTAGAATAACATCCACCGGCTTGCCGTCTTCTGTGAAAGGCATGTCTGCGATTGGTACGACTTTAGAAATAACACCTTTATTTCCATGACGTCCCGCTACCTTGTCACCAACCTGAAGCTTTCGAAGATCAGCAATTGTTACTTGAATAGACTTGATTACGCCTGGTGATAAATTGTCTCCGTCTTCTCTTGAGAATACTGTAATATCAACTACTTTTCCCTTGTTTCCATGCTGAAGGTAAAGTGACGAATCGCGAACGTCCCTAGCCTTTTCACCAAAAATGGCACGCAAAAGTTTTTCTTCTGCTGAAAGCTCGGTCTCTCCCTTTGGCGTGATCTTTCCAACAAGAATATCACCTGACCTAACTTCTGCGCCGACTCGAATTACGCCTTCGCTATCTAGGTTCTTTAATTTTTCTTCAGATACGTTTGGAATGTCTGGAGTAACAACCTCTGGTCCGAGTTTTGTATCGCGAACGTCAATAGTAAGTTCTTCAAGATGGACAGAAGTAAATCGATCATCTTCTACTACCCTTTCAGAAGCGATCACAGCGTCCTCGTAGTTATAACCATCCCAACTCATAAAGGCCACGCGCATGTTTTGACCAAGCGCTAGCTCACCATTATCTACCGACGGACCGTCTGCAAGAACATCACCCTTTTTAACCTTTGTACCAACATCAATAACTGGACGTTGGTTTATTGCTGTTGAAGCATTTGACCTAAGGAATTTATTCAAGTCATAAATCTTCTCACCTGACTTGTAATTCATTACAATCTTTCCACCATCAACATAGGTAACCTCACCAGCCTCTTCTGCGCTAAGAACATGGCCTGAGTCCAAAGCTGCGCGATGCTCTCGACCAGTTCCTATAACCGGAGCCTCTGGTCGAATAGATGGCACAGCCTGACGTTGCATGTTCGATCCCATGAGCGCACGAGTTGCATCGTCGTGCTCAAGGAAAGGAATAAGTGATGTACCAATAGACACAATCTGTGCTGGTGACACATCCATATACTCAACTTCTGATGCTGACACTGTTTTTGCCTCACCATGTCGTCTCGCATCCACGATTTCAGATTCAAAATATCCATTTTCATCTAATGGCGTAGTTGCAGGACAAGTAACTGTTTTTTCTTCTCGGAATGCATTTAAGTATTCAATTTTGTCTGTTACTTTTGTTCTACCATCTTCCTGTACAACTTTTCTATAAGGAGTTTCAATAAAGCCATAGCGATTAATTTTCGCATAGCTCGCAAGTTGTCCAACAAGTCCAATGTTTGGTCCTTCCGGAGTCTGCACAGGACAAATTCTTCCGTAGTGAGTTGTGTGTACATCGCGAACTTCAAATCCTGCACGTTCTCGCGATAGTCCACCTTGTCCCATGGCAGAAAGTCGTCGCTTATGTTCGAGCTCAGACAAAGGATTGGTTTGATCCATGAACTGTGAAAGCTGCGAGCTCATGAAAAACTCACGCGTTGCACCAATCACAGGCCGTGCGTTAATAAGCTTTCCAGGAGTTAAAGAATCAATGTCATGTGTAGACATTCTATCTCGTACAATACGCTCCATTCTTGCAAGACCAATCCGGAATCGTCCCTGAATAAGTTCACCAACAGCTCGTACACGTCGGTTTCCAAGATGGTCAACATCATCTGGCTCATCCTGGTTAATGTTAAGTCGAATAATTTCCTTAATAATGCTTACAAGGTCTTCCTTACTTAGAATCCTATTTTCTTCATCCATTACGCCAACTTCAGGATCATCTAAATTGAATCGAAGATTAAACTTATAACGACCAACTGGCCCCAAATCGTATCTTTCAAATTTGAAGAACATTGAATGAATGAGTTGTCGTGCGTTATCTGCTGTTGCAAGATCACCCGGACGAATTCTTTTATAAACTTCCTTCAATCCTTCTTCTTCGTTTGTAGCAGCGTCTTTTGCAATGGTATTTTCTATGTACTTATTAAGCGGATGTATATCGACATCTTTGAATAAAGCCAATATCTCTTCATCGCTTACATAACCAAAAGCTCGCAAAAGCGAAGTAACTGCAACCTTTCGCTTGCGGTCAATTTTTACCCAAATTACATTCTTAGAATCAGTCTCAAACTCAAGCCATGCACCACGGTTTGGAATAATTTTTGCTCCATAGTGCCTGCGGCCACGAACGACTTCCGCACTAAAGAACGCGCCAGCTGAACGCACCAACTGAGAAACTACAACTCGCTCAACGCCATTTATAACAAATGTGCCACGAGGAGTCATTATTGGAATGTCACCTAAATAAATCTCCTGCTCCTTAACATCCTTTGTACGCATGTTTTTAAGTCGTGCCTTAACACGAAGTGGCGCTTCGAAAGTTACATTCTTGTTTTTTGAAGTCACTTCGTCGAACTTAGGCTCTTCTAAAACATAGCCATCTAATGTTAATTCAAGATCGCGACCGATAAAGTCACCTACTGGAGAAATCTCGTCCAACAGTTCTTGAATTCCTTCTTTTAAGAACCAATCATACGAGGACTTTTGAACTTCTATAAGATCTGGAAGATCCATAGCATCACGTACTGGACTAAAGTACCGACGCTCTTTTAGAATTTTGGTGGCCATAGGCTGATATATTTGTTCTTTAGAGGCTGGTTATTTTGAGATTAGAAGGTAGTAAAAGAAACTAAGCAGATGAAATAATGAATTTGCTATTTACTGCTACCCATTACGACTTTCTAGTCTCCAAACAATGGCTTTTTATGTTGAGATATGTAAACAAAAAGCACGCCTGATTTTCATCAAGCCTGATTTATTATTGAGTATAATTGTTTCTCGCCTCCTTTGCAGTGGATAACCCGACTGGAAAGAGGTGGATTCGGTGTTGGGGGTTCACCTAATGGGGGCTAAAGTTAGCGAAATTTGACAGGATGAGAATTCCCGTTCTCACTCACTTGCCTGTCAGAAAACTAATTCTAGCGAAGTATATCAGAAAGGGCTAATTTTCGTCAAGTATTTTGTCCATGGGTAAGGTTAAGCTGCATATTCATTCATAACTTCAGAAAAAACTGAAATACACTGTAACTCTGGTTTTACAGAAAAACACGAAATATCGTAATTCTGATACAATACTCATATATGACAAGAACAAACCGAAAAATGCTCATGACAATAAACTACGCCCTGTCTATTGCATTGCCACTAACAGTATTATTGGTATTTGGGCTTTGGTACGAGGACTTTGTCTGGTACAGCACAATATATGGAGAAATCACACGTTGGACTTTTATATTAATGTCTTTGCCAATCACAATAATCTACAGCTGGATTGTACTTTCTGAATTTTTTCCAACCAAGGCGCAGGAAATAATCTTGCTTTTTGTCCCGATCACGATATCAATTATTTACAATGTGCTAAAATTTGATTCTGAAACTTGGATTATCAATGTGATTGCTCATGCTACCCTTTTTTACATCGGGCTTAACCTTTGCATGATCGTAGGAGTGTTGTATCTTTCTTTTAAGAAAATGTACGAGTCAAAAAATGATATTCTAGCAAGGATTGCAACGCTACTAGCTATACTTGCGCTCGCAATCGTACCTCTTATTTACTTTTTTGAACTTGGACGGGGACTTTACGTCCCTATACAGTCTGCTTCGATAACCATGAATAGCATTGTCTTCGTAGTGTCTATCATCCTTGTTACCATTGTTTATTATCCGAAACTTGTGAGTCTATTTATGAAAGGAAAACTGTAGGTAAACAAAAATCGCCAAACGAAACTGGCGATTTTTTTTATTTGCTAGATTATCGATGAACGTGGCGGACTAGAACGTACGTTGAGCGAGCACCGCAAACGCAACGCCAAAGATGAAGTAACCTCAAAACAAATTACCACCAAAGACTGCAGGATGACGAATACGATTCATAATCAGGCCTACACACTGGAACGAGAGGAGAGAGATTTTTGATCCATCAAAGACGGATCGCGTTCCGGCACAGATCTGACTGCATTGCACCGCACCCCGCAGTCACTAGTGGTAATTGTTTTGATTGTAGGGGTGACCCTTGTGGTCACCAGTTTGTATAAAATACAACCAATGATTTCACCAATAAAGTATCAAATATATTAGCAAAAGTCAAGCACCGAAATATAAAAGTAAGTAGCTGGTATTAAGTAGAAAGTAGTTACTAAGCCGAATCTAAACCATAAAACATAGATGAAGGAAATTTTTTTATTTTATTAAGCTCTCTAAGCTCGCTAACGATCAACCTTAGTCGAGATGATAAATATATCCATCCTAATACAGAATAAAAAAGAGCGAGCCTTTCGACTCACTCTCTCCGCTAATAGCTAAAAGCTAACAAAGCTATCTCGCAGTCTGATCAGCCGAAGCAACAGCATCTTGTGTTGCTGTTCTGATTGTTTTCAAAATCTTTGGATTATCGCGTAGAAACTGCTTTGCATTTTCGCGTCCAACGCCCAATCGCTCTTCACCAAAAATATAACTATTCCCCTTTTTATCAACCGACCCTACCGTAACTCCAAGATCCAGCAGATCTCCTGCAATTGAAATACCTTCGTTGTACATGATATCAAATTCGCAAGTTCGGAATGGTGGTGCAACCTTATTCTTTTTAATATTCGCCTTAACGCGATTGCCAATAATTCTGTCTCCTTGCTTTATTTGAGCGCTTCTACGTACCTCAATTCTTACCGAGGCATAAAACTTTAAAGCATTACCACCCGGAGTAGTTTCAGGATTCCCAAACATCACACCAATCTTCATTCTAATCTGATTTATGAAAATGACTGTAGTATTTGATTTTGAAATAATAGCTGCAAGCTTACGAAGCGCCTGACTCATTAGTCGTGCCTGAAGACCCATATGACTTTGGCCCATGTCACCTTCAATCTCTGCCTTTGGGGTTAGTGCCGCAACAGAATCAATAACAATAACGTCTACTGCACTCGATCGCACTAAAGTCTCAACAATTTCGAGTGCCTGCTCACCAGTATCAGGTTGAGAAATAAATAGCTCTTCAATATCAACTCCAATCTTCTTTGCATAATCTGGATCAAGCGCGTGCTCAGCGTCAACAAAAGCCGCGACACCACCGAGCTTCTGAGACTCGGCTACGATGTGCTGAGCCAGTGTTGTTTTTCCAGATGACTCAGGCCCGTAAATCTCAATAATGCGCCCTTTCGGTACACCGCCAACACCAAGTGCTATGTCGAGCGATAAACACCCCGTTGGAATCGCATCTACCTTCATAGCCTGAGCATCTCCAAGGCGCATAATAGAACCATCGCCAAAACGCTGCTTGATTTGTAAGACAGCTTCCGAAGCGGCAGCTAACTTTGCTTTTTGATCTTCGTTTTTAGTCATAGTAATTGTGAAATATGAAATTTATTATCTAATAACTGAGGTTTATTACAAAGAAGCGAGTTTCGTTAACAATCAATGGAGTTTATTAAGAGCGATTTGGAATTTACGAAATGAATAAACGCCTCCAAATAACAATAAATAAGCGATTGTTGATAATAACCCGTGCTCTCCGGTAGTAAACCCAATGCTCCGGCAAATTAAAAAGGACGCAAACGTCCTCCCAACGCAAAGTATTTTAACACAGCTCTACTCTTCGGCCAAGCTCACTTTTGGTACCCCCTGTGGATCAAATACAACCCTGCGCTCCTCAATAGATCGCCTGCTGTAACGTCGCTCCGCCTCAACTACAATGGTATTTAGCCCTTTTTCTAAATCAACCTCTGTAGAAAATGTCATATCGTTACTTACTACAACCTGTTCTCCATTAACGTATACAGTGGCTTCTCCATCTACCATTCCGTCTACCCGTAAAATTGCATCACTTGCAATACTTGAGTCAAGCGGTGAAAACAAAACAACATCGGGCGGTGAAACAATCGACTGAATTTGCCAACCTAAATATCCTATAACCAGGAATGCTAGTGATGCAAAAATACCAAACTTTACAAGTCTATTCCAAACAAAGAATCTCCACTTCCCGACTCGTTGTCGTGGCATTCGCATTGGTTCCACTAAATCGCATCTTCCGCACTCTTCATCATAAAGTTCAAGGAAGTAATGTTCATCAGCCTTTAATTCCCTAGCGTAAGCTCTAATAAAATTTCGAGTGTAAAGAGGTGCAGGCAACTTATCAAATCGGCCTTTTTCCATAGCTTCAAGATACCTTCGCTGGATATGCGTGCTACGCTCCATCATATCCATTGAAACTGCCTGCCCACGTCTAAGAGCTCGGAGCTTTTCGCCGAGCGTTTGTGGTACGCGATCAAGTTTTCGCATTACAAAAACCATTTATTTGCTAGTTACCGATTTCTATAGAATACAGATCAAGGAACTTGTTAACTAATGTAATCAAAATCTTCTTCGTCGTCTTCATCAACGGCCTCCTCATCCTCATCCTCATCCTCATCGATATCATCAATGTATCCTTCATCTTCATCTTCGTCTTCCTCAGGTTCTTCGATATCCTCAGGTTCTTCAAAATCTTCCTCGTCATCTTCTACATCTACAGGATTATCGCGCTCTCCGTTCTCACCGCCTGGTGGCCAAGATTCGACCAATATACCTCTTGCTTTAGCGCCGTCCGATCCACCAACAACTCCCATCTCTTCCATTATATCAATAATCCGTGCAGCACGTGAATATCCAATTTGCAAACGTCGTTGCAAAAATGAAGTTGAAGCCTTGCCAGACTCAATAACAACTTTTATCGCATCATTTAGCAATGGATCGGTATCGCTTGAATCAAATACAGTTCCACCAGTTCTTGTATCTTCTGTAACCTGATAGTTATAATCTGGCTCGCCTTGTTTCTTTAAGAAATCAACAACTCTCTGAATCTCTTGATCAGACACAAACGCCCCCTGTAAACGCTTTGGTTTTGAAATTGCAGGAGTAGTGAGAAGCATATCACCACGACCAAGCAATTTTTCAGCACCCCCCATATCAAGAATAGTCTTTGAATCAACTTGAGATGCTACTGCGAAAGCCATTCTTGTAGGAATGTTTGCCTTAATAATGCCCGTGATAACATCAACCGATGGACGCTGGGTAGCAAGAACCAAATGGATTCCGGCTGCGCGAGCCATTTGAGCAATTCGCACAATCACTGCTTCAACGTCGCGTTTGTTCTGACTCATCAAATCTGCAAGCTCGTCGATAATAATTATTATCTTTGGCATTCTCTCTGCAGCCTTTGCATTATATGAATCAATATCCCTTGCGTGATTTTTCGCCAAGTGGTCCAGCCTTCGTTCCATCTCTCTCACGGCCCACTTTAGAGCATTAATAGCATCATCAACTTTTGTAATAGGTGGTACTAGCAAATGTGGAATTCCTGCGTATACCCCAAGCTCAACTCGCTTTGGATCGACCATAATAAACTTTAGATCGTCAGGCCCGCTCTGATAAAGAAGTGAAAGGATAATTGTGTTCAAACATACTGACTTACCCGAACCAGTAGCGCCGGCAACCAACGTATGAGGCGCCTTGTCTATTGCTAGCACGTGTACACCGCCGGCAACATCTTTTCCAAGAGGCGCTGTAAAATCAGTTTTACGCTCCTTGAAATCTTTAGATGCCAAAAGCTCTCGAAGGCAAACTCGGCCGACACTTTGATTAGGGACTTCGATTCCAACAAGCGATTTTCCTGGTATTGGAGCTTCAATTCTGATTGGATGAGCGGCAAGCGCAAGCGCCAGGTCATTGTTTAGTGCCACAATTCGTGAAAGCTTCACGCCCTGCGATGGACGCAATGCGTACTGCGTAACAGTAGGGCCAACCCGAACCTCAGCCATATCAACCTCTATTCCAAAGTTAGAAAAAGTACGGTCAATAATGCTTTTATTGCGTTCGATATCACCTGGCTTAGCCTTTGAACTTTTATCATCCAAAAGATCGAGTGGAATCTTTATTTTCCTACGACGGCTACTAGTCATAAGTGACTCTTCTGGCTCTGGGTCATGAGCAGTATCAAAAATCCGTCCTTTTCCCTTCTTCTCTTCTTCGTCGTCTTCTTCAGGTTCTTCTTCTACTTCATCGTTTCTAACAACTTCTTCTTCCTCATCCTCGTCGCCAGAACCTTCAAGCTGACGCCTGTGAAGAACTCGTCCAAGACCTGTAAAATGCGAATGAACTGTGAGTATCGAATCTAGTGAAATATTGAATATTAAAAATACTGCAATAAGCATTACCGCAACAGAAACGACTATAGCACCCCAAAAACCAATCATGCCTGCTAAAAAATTTCCAACTATCAAACCAATATAACCACCAGAAGCAATGATATCGGCAGTTTCCGGTCTTGACCCATCTGCCATGACTAAATTTAGAAAACTATCAAATGATAAGAAAAAGAATATTACTCCAATTATATTAATTCGGCTCAGCGTTCTTCGACCTGGGAAAACTGCCATCCAACCAAGCGCTACAAGTATTAAAGCAAAGAACCAGCGTCCCCAACCAAAAGCTAATGAAAGCCAAAGTTCAAAGTAAGTGCCAATCTTTCCAGCCATTTCAAAAAACGACAACAATAAAATGACTCCAATTGCAATCAAAGCGACAGCAAGAATACTTTGACGTACCCCGTCCGATAAACCAAAGTCGCTTTTAGTTGATTTCTTGGCTTTCTTCTTCTTAATTCTTCTTGCCATATTATTATTTTGCCAGGATCCTGCCAATATACTGATTATTACTAATATACGAATTGATAAACTCAACTCATCGGTTTGTAGTTCTGTAAAATCCGTAGACCTGTAACGAATTCAGCTCATCGCTTCCATTTTACAGAAATCTGAGAAGATTGTCGAGCAAAAAGCAGACCCCGTGGTCTGCCATGCATATGCAACTATTCGATTCTATCAATAACTTTCGCAATCCCGTATATTAGCAAGGTTCGTGGATTCGTAGCAAGCTCACTTCACTCGCTCCAAATACTCACCTGTCCCTGTATTAATGCGCACGCTGTCCCCAGTCTTAATAAAAATTGGCACACGAGCGAGTAAACCGTTATCTAATTCAGCTTCCTTTAAAACATTACCAGAAATAGTATCTCCTTTTACAGCAGGTTCAGTATGAGCCACTACATACTCAACCTTTCCTGGTAACTCAAGAGAAATAGGAATGTCGTTATGAGTAACCACCATTACGTCGAGGCCCTCTTTAAGATACTTGGCGTCGTCACCTACCATGTCGGCATCCAGCGCAACTTGTTCATAGGTCATGCCGTCCATAAAAGTATACGTTGAACCATCGCTAAAAATATATTGCATCTTCTTATTTAAAACTTGTGCGAACTCAATGCTTTCAGAAGATTTAATATTCTCTTCTACAACCTTTCCGGTAGCAAGAGACTTTGCTTTTGTTCGAACAAAGCTAGCTCCCTTGCCAGGTGAGACTCGTTGAAAGTTAACAACTACCCATAATTCACCGTTGCGGTTTATTACTGTTCCCTTTTTTATATCGTTTGGAGATGGCATAGAATTACCAGGACCCAAAGATGTACAGATCTATACGGATATACAGATGTACGGATCGGGCTACCTATTCAATATTTACAACTCTTTTAATTTTAACACCAAACCTTGTAAGATTGGCGATTATTCCTAATTGAAGTTCTTTAGCAACTAAATAACCATAAATCTGGTCGATATTCTTTCTAGAAAAATAGTCGCCTACTTTTAGCTCAAGCACCAGCTTGCCATCAATTAAAAAATCAAAATAATACGAACCAACTACTTCGTCATGAAATTTTAAAGGATGATAAGCTTGCTAAACATAATCAATTCCTCTCGTCTTTAGGGCACTCCCAACTGCCCGTTGATAAGTAGCCTCTTTTAAACCAGGACCGAGCTCATTAAAAACGTCATACAATGCGCCGATGACTTAATAACTGAGCTCTTTATGGATTAATTGTGGGCTCTCCATATCCGTACATCGGTATATCTGTAGTAAATCTGTACATCCTCGGTTCCTTGCCATTACGTAAGTAACTGGATATCGTGGATATCCTCAACACCATACTTCAGCATCACAAGTCGGTCAACTCCGAGGGCGTTGCCGTAGACAGGCTTTTCAATCTTACCTAGCGATTCAAGCAACTCTATATCGATTGGAAATACGTGCTTACCAAGCTTCCTACGCGCTTCCTGCTCATGCTCAAACCGTGCGCGCTGCTCTACTGGATCAGTCAATTCTGAAAATCCATTGCAAAGCTCAACGCCGTTAACGTATGCTTCAAACCGCTCTGCTACCTTACCATCAACTGACAATTTAGCGAGCGACGCTTGTTCCGCTGGATAGTCAGTCAAAAAGAAACGATCATAATCTTTTATTACAGCTGGATCTCCAGCGCTGTCCACTTTTGCATCCTGATATTGAATCCGTGGCCAATCCACCTCCCAACCCATTACTAAATTCACTAAATCCTCAGTATCGCTCATGCAATCCTTATAGTCGCCAACTCCATACCATTCAAGCATTGTAAATTGAGGAATGTTATACGAACCAATTAGCTCGTTATTTCTAAATACTGGTGTAATCGTGTAAATCTTTTCAAACCCTGCTCCAAGCAACTTCTTCATTGAGTACTCTGGAGATGTAATAAGCCCAAAAATTTCGAAACCGGGTTTCGAAAACTTTTTATTCGAAACCGGGTTTCGAAATTTTAATTCGAACGGATCTAAGTTTGGCTCCATGCCAGGAGAGGCAACCATTAGCGGAGTTTGAAACTCCACAAAACCCCGATCATTAAAAAACTTGCGGATTGATACGGTAACATCATCCCACATTTGTTTTCGTCTTAAAATGTCATCCTTTGAAAGCATACATTCGTTCTTACCAAAAGGGCGGGAAAACCCCGCCCGTACTTAATGTCTAGTCTGATCGAAATGGTATAAATTTGAATACGTCTCCTTTACTGCTGCACAAATGGTAGTAGTGCCATAATTCGCGAACGCTTAATCTCGAGCGACAACTTTCGCTGATGTTTCATGCAAATTCCGCTACGCTTTCGAGGAACGATTTTTGCAAATGAAGAAAGATATCGCTTAAGAAGCTCGGTATTCTTATAATCAAGTTCGAGTTTCTTATTTACGCAAAAATTACAGTATTTATCTTGCTTTTTTAGTAGTGATTTTCGTTTTACCATATTAGTTTACTCGGCTCCTGCCGATGTACTGATTTACAGATGCTTCGCTAATTAGTATATCTGTAACAATCTGTACATTAGTAGTTTCCTGGTTTTTTATTTTAGAACGGTATATCTTCAATTTTTATTTCATTGTCTGGGCTCGCAGAAGGCTCATCTCCAATTGGTGGCATGGACTCGTATGCATTTCCTGTAGAAGCTCCTCCAAAGCTGCCCGATCCAGGTGCGCCAGCGCCGCCTCGATCTAACATGATCATATTTTCAGCAACAATCTCTGTCCTAAAACGCTTAACGCCATCTTGGCCTTCCCATTCCCTAGTCTGTAGTCTGCCATCAAAATAAGCTTTGCGACCCTTTGCTAAATATTGAGCTGAAATTTCTGCCAGCTTTCCCCAAGCAACAATATTGTGATATTCAACTTGTTCCTGACGTTCTCCGGAAGCATCTTTCCACGATCGGTTAGTTGCGATTCCAATGTTGCACACAGGATTTCCTCCTCCAGTTTGGCGAAGTTCTGGGTCACGAGTTAGATTACCAATGATCATTACCTTGTTTAGTGAGCCTGCCATATAATTATTTTAGATTTGAATTTGGATTTTAGAGCTTGCGTTTAGACACCTTGAACGATGTCGCTATCAAGAATTTCGTCTAACTTTTTATCAAGCTCTTCAACACTCATTCTTTCTGCCGATGGCGTAGCTTGCTGCTTTGACTCATCTGCCTTCTTACGCTGTGCCGTTCGCTTACCCTCTGGCGTTAGCGGTGGCTGATAAGCAGTGATAAGTGGAGTCTTTGAAGGAATGGAATCGCATTTAACAATAATGTGCCTCAACACAAAATCGGCCAGACGAAAATCTTGGTCGATCTTCTTTAGCACAGAACCGTCTACATCAACATAAACTAGAATATACGTTCCGTGCGTAATCTTATTAATTGGGTAGGCCAACTTGATCTTACCTAGATTTTCGGTCTTTTCAATCTTAGCCTCATTTGCCTCGAGTAACTTTGAAACGTTGTCGATTACTCCGCCGATTTCAGTGTCTGAAAACTTGGACGGAACAATATATAGTATTTCGTATATCATATGCGTCATTGATCCGACATTCTATGCCGGATAGCTCTGAACGAGTCAGTTGGGCTACTCTGGTTTGAGATGAAAACGAGGTACTTTTACTTCATATTAAGTTGAAGGTCGACGAAGCGATACTGGAAGTATCGTGGAGGAAACATGAAACTGAATATGAGGAAAATAACCGTTTTCGAGCCAAGCCAGAGTAGTTTAACGGGCTCGATAGGCCATGGACAATGCGTTAATAGTAAGTGATGCAATATTAGCTAAATCTCGGAATTTTGTCAACTCAATGCCTTAAACCTCTCAAAATCCTCGCGAAGAACAAAAAAATCAGTAAACCTAATCTTTTCATTATATTTTTGAAGAAGGTCTGAATATTCTAATACTGGCACAAATTCAGCGCCATTAAGAGTGTTCTTTAAAACATGAATTATCTCGTCTTCGTAGCCACCTTCGCCAAAATGAGACAGCTGATTCTTTGCAGAATGAGTAAACCAATTCACGCCAGCAGAATTACACATCGACTTTAATTTCTCAAGCGTTGCTATGTCTTTTGGACTAGCATCGTGTAAACGCAAAATCCTCTTTGCTGGAATGCGCTGCATTAAATGACTCGACCAGTAGTTGGGCTCGAGCTTAGCTGCGCTGAACAACATTTCGATAACTTGTGCATCGCGCATGTCTGCATACAAATATGGATCAGTTGGAATCTTCAAGTCAATCTCACCTTCCTCTATTGCTTTTTGAAGATAATGAACAAACCCTGCTTCGGTTTTATGAAAATAAACCTGGTCAATCATATGGTAACGAGCGAGTAGCATATCTTCAAATGCCCGCACGCCATTTTCGTTCAAGGTAAGGATAAGCTGACCGTTATACTCTGAGATGCCAAGGCTTGAAATCAACCAATCAACATCAAAATTACCATATGCTACCCCACAGTAATAACTATCACGCAATAAATAATCCATTCGGTCGCAATCAACCTCGCCGGAAATTAATGACTTTAAAATTTTATGAAGCGTTGGAGCTTTCGACTCAAATTTTTTAAATGATTCAGATGGTTTAATCTGCCCGTGAATTAATGAAGCAATGTCTTGCGCTATTTCACGTTCAAGCACGCCTTCATCGGCAAGAGTTTGAACTAATAAAACAGAATAGTCCTCATGCTTGGCTTGACGACTGAACTCATCCCCTTTCAAAGGGGAGGTCGGGAGGGGTTCTGGCAAGGTCTTCTTCCACCAGCTAGAGTCCAACGGCAATTCAGACAACTCTGGAAATACAGATTCGGACGAATGAGAAAACGGCCCATGGCCAATGTCATGCAGTAAACCAGCCCAACGAACTCTACGTCGCAGAGCCTCAATCTCGTCTTCTGAAAATCTTTTCCGCAACTCATCCGAACTTCCTACTAGCCTACCAAATAGTCTGGTTGCTATATGCATAGCGCCTAAACAATGCCCAAATCTATCATGCACCCCGCCAGGATAAACATAGCTTTGCAAAAATGAAAGCTGGCTAATAAACCGTAGCCGTTGCACAAAAGGATGATCGATTAGTGTCCGATCTTCATCATCAAAAGGAATTCTTGAGTGAATTGGATCACGCAATTCATATTGTTTCATACCTAGTGGGACAACTTTGAATTATGTATATTCGTTAAAGCCTTTAAGATAATTTGGATAAGAATTGTTGAATCTCACCGCGCAACCAATATTTCATATGAATACAACTAAGATAAAAGTTTTTTCAAAGTTGTACCACTGGGCATACCCGGTAATCGTAGCTTAAAATAGAAAAAGAAAAAAGCCGCCTGCGATCCTATGGATGCAAGTGGCTAGCGCGGAAACGTATTCCGCATGATGTAATATATCAAACGACTAAGATTTTGCCCATCAAAGCAAAATCCTTGCGTACTCCCGCTGTCGGTTGATAATGGAATGCTCCTGGCAATTCCATGTACATACTATCACAAATATACCATTTTGTCAAGTACCACTGGTCAATCCCGAGTTCATCGTTAAGTCAGTGCAACCCTTAGGGTTGCACGCACTGTGACTAACCAGTAAAGATTGATTTTCTGTTGTGCAACCCTTAGGGTTGCACAAAGTCGGGGTTGCACAAAGTCGCTGGGGTCTTTAGCATTTTTTAGCAAGTAAGTCAAGTGTTGATAACATCTCTTAGCCAAAAGACCACCTCCATGAGTTGGGAATTAGGCAAGGGTTAGTATTTTTTAGACACTCAAAGTATGTATTCCTGTTCCATTTAGTTTAGTTGAGCCTAATCTTTGACATTTGTCATTTTGCACTATATGATCCCACGTATGCAAACCTTCGCAATACTAGGAAGTCATCACGATCTGTCACTGGCCGAAATCAAAGCCGTTACAGGCGTAACGCCAACCTTTCAAACTGACAAGGTTGCTATTTTTGATGATATCAAAGTTGAGCTTACAAAACTCCAAGCTAGACTTGGCGGTACGCAAAAAGTTGGCTATATACTTGGTAGCGTTCCAATGTCTGAACTAACTGCACGAAGCGTAGACTCTGACACGGCTAACTTATTGGTTGCAACTCTTCTTAGCTCCGGTCAAACTGAAAGAATAAATTTTGGAATCAGCGCATACTCCACTGAGCTTCCTCAAGATGCCCACTATAAAAGTGCAGGACTAGAACGATCTGCAAATGCACTTGGCCTTGAAATTAAAAAACTACTTAAAAATGACGGTAACTCTGCACGCCTAGTAACATCAAAGGAATCAACACTTTCATCCGTTGTTATTTCAAAAAATAAACTTCTCGAACGTGGCGCTGAGTTTGTGTTAATTCAGAACGGAAACGAAGTTATGATTGCGCAAACGGCTGCAGTTCAAAATTTTGAAGACTGGTCACACCGTGACTTTGATCGCCCAGCGCGTAATGCCAAAAGAGGAATGCTTCCCCCAAAACTTGCGCGAATGATGGTAAACCTTTCAGGAGTCGAACCGATGGGATCAACTCTGCTCGATCCTTTTTGCGGATCAGGTACAGTTCTAATGGAAGCTGCGCTTGTAGGTTTTAGCAAACTGGTCGGTAGTGATATTTCCGAACGTGCCGTGCAAGACACTGTGAAAAATATAAGGTGGCTTGAAAAGGAAGGTATTGTATTGCCTGAAATTGAGTATTTCGCAGCTCCAGCTACTGAACTATCAAGCGTGGAGCCAAACTCAGTAGATGCTATTGTAACTGAACCGTTTTTGGGTAAACCTAGAGAAGGCCGTGAATCCAAAACCGAAGTTGAACGTACAATAACTGAACTAACAGATCTTTATCAAAAAAGTTTTTCTAAACTTGGAGTTTTGTTAAAAACCGGAGGAGTAGTTGTAGCCATTATCCCAACGCATTTCGTAGGACGTGATGAATATAAAATACCGCTAGATCTAATTTTCCCTCCCAAAAAATTTGAATATATTTTCACGCCTGTTCTGTATCGTCAAAAAGGACAATTTCTAGGAAGAAATATTGTTGGCGTTAGAAAAAAATAAGATATTAAACCCTGGTTAATCCAGGGTATTTTATTGACAAAATCATGAATTCGTGATAAAGTCGTTGGTCCTTTTACAACTGGAGAAAACATGAAAATAAGGATCTTTCTCGCGTTTATGATGTTTTGGACTATAGCCTGCGCCGATTCGTGCGGACTCGGAAAGTCTAACTCAGCCGAAGATACAGTGAGCAATTCCGAACCCACCGACGAAGATCTGCTGATCTTCGACATCGAACAGACGTTCTTTGAGTTCTCGGAACGGCCTCAGCGAAAGAAGGTGTATGAGGCATGCGAGAAGCTGCGACCGACCTTTCAAAAGGCCGCACTGCTCGTAGGATACGAAGTCGATTTCGTCATGGGCATGGCAATGGTAGAAAGTGAGTGTCGTGTAGGCGCACGCGGAAGCAAGGGCGAAGTGGGGTTGATGCAAATCCGCTCTGGCGCGCTTGAAGATTTTCATAGCGAGGCTGCAGAATACTTGGGCGTAAAACCCTCCAAGGTTGATCGCGCAAAAGCACTCCACAACGTAGTACTCGGACTGGTAACGCTTCGCCACAAGGAGCAAATCGGCAACATGGACAGCGTGCTCGAATTCTCGCACGCACTCCAGGCCTACAACCAGGGTTACTCTGGCTACAAATCTGATATGTTGGTGTACTTTGGGTGGGAAGAAGGAGATATTTTTCCGTTTATCCTCGATGTGCAAAAAAAGGCCGAGCAGCGAAAGTACGCGCAAATGGTACTCGCAGCCTCAGCGGAAATTCGAGTAATTGCTCGCGGGGTAGATACGCTGGAACGCGACTTCCTGAACCCCATCGACATTGCGGGCTGGTACAGGCTTCCAAACCTGCCAAAATCGCCACCCGAGCCTGAGCAGTAGAATCATTCTAACTTCAACTGCTTTAAACGGTTAATCCTTAGGGGTTGCCGTTTTTCTTTTACATTTAGCTAATACTTGGGATAAACCTTGACAAAACCGGTTTTTGAGTGTATAGTATAGTGTTTTCGTGCCACAAGAGTTTCGCCCTGCGAGCTACCCATGGCATGAAAAAAACCAAAAAAGCATTGGAGAAACCATGACCAAAATCAAGCGCGTGGCAATAATGTTTGCCATACTCTCTGGAGTTGCGCTGGTGGCGGGGGTGGTGATCACCTTTGCTACTGGCAAACTCATTTACAACTACCCGGAGGTCAAAGAAGACCTTCGGTCAGAAGAGCTCGCCTTTTGGGCAACGGCCAAGCGGCTGAGCCTAGAAGACCGCTCTGCGCTTCTGAACTACTCAGAGCGTACCGGAGAACTTCCGCGCGTACTTCCCTGGTGGGAGTACGACAACGCGATGTGCTCTGCCACTGTGACAAAGTACATCAACCTGTTCACCGGCGTGCCACTCGTGCATTCCAGTGCGTGGACGATTCGGACCCATAGGTTGAACCCAGGGTGGGTTTCAAACGACCGCAAGCTCACAACCGTCTGGGACAAAACAGACGAGTTCGACGCAGACGGAAGACTGGAACCTGACGTTAAGAAGAAGCTCATTAGTGAAGTGGAAAACTATCCGTTTGAATGGGATCAGATTTATGTGCTCGGACTCCTTTGGGAGAACACCGGTTACATGGAGAAGATTCAAGAAGATGGGCAGGACATCAACTCTCACGTTGCCCTTTGGGTACGTGGAAAAGTCATTCACTTCATCCATCGTAGACCGTATCTCGATCCACTCAAGTACGAATCGCTGGAAGATGTGTTCACCAATGGTGAACTGCTCCCAGTCTGGATTGCAAGAGTGCATCCTAAGAAACAAAAGGGATCGACCGCTCGAGCATTCAGACTTCCACAAACTAAACGGGAGATGAGCTTTACTCAAAAAGTAATGCCCTACTGGTTGCTAGAGAATATGCTGATCTTCCCAAGGAGTGCGTGGTTCACTCCGCGTGCTCTCGGACCAATCCTCGAACAGGGTGACTCCCTAGTAGAGAAAAGCTTGTTCCACAAGTGGCGGATCGGCTATGACATGTATCCTACTCTAAACGTGGAGGGATCATGAAAAAGCCTATGCTAGTGACGGCCGGACTGATAGTGATCTTCAGCCTCGCGTGTAGCATTGGCACAAGTAATGATGCACGCAACGACAACTGGTCGCTGTCAGCCCCTTCGTATGGAGAAGCGCTCGGAGAGTTCGAAGGTGTAACAATGTACTCCTCAAACGGCGAAAATGTACGTGGCAAATACGGACTCGAATTCCAGTGCGTAGAATATGTGAATCGTTTCTACGTAGAGCGTCTCGGCTTTCCTAACCTGACCAAAACAGGTGATGCGGACAGCTACTACTGGAATGCGGAAGAGAAAGGCCTTAGGGCCTACCAAAACGGCGGAGAAACACCGCCGGAGCAATACGATATTCTGGTTTTCGATGGCAGTCCCGAGGATGGATCGCCTGGCCATATCGCAATCGTGACTGGCGTTGACCTGGAGACCGGAACGGTTTCAATCGTACAACAAAACATTCATGCGAGACGGTTCTACGTACTACATAAGTACGTCTCGTATGATCAGTTAGACCTAATGGAAAGAAACGGAACTTGGTTCGTAGACCAAGAACCGTACAATCACCCAGTGGCCGGCTGGAGCCGACCCATCGCCCCAAAGGAGACGCAATGACGCGTTATCTGTTCACCCTCGCCCTCCTCACCACCCCCAGCCTCGCCATGGCCGGCGGTAACTACAACGGAGGAGGCGGCTGCTGTAGTCATGTAGCCCTCGCAATCGGCTTCGTCGCCATGGGCCTCATTGCCCACGCAAGACGTAAGTAGCACATTCGAGGGCACACCCTCTCGCGGCGGACTCCAACCGGAGTCCGCCGCTTTTCTTTTTCTTTCACAAATTTGCACAAAATTAAAAAGCCACAGATTTAAAAAGATAGTATCCGTAGCTCTCACATTCTTTACCGCTTGTCAACGCTAGATGTTGGACAGTGTGTTACCATTTACGCGTTCCGTAATAATTTCCGAAATTTCCGACGCGGTTTTATCGGTTATGGCAAAATGAAGTTTGTTTTGCACGGTGGCAAAAAATTCTTTACTCTCATAAGCCTTCGGAGAATAATCAATCGCAGTTGCGTAAATATCGGTGATCTTTTGATAAATTCTCCTTTCGCTTGTGCGAATATCTTGTATTTCTTCATCAAGCTCCTCAAAATATCTGGCGCTAAAACGAAAACCATATTTCATGCGATTGCTATCCAAAGCATATCCTTTGTGAATGTAATTTTTTAAAATTCCGGTAGCCCATTGGCGAAACTGCGCGCCTCGCTCGGAGCTTACGCGGTAACCAACGGCGATAATTGCTTCAAGGCTGTAAAAGGAAACTTTTCTGGAAACTTTTCGTTTCCCTTCTTCTTGAACTACCGAGAAATCCTCGTTAGTTGCTTGTTAGTCAACTTCGTTTTCTTGGTAGATATTTTTGAGGTGCAGTGAAATGTTATCCACCGAACAGTCAAAAAGTTCTGCCATTTTTTTTGAGTTAACCAAATATTTTCCTCCGCAAATAGAACCTAAATATTTACCGAACCGTCCGGCGATTGATAAAAAGCAATTTGATTATCTGGTATTTTTTTCATAAAATTCGCCTAATATCTTGGCTCTTTCCAAAACTTATGTTTTTTGTTTTGCTCCTGAACGAGATTTTCTTGTTCGCTCCAATCCTGCTTTTCATTGCCCTCATCTGTCATTCTATTAATATCATCCCCGTTTAAACCGGCATACAAGGCGGCAATTTCATATCGCACACCTTGATTATCATTAGGGTTAAGTTTAAGTAAAAGCCGATATAATTCAATCGCCTTCTCATTTTTCCCCTTATCCCAGTACCAATCGCCCATATATTGAATCGCTCGCAGATAGGCGCGATTTTCCAGCCATCCCCACTCCATTAATATCGGCCACTTTGGAAATTTTTTCAAGGTTTTTTTATAAGCGATTTTGATCGCTTCATCTTTTTTCTTTTCATCGCCAATAGCGTCGTAAACGCAGATAAAACCGATATGCGTCTGAACATAGTCTTCATCCATTTGCAAAGCAATATTCAGCAATCGCAACGCTTCCTTAATTTCTTTTTTCCCGCCGCATGATAATTCCAGAGCGTCATAATAATAGTCATCTATCCTCGGCTCTCCGTTCGCGTTAAAAATATCGTCAAAATTTAAATCAGACGGTGGCAAAATTCCTTTTTCTTGTTTTATATTTTTCTTTTTCATAAATTTTTATTTTAAGGCACTTTTCAGGTTGTCTTCCGGGACAATGGTCAATAATTGATTAAAAATATTTTCGATGTCGCTTGTCTATTGTTTTAGTAAATCCTTTTCTGTTTGCGCAATATCAGAAATATGATCACGCATTATCTCTATATTTTACAAATCATCATCAGAAAATTCAATTTCTATAGCAATCTCTTGAGGCTTGGTGTCGCCCAAATCAAAATGTTGTGGCAAGTCAAAAAATCCATCGAGGTTCTGTTTCTGGTATGTAATTTTGCCAAATGGCTCAATATTTTCATGCCAATGCCAGATAAAGTATGTATGTAATACAGTATTTAATATATCCATTACATTGCTTTTGCCACTTCCGTTTGGTCCAATAAAGATATTGATACCCTGCTCAAAATGAAGCTGGATTTTTTCACCAACGCTTTTAATTTTTTGAATTTCTAGTGAGGATATTTTCATTTTATGATTTTTTTAACCTGAACGCCTCCGCCAACTGCTTAAAGTTTGTTGGCTTGTATTTGTCCCACTCTTCCTGCTTCACATATAGCATTTTGTAAGCAATTTTTTTCTGCCTCTCGCTTGCGTCCTCGCACCATTGTGCCAATCTCTTTATTTTCTCAATATCGTCTAAATCTTCTCGTCCTTTCGTTTCTATAATATAAATTGTTTTGTTATCCGTTTTTACGAAAAAGTCGGGATAATAGCTGGAAATTGCTCCGCTCGCGTTTTTGTAATCAATTTTGAAATGAATTTCATAATAATTTTTTGCGAAAGAAATCACATCGTCAGCGCCTTCCAAAAAGTCGGCAAATTCAAGTTCAAA
>JAUYIW010000037.1 GCA_030688135.1 Candidatus Uhrbacteria bacterium | reverse complement strand
TTCGAAACCGGGTTTCGAAACTTTTGCTATCTCGACCCTATACCATAAAATCAGCAATCAAACACTCTATACTCAATGCACCACCGTCCATCCAAAACTGCTATAATTTTCTCCCCTTTCAATGCATTCAAACATATGGCGATAATAGTCAATTAACTCCTCGGGTAAATCGCGCAGATCAAACCATTGAATCCCTCCGCATTTATGAGGCTCGGCGTTTATAGGCTCTCCCTCCCAGTTGGTGCACTTAAAAAAGAAATCTATTCTTTCGTGATCTCCGCAATATCTATGCATGGTATGCACAAGCTCTAAATGCTCCGGACCGATACGAACACCAACTTCTTCAAGCGCCTCTCTTCGCATTGCGGATAATAATTCTTCATTACCATCAACATGACCTGCAGGTAGGCCATATTGACCATCGCAATAACCAGTATTCTCGCGTAATAATAAAAGCACTTCGCCATCTTTATTTTCAAGGATTACGTACACTGCCATAATCGCTCTAAATTTCTCTTTCCAATTAGCCATAGATTTCTTTAAAATCCATCTTACCACAACATCTAAAACAAAAGAACCAGCGCTCAGCCGGTTCTTTGATTTGTTATTTGGATTTTGACATTTATCGTTTCTTACACGCCTTCACCAAAGTGATACTTATCGGTTAACTTTACGTAAGTAAATACTTCATCATCTTTGAAGAATCGCTTCATTTCAATTTCCGCATTCTCGGGTGAATCTGAAGCGTGTACCATATTTGAAGGCACATTCATAGAAAGGTCGGCGCGGATAGTACCAGCGTCAGCCTCGCGAGGATTTGTTGCGCCAACGATTTTCCGAACTTCATCTATTGCACCAAGACCCTCTAGAATCATGGCAATAACCGGAGTCTGCATCATGAATGACTTTAAATCAGCGAAGAAAGGTTTATCGGCCAAATGACCGTAGTGTTCCTGAAGAGTAGAGTCGTCCAAATTAGTAAGCTTAAGAGCTACAATTTTGAGTCCTTTTTTCTCAAACCTGCTCAAGACTTCACCTGCAAGTTCGCGCTGTAAAGCGTCGGGTTTGATTAGTACTAGTGTTCGTTCTGCATTTGCCATATGATTTTTTTTCCAGGGTCCTACCGATGTACTGATTGTTACTGATATACAGATCGACGCCTTCAAATCTGTACATCTGTAGCAAATCCGTACATCCTAGGATCCTTGCCCTTATTTAAAACGTTAAGACGTTAAATACTTTAATTTTAGTAAAATTCTACATCGAATTAGAGATATTGTCAATATACGCATTCTATCTAGAGTAGGAAGTAAATGGTAGATAGTAGTTTGTAAACAGGTGGCCATCTAGATACTGAATTCCAGCCATTGTCTACCGGCTCCCAACCAATCAAGGCGATAAATGCCAAGTACTGATGTCTGGCTCGCCACCGTTTGATAATACACGCACATCTCCGTCCAGGTCAGTGCGAAGAACCTGCGATCCGATCGACCTAAAACGATCTAGAATAATTGGACTTGGGTGACCGTAATCATTCTCCCCCACCGAAATGATTGAATATTCCGGATCGATAACTTCAAGAAAATCTGCTTCAGATGACATAATACTACCGTGGTGACCAACCTTTAACACATCAATATCTTGCATTGAATCTAAAATCGCCTGCTCCTGCGCAATCCCAATGTCACCCGTAAGTAGAATTGACGTTTCTCCATACTCGAGCATTAGCACGATCGAGCCATCATTCGGATCTTCAAAAAATTGATGGTTCAAGCTTGATTCCGGCCATGCAACCCTTAGGGTTGCACCATTCCCAAGATCGATCTGATAGCCAGCACTTACGAGTCGAAACAAGCCCTCTCCAGAACCCCCCTCAATCCCCCCTTGGAAAGGTGGGAGGTCAAACGATTGAAAGTAACTATACACTTCGGTCTCGTAATCCTGCCCTGTTGACCACACCTCACCAACGTCATAGCGCTCGAGCACATCAATGAGACCGGTCACATGGTCGGCATGCGGATGAGTGCTAACTACAACATCAATTGAGCGATCCCAAAACGGCATTACCGCAGATAACTTTTGCACTACATCGCCATTAGGTCCTCCATCGATTAAAATTTGTGCATTTGGTGCGTCAATAAAAATTGCATCGCCCTGATCAATATCAAAAACCCAAACGGCAAGCTCGTCAGACGCAAGCCATGTGCCAGCAACTAGCGCGTGCGCAAAAAGTGTAATCGCAAATAGCAGAGCTAGCGTTACGATTTCTTTGTAGCTTTTTTTGATAGTCTGTACCAAACGAGGCATATAATTATTGTTGATAAAATCGCCAAAGGAACGAATAATACTGGTGGAATTTCAAACGATGCAAATGGAAGTTCTGCCATAGATTTGATTACCCAAAGCATATAACCAAGAAGCGCCCAAGCAGGACCTGAAAGAAATGCGCCTACAGAAGACGAAAATATTCCGCCAAAAACTGACACTGCGCCAAACACCATGGTGTACGGAAGTACCGGCAGAATTAGCAAATTCACAAATGGGGCGATGATTGCAAGGCGACCAAAACTGAGAAAAACAATTGGCAGGGTAAAAAATGTAGCTGTTAACGTTGCAGTTAAAGCCTCGCGAATCTCATATTTTTTAGGAATGAACTCTAGCCCGCGATCAACATAAGGTGAAAAATAAATTAGTGCTACTGTTGATATAATCGACAACTGGAATCCAACATCATAACGAAGAAGTAGCGGACTTACAAAAAGCATAACTGATCCTGTGAGCAATAAAACATTGAGCATTGTGGAACTTCTACCAAGCTGACGAGCAAGAAGTACAAGCGATCCCATAATTCCAGCGCGAATTACCGGAGCCTCAGCGCCAGCTAAAAATACATAAGCTAAAATCCCAAACATTATAATCGTGAACGCTCGCTGACGACGAACTCCAAGCGAAGCAAGCAAACCGAACAATACAAAAGTCACTACTGCCACATTGTAACCCGATGCGGCCACAATGTGCGTTGTGCCAGTTTTCAAAAAAAGATCATCCCAGGCATTAGTAAATCTTTGCTCGCCAAGCAAAAGCCCTGCGAGTAGCGACCCGTGAGGTTCACCAAATGTTTTATCGATTACACTAATTGTTCCATTCCGAGCCTGCATTAGGATCGCCTTCAACGGATGCCCCATATCCTCATCAATCACAAGTGGCGGAGACGTGGTAAAGCAAATTGCATAAACTCCTTTTGTTGCTAAAAACTTGTCATAGGCGAATCCGTCAAATGGCTCTGGAGCCTGAAGATCGCAACGCACTGCTACCCTATCGCCATACTGAAGTCGTGGAAACAAAGGAGAGAAAACCAGAATTCGATCTTCATAGCTTGCATCATTTATTGTAAGGTAATCCAACCTGAGCTGCTGTTTAGTATCGGTGCGCTTAACGTGTAGAACCGTGCCCTCAACTCGAACATTATCGCCTGTAATACTGGCCACTGATTTATCGGTTGGAAAACTGATTGAAAACAAATAAAAACCGGTAAGTAGTGCAGCGACCAAAACAAGCATCAATGTAATCAAATCGAGTTGCAGCTTTCGAAAACAAAAAAACGCAATAAGCGTTGCGCCGATAATGCTAATCGAAAGTGCGATCACACTAACCGATCCGTCATCGCGGAACACAAACGATGAAATAAAAATCCCAAACAAAAAACCAGTGCAAAGCACTCGCAAAACTAACGATGGTGATATTTTGTTTTTATATACCATATGCAGTCACCACTTAAGTCATGATCCATCTGGGCTATTGGAGCGACTATATTAGCTCTCCGAACTCGGCCCCGCGCCAAACCGCCAAACCCAACCCTTTCGCCAAGAGGACGTGGAAACCCCGCCCCTACGTTTATAATAAAAACGAAAACTCCTCCGTTTATTCATGATGACAAAAAACTAATTCAATCCAATCCCAAATACTTCAAATCCAACATCGCGTAAATCTTTGTGTGGCAGAAAATTCTTTCCATCAAAAATTACTCTCTCACTTAATAACTCAGCAATCGTATTCCAAGGAGCGTATAAAAACTCCTCCCACTCTGTAAGCACCAAAAGAGCATCGGTTCCAATAAGCGCATCCATCATAGACGGCGCAAAGGTAACTTTATCGCCTAACACCAGCCTGCCCGAAGCCATTGCATATGGATCAAAAACACAAAGTTCAGCACCACGCTCAAGTAACTTTTCTATTATTCGAAGAGCTGGCGATTCACGAACATCATCGGTTCCAGCATTAAACGCTAAGCCCCACACAGAAAACTTCCTACCTTCTATGTTATCGAAACGATTGTAAATCTTTTGTAAAAATCGCTCAGTCTGTCCAAGATTCACCTCCATAATTGGAGCAATAAGCTTTGGTGCATATCCATGCTCACGCGCAGCGTGGTCAAGTGCTAAAACATCTTTTGGAAAACAAGATCCGCCAAAGCCAGCGCCGGCGCGCAAAAACTGATTCCCTATTCTTGGATCTGCCCCAAGCGCAGCTTCGACATCTTTTATATTTGCACCCACGTGATCGGCGATGTTTGCAACTTCATTGATTAATGACAGTCTTGATGCTAAAAATGTATTTGCCGCATACTTTGTGAGTTCAGCACTCTCAGGAGACATTACAAACACTTGCGTGAAAATCCCAGAGTAAACATCTCGCAATAATTGTTCTGCACGATCTGAAGTTGTGCCAATCACAATACGATCAGGATTGAAAAAATCACTCACTGCCTTTCCCTCACGCAAAAATTCAGGGTTTGATGCCACTTCAAAATCACTGCCTAGCCACTCTTTAACTTTTTTTGATGTCCCCGGTGGCACAGTACTTTTGATTACCACGAGCGCAGTAGATTGAACGGCCGCAACAATGTCTCGTGCTGCCGCTTTAAGATACTGTAAATCGGCGGCACCGTTTTCACTCTGCGGTGTCCCAACAGCCAAAAAAATTACTGCAGGCTGAATCATAACAGCCTCAGTAATTTTTGAAGTAAAGCTAAGCCTGCCTGCCTGCATTTCACTTCTTACAATCTCCTCTAAATCAGGTTCAAAAAAAGGCACCACGCCTTCACGAAGACGGGCCACCTTACTCTCATCAATATCAACGCACAAAACACTATGTCCTAAACGCGCCAAACAAGCCCCCTGCACTAGTCCAACATAGCTTGTACCAATAACAACAATGTTCATAGATTATAACCTCCTGATGATCAGGCACCCACAGGGAGTGCCCTACTCGAATTAAGATCAAATCTCCGGCTCAACTCGAACCTTTGAAAGCGTGCTAATTCCTAATGAAACTATGGCTGCGACTATAAAAGCTGCCGTAATCGAAAACCAAGAAGTTATACCAATTAATAGCACTACCATAAGCATTCTGCCTATTGTAAGAGCAGTTTCCTTTATTACAGTGAATTCGTCAATGTAGTGTCCGGAATCAGCTGCTTTTTCATACAAAATTGTGTCCATTGGCGTTCGAGTCATAATCAACCCAAAGCTGTGAAAAGTTGAGGCTGCGAATACTCCCAATACCGAATCAACAAGAGATTTTATAAACCAACCAAGCGCATATACTTCGGTACCCCAGTGTAAAAATTTTCTCTTCGATCCCCTATCCACCGCTCTGCCTAAAATAAGTTGAAAACCTATACCGATTATAACAATCACCGCAGCAAACAAACCAACTTCTAAATATCGACCTTCGAAAATCGTATAAAGAAAAATTGGCCAAATAACTATTCCTACTACACTCTCTGCGCCATAAGCCATCATAGAAAATGACAGCGCTCGATATCGTTTTGAATACATTTGCCTGAATGTTTCCCAAAACCCAAATTCGTACTGCACTTTAGTTTCTGGAATGAAAACTAGCGGGATTAGTGATGCGACAATTAGCGCAATGCTAACAAGAAATAAAACATTATAGGAGTACTGAAGCATTATCCAACCAGCAACAACAGGAGCCCCAATTCCAACAATTTGTTGCATAACATAGTAGAGCCCAATTTCTCTACCTCGACGACCCTTGGTTGAAAATTGCGCAAAATCAACATGGAATGGTGACCAATAAAATCCAGCATTGACTCCAAGCCCAACAATCGCTAACCCAAGAAGTGCCAGTGGAGAAAAGTTAATGCCAATATCGAGAGCATAAAGTGAAAAATAAAAAAGTAAAAGGCCAGCGGTGCCAATGAACATACTTGGCACAAGTCCAGTTCGAGAAAAAATTTTCGCTGCCCAAATATGCAAAGGTAAACGAACAAGATATGCTACAACATACCAAACTAGAACAACTATTATTGAAAAATTAAAAAACTCGTAAAGAAAAATTGGAAAAAAGAGTGTTACCAAAGCACTTGCCGCAAAGCCAAGCAAGCGATTACTCGCAAGAGTTGGAAGCGCCGCATGTTTTGTGCAGTACCTATGACTCATTAGCGGATAAGATGTGTTAGGATGAAACGGCATGCGCGCATTATAGCGCGGAAGTGAAAGAAAGTGAAAAAAGTGAGAGATGTAAAACAAAAACCCCGTTCTCTTTCGAGTCTGGGGTTTCCTGGACTTCATGGTCTCGTCACAAAGACTATAACTGATCATCTACCAATAGTCAAGCGCCGATACTTTAAACACTAAATCACAAAATTTACGAGCTTGCCCGGCACGTAGATGATTTTACTAGGCTCGGTTACCATAAACTTATCTACGTTCTCTTCTGCGCGGGCTAACGCGACTACTTCATCTTCGCCCGTACCGGCTTTAACAACAATTGTACTTCTAAGCTTCCCATTCACTTGCACAGCTATATTTAGTTCCTTCTCCGCCGCAAGATCTTCATTGAAGATTGGCCACTCGCATGCTTCTAAGAAGCCAACTCCGCCCATTTGTTCGTACAGCTCATTGGCAACATGTGGGGCAAATGGACACAAAAGGGTCAAAAAAGTTTCGAAACCCGGTTTCGAAATTCCGCCCTCATCTCCCACCACATTCACAAATGTCATCATTTGAGCAACGGCGGTATTGAATCTCATGCTTTCAATGTCTGTTGTAACTTTTTTGATTGTCTGATGCAAAGCGCGGGTCACTTTTTCTGATTCAAATTCTTGCACCGCATCTTTTATTGTCATTACCTTATCAAGGAATCTTCGCATGCCAATAACGCCATTCGTGCTCCATGGCACAGCTTCCGCAAACGGACCAATAAACATTTCGTAAATACGCAATGTATCCGCGCCGAACTTTTCTACAAGCTCATCAGGATTTACAACATTACCACGCGACTTGCTCATCTTTTCTCCATCTTCTGCAAGAATAAGTCCATGACTTGTGCGCTTAGCGTACGGTTCACTCACAGGAACATGGCCTCTATCATAAAGAAACTTATTCCAGAATCGTGAGTACAAAAGGTGAAGTGTAGTGTGTTCCATTCCTCCATTGTACCAATCAACCGGAGTCCACTCTTTGAGTTTTTCAGGATCTGCAAAAGCCTTATCGTTATGAGGATCGATGTAGCGCAAGAAATACCAACTCGAACCTGCCCAGTTTGGCATAGTGTCAGTTTCACGACGCGCATGTCCGCCACATGTTGGACAAATTGTATTCACCCAATCTTTAATTACGGCGAGCGGTGACTCGCCAGTATCGGTCGGTTCGTACCTTTCTACATCTGGAAGTTTAACCGGAAGATCTGAATCTGGCACTGCAACCCAGCCGTTTGATTTTAATGAATCAAACATAGATTCAATAGCCTCAAGATGCGTTACCCCAGCATTGGTAGAAAGATGACCTCGGCCGTTAATCTCAACAAATTGTGCCGAATCGCCAAGTCCTACACGGTATTGATCGCGAATCTCATCGGTAATCCACTTATCTTCCATGCCAAAGATGACTCTAACATCACCGACGTTCTTTTTAATGGCGTCAAAATCAATTGGATGATCCTGAAAATCTTTGTAAATCTTGAATTCATCCTCAGTTAAGGTATCTTTATATTGATCAAAATATTTTTCAGATGGCTGGGCGCCCACCGGAGCCACTAAAACAAGGCGCTCAAGTTCGTAAAGCTCAGCTAATTTTGCAGATAAGTGACCGCCCATGCTGTGCCCAACAATAGTTAACGGCGCACCGGTCCGATTTGAGTCAATCTTCTCACGTGCAAATGCAAGCCATTCTTCAAAAACCGGCTCTTCAGCGTTTGGAGCATTAAACATGAAAACGTTATAGCCTTTCTTTTTCAAGTCAGCCTTGAGCGAAGGAAAAAAGTCGCCTTCAGTTGAGCCGTCCCAACCGTGGAATAAAAAAACATCTTTCTGCTCAGTCTGCGCTCCTTCGCAGTTCTTACAATGAACCAAAGGAATTGGCTCACCCCAATATCGCTGACGGCTAAACACCCAATCGCGGAGCTTAAAATTAACCGCAATTTTGCCCTTACCCTCTTGCGCGAGCCATTCGGTGATCTTCACCTTTAACTCTGTGGTCGTCAAACCATCAAATTCACCGGAATTGATCGCCGTCCCCTCTTCGGTCCTTGGAAGACTTCCCTCGCCAGCGACGACCTCTACAATCGGCAAGTCAAACTTAGTAGCAAAGGCAAAGTCACGTTCGTCGTGCGCGGGTACGGCCATAATCGCTCCGGTTCCATAACCCATCAAAACATAATCAGCCACCCAAATAGGAATCTTCTCCCCATTTACAGGATTCACTGCATACGAACCGGTGAACACGCCTGTCTTTTCTTTTTGCGCGTCACCACGCTCAATTTCTGTTTTCTTTGAAGACGATTTAACATATGCATCAACTTCAACTTTATGATCTTCTTCTACAATTTTTGACACTAACGGATGCTCAGGCGCTAGAACCATGTATGTTGCGCCAAAAAGAGTATCAGGTCTAGTTGTGAAGACAGAGATCGAGTCCCTAGCCAGAACCTCCCTGTCTCCCCCCTTGGAAAGGGTGGAATCGACGAGTTTGAAAATAACTTCAGCGCCCTCCGAGCGACCAATCCAATCTTTCTGCTGTTTTTTTATTTTTGGTAAATAATCAATAGTATCTAAATCCTCAATCAAACGATCTGCATATTTTGTAATGGCAATCATCCATTGCTCCTTGTTGCGCTTTTCAACTTCCCCACCACAACGTTCGCAAGCACCGTCTACTACTTCTTCATTTGCAAGTCCTGTCTTGCAACTCATGCACCAATTGATCGCCATCTTATCTTTGTAAGCAAGTCCAGCTTTAAAAAATTGCAAAAACTGCCATTGCGTCCATTTGTAATAAGCAGGATCGGTTGTATTGATTTCGCGCGACCAATCAAAACTAAGTCCAAGTGATTTTAATTGACGCTTAAAAGTAATTATATTTTCCGCCGTTACATCTTCCGGCTTCCTGCCGGTCTTGATGGCATAATTTTCAGTTGGAAGTCCAAAGGCGTCCCAGCCCATTGGGTACAAAACATTTTTTCCTTCCATTCTTGCCTTACGAGCAATAATATCAAGCGCAGTATAGCTTCGAGGATGACCAATATGTAATCCTGCTCCTGACGGATAGGGAAATTCAACTAAACAATAAAACTTTTCTTTTTTTGAATTTTCTTCAGCGTGAAAAATTCCAGATTCTTCCCACCTACCCTGCCACTTGTTATCTATTAGTTTGTGATCGTATTTCATACTGCTATCGAAATTTGCTATTTAGAAATTAGAGAATTGTAATGGAGAATGGAATATGGCTTCCGGAAGCAAATCTCTATTTTCTCTCTTCTATTACCGCTTTCCCACCTCCACTAGCTAACCTCCATTGTGTTACGCTCCTAATCGTAACGAAAATGACACCAAAGTGCAATAGGGGCTTTTCTAAATGTTACTCCAAGATAAAACTGAGGAATTGGTTTTAATAGGTGGCTGAGCGATGGCTAATGTAATACGGCGTATCGTTTAGACATCGTAAAGTCACGACTTAGAAAAATAAATCGTTTCAAGCCTAGACTAATTTTTGCAGAGACTCGAGTAGGTGGTATAATCTATTCATTAATAATAACCTTTTAATTATGACGTACCAAATGCGAATTTTTGGCACTGCGATTTTGCTCGGAGCCATCGCGCTTGCCTCAATTGCACCTACTGTTATGGCCGCTGATTGGGTTTTGCAGGACACCGGTAGTGCAAGCGGAGTTTTCTATGACATCACTTCTCTTAGCAGTAATAGAAAAGTTGCTGTCGGATGGAATGGACAGGCCTATCACACTGAGGACTCTGGATTTACCTGGAGCGCAGGTACAACTGGCGTAACTGGTACTTTGTATGCAGTTGATTCAGCTTCGATCACTAAAACAATCGCCGTTGGAGAATCTGGAACAATATTAACTTCAGCAGATTATGGCGCTACATGGACAGCGCAAACCTCTGGAACAACTAAGACATTGTTTGACATTGATATGTACTCATCAACGGTTGGAATTGCAGTTGGAGAAATTGGCACAATGCTATATACGAGTGACGGCGGAACGACTTGGACTGCCAGCGCAACATCTATTCCCAAAAATATGCTTGGGGTACACATGATTTCAAGCACAGTTGCATGGGCAGTAGGCGATGGCGGAAGAATTTATAAGACATCAAACTCGGGTGCTACTTGGAGTCTTTATACTGGCGGAACCTCGAAAGTACTACAAGATGTTAAATTTATCTCATCCTCAGTTGGCTACATAGTGGGAGAAGGTGGCACGATTATTAAAACAACAGACGGTGGAACAACGTGGAATGCAGTAAGCGTAACCGACCTTGGGATAGAAGATCTATACTCATTCGAGTACGTTACCAGTAATTTACTTAAATTTGTTGGAGATGACGTGATGTTTACTAGCACAGACGCAGGATCTACTTGGACTAAAACCAGTTTTATAGGAGACGACCTACGAGCTGTGGCCTGGTCAGCAGTGAATAATGCCTTTGCAGTCGGTCGCAACGCAAGCGCAGATGCAATTGTATATGTGTACGATGCATACGCACCAGACGCACCAACCAACCTTGCTATCACTGAAGGAAGTCCTACGAATCAAGTATCGCCTTCATTCACTTGGAACGCATCAACAGATGATGAAACAGGAATTGGCCGCTATTTAATCAAATTCGATGACGGCATTTGGGATTCAGAAAGTACAACTACATCCTTTACCGTAACCGGAGTGCTAAGCGAAGGTGAGCACATAATGTATATAAAAGCAGTCGATGAAGCTGGAAACGAAAGCGCTGAAGCTAACCTTGAATTCAGAATTGATATTACTGACCCTGTTATTCCAGCCCTTGTACCAAATAGTGCTACCGTTGGAACAGCGGTCGAATTCTTCGTTACTCCAATAGATGACTCTGTAATTACAGGATGCGACCTATACATAAACTCAATATACAAAAGCGAAATGATTAACCATGGAGATGGAAATTTTGGAGTCTCTTATACGTTTACAACAGGTGGCACTAATTTCGCCTACGCAAGGTGTACGGACGAAGCAAACAATGTAAACAACGGAACATCAACTAGTGTAGCAGTGAGCTCTACTACAATTACTTGCTACGCAGACAACGATGGTGATGGATATGGTAATGGTTCTGCCTCAAGTGCGGTTGAATCTACTACTTGCCCAACTGGTAAATCATCAAATGGAAGCGACTGGTGCGACGGAGATTCAAGCGCCCACACGTATGCGCAATGTTTCCCATCAGTATCTGCAGAAGAAGGTGCGGCGGTTGATACCACAGACACTGGCTCGCTCATTAAAAGCGCATGTCCAACAGGAAACGAATCTGATGATCCATGTAGGGCCGTGTACTACTACGGCGATGATGGAAAACGCCACGCATTCCCTAACGAAAAAGTCTACTTCACGTGGTTCGAAGACTTTGCCGATATTGTGGTTGTTTCAGATGATTTAATGGCTTCAATTTCACTTGGTAGAAACATCACATACCATTCAGGCACCAAGATGGTTAAGTTTGTATCTGTGAGGACCGTTTACGCGGTAAGCGCTGGCGGAGAGTTGCGCCCAATTGCAAGCGAGGATGTTGCAGAGGACCTTTACGGAATTGCATGGAACCAACAAATCGATGACATTTCAGACGCATTCTTCTCAAACTACAGCTTTGGAGCTGACATTCTGGACGCATCGGATTACGATGTAGACGCTGAGCGTGACTCAGTATCAACTATTAATGATGATCTGGATTCGTAAAAACTAAGTATTAAAAAACCGGGCTCGTATGAGCTCGGTTTTTTAATTCACAGAAAAAATAACGAAAGATCCATTCGCTGACTTATTACTGACCGCTCAGGATGACAAATGACGTGGTAACTCGCCGCTCTTCCGAGCACGCCTGGCTTTGGTCGGGCATCTGAGCTATCTGTCATTCTGAGGAGCTAGCCTACCATTGACGAAGAATCTTTAGCTGATACCGGCGAAAGATCCATTCGCTGACTTATTACTGACCGCTCAGGATGACAGTTAGAGGACCTAAATCCTCGCTCGGGATTCAAGATCCTACATCGCGACTCCATCAAAAAGTCCATAATCCAACCTGACCCTTTTTGCAAATTGAAATACCTTGATTTTTTCAATTAAAAAACGCCCTCAGAAGAGAACGCTAGTTACTGCCTGGCGTAGTATCCTTTTAAATCTACCATGACTGCCGTGCTGTTATCGTGCAAACATGCCGCGCCAATAATCCCCTCTGAGACCAATGCCCTCCTAGCAAATGTGCTTCTACCTGCAAGACAACCCATAAGTTGCGTTCTGCAAAGTAAAATGCCATCGCTTGCTATCACTAGCGCAGCTCCGCGCAGACGACCTTCAATAATCGCAACATCAGGAGTTGCAATAACTCCTGGTTTCATATGCGCATCTCCAAGAGCACGAGAAATATTCAAACCTTTAGGCGCCTTTCTGTTGGGTTGCTGAAAATAACTTCGGCTAACCGTGTACCCCAAATCCTCCATGCGCTTTAATTCCGATGGATTCTCCATGGAATGATCGGTGTGAAGGAACGTATAGCGATCTCTTATTCCAGTCAGAAGTGCCGGCGAGTCGCCAACATTTGCCACCATAGCCCGTTCAGGCATTATGTACAACATAGTAGCAGTAGTGCCACCTTTAATTTTTTTATCCTTGCAGATAAACTCGTCCACCTCACAAAATAACTGGACAATGTCTTCCTGAACGAAAGGGTTGCGCTGTGAAATTCCACTGGCAAGCAAATTACAAGCCTGCTCGGCGCACCATGCTCCATCTACGTTGTGCCCATCGCACAGAATCACAAGAAGGTCGCCTGACATAATTGCGTTCTCAAGAACGACAAACCTATCTTGTTGCTCGCTTCGGATTCCAATAAAACTACAGCTATGAAAGATCGCCATTTTTTCTCCTAAAAGTCAGCGTTGGGCATCGTATATGATACAAGCGGATCATACGCAATTTGGGTGGAGGAGTCATCTAATCTGCCAGGTTAGGATTTGTTTGATCCATTTAATAAGTAGGAAGTTACCATTTCGACGAGTCTGTAGGTCGCGAGGAGAAATCTTTCGGAGATCTCAACGAACCGCAAAAGATCTCTCGTCGTGGATTGCAAGCTCCTCGATATGGTGGGGTTCGAAAGATCTTTCGTCGTGGATTGCAAGCTCCTCGAGATGGTGGGGTTCGAAAGATCTCTCACCCGACAGCAGAAAGTTAAATCGGGTTCGAGATGGTAGAGAGCAAGATATCCGCTGTTTTTACCGGTTGAGCTAACCTTTGGCCTCTATGCATT
>JAUYIW010000031.1 GCA_030688135.1 Candidatus Uhrbacteria bacterium | reverse complement strand
AATCTTTCGGAGATCTCAGCGAACCGCGAAAGATCTCTCGTCGTGGATTGCAAGCTCCTCGAGATGGTGGGGTTCGAAAGATCTCTCACCCGACAGCAGAAAGTTAAGTCGGGTTCGAGATGGTAGAAAGCAAGAGATTCGTCGCTTCTACCGGTTGAGCTAACCTTTGGCCTCTATGCATCTTCCACCTAAATTGCGTATGATCCTATAAAGGTATCCATTATAGAGGTAAGCGATTATGTTGAATCAGCAACTTGGAACTATGTGCAAACTAGACAGGCGATGGACAAAACAAATTCATGACGAAGGACAGGGTAGCTTAAAAATCTGGCGTGCATTTTCTGTGCACGGTATTTGGCTATTCATACTTAGTTCGATTGTCATGCTTTATAGCACAGGCACTACGTACTTGGCGTTTCTTATTCTTGTACCAGTAGCCGCAACAATTATTACAACTTTTTTGATTCGTTATATTGTTCGCAGACCTCGGCCAAGTGTAGAAACTAGCTACAAGCCTTGGCTAAATCAATTTTCATTTCCTTCAGCGCATGCCTCTGTTAGTTTTGCGTTCGCGACAAGCATTGGTCTTTTAGCTTTTGAAATTTTATACACTACCGCAATAATGATTGGTACAGTAATGCTGATTTTGGCAACAATTATTTCAATTTCAAGAATTATAGTTGGGGTCCATTACTTTTCTGACGTTGTGGCAGGGGCATTGCTAGGAATCCTAGTTTCCGTTACATTATTAGGGCTATGATAAATAAGATTCAAGCTGTGATTTTGGCAGGAGGAAAGGGCACTCGTCTTGCTCCGCTGACTGATAATTTACCCAAACCGCTTGTTCCAGTTGCCAATAAGGCAATGATTTTATATGTGCTCGAGCATCTACGACGAAGCAACATTACTAATGTTTCAGTTGCAACGGCTCATTTAGGTCATATGATTGAGGATTTGCTAGGTGATGGGTCATCAATTGGGATGCAAATTTCTTACTTGCGAGAGCCTGAGCCAATGGGTACAGGAGGCTGGACTCAATTAGTTGATTGGGATCAGCTAGACGATCACTTTTTAGTTTTGAATTCCGATAACCTATTCTGGATTGACATAGACGCATTTCTGAATCGACATAAAGAAACTGGAGCATCGGCAACCATTGCGGCTATCGAGATTCCAGCAGATAAGCATGGAGCCTATGAAATCCTGCTTCCAGGTACTGACGGCACGACACTATTGCGCTACGTTGATCGATCAGATTCAAAGCCATTTCTTGAAGCGAGCGATAACATATTTGTGTCATCGGGCTGGTATGTAATGACTCCTGCAATAAAAGACCTGATTCCTGCCAAGAATCCGATTTCTAACGAGACTGACGTTTGGCCTCTCATTGATAAAAGCGATCATGATGTTGGTTTTTATCACGCTACAGAGCCATGGTTTGATTCCGGCACGCACGAACGTTTAGCTAGAGTTGCGGAATTTATTCAGAAAAATCCTGACCTATGATTAAAAAAGTATTTCGATGGTTAATATTAATTTTTTTACTACTGTGCCTTGGCGCAGTATTTATTGTTGGCTCCATAACATTTCAGAGTTATCGATTCTGGATTCAAGGTCCGGCAGAAGATGCAGAAATGCAGATTTTTACAGTTGAAAATGGTCAGGGACTTCAGAGCATTGCAGCTTCGCTAGAAGAAGATCGGTTTATAAAAAGTGCATTTTGGTTTAGATTTTATACTATTCTAGACAGTAGCTCGAAAAGTCTTCAGGCAGGGGAGTTTGAGCTTTCAAAAGGCATGAGCTATGCGTCTATTGTTGACGTTTTGATTGATGCTGAGTCTGAGGAAATCTCGATTACTATTCCTGAGGGCTACACGATTACGCAAATTGGAGACACTGTAGTTAATAGTTTTGATATTACGCAGGCTGAATGGGCAGAAGCTACTGGAATTGAATCGGTTTTTGAGTCTCATGATTTTATTGTAAGCGCGCAAAAACCCGATGACGTTGATTTAGAAGGTTACTTGTTCCCAGACACATATAGATTTTATGTAGGCGCAACAGCAGAAGACATTGTTGGAACTCTAATCGACACAATGCATAAAAAAATTAATGATGCTGGGATTGTAGTTCCAGAAGGCAAAACCATGCACGAAGTTCTTACGCTTGCATCAATTCTTGAACGCGAAGTGCGTTCAGCCGAGGACAAGGCGCTGGTAGCAGACTTGTTTTTGCGAAGGCTTGAAATTGGCATGGCCTTACAAGCTGACTCAACGGTAAACTATATAACAGGAAACGATACACCTTCGATAACGCTCACAGATCGTGATATTGATTCGCCGTATAATACGTATTTGTATTCTGACCTACCACCAGGGCCAATAAGTAATCCCGGAATTGATTCAATTTATTCTGTAGTAAATCCATTCGCAAATGATTATTGGTTCTTTTTAACCACTCCAGAGGGCGAAGCTATCTACTCGGTAACGCACGACGAACATGTTGCTAACAAGAACCTTTATTTAAGATAGCATTGAAAAATAATTCGCAGTATTGTGATTTATTGTAGATTGGTAATACGTTATTTAGTCTACGTGAAGGTACATAGTAGTGCTATGTTTTATGCGTACGGAAGCGGTATGGCACCATTTCGACGAAACGGTAAACCACGAGGAGAAATCTTAATGTATGTATCACGTCTACATAATTACAAACTGGAATAACAGTATTATGTATGTTGGATTTACGTCAGACTTAGGATCATACGCAATTTAGGTGGAAGATGCATAGAGGCCAAAGGTTAGCTCAACCGGTAAAAACAGCGGATATCTTGCTCTCTACCATCTCGAGGAGCTTGCAATCCACGACGAGAGATCTTTCGCGGTTCGCTGAGATCTCCGAAAGATTTCTCCTCGCGACCTACAGACTCGTCGAAATGGTAACTTTCTACTTATTGAATGGATCAAACAAATCCTAACCTGGCAGATTAGATGACTCCTCCACCCAAATTGCGTATGATCCTTAGCGAGAGAGAAGGAGATAAAAAAATGGCGTCGAGAAAAGAAGAATATATTAGTGGAAAGTATGAATCCGGATTGAAACGATATATCGATTACGATGGATATCGATTAAGATCTCTCGTCGCTATGTGCTCTCCCCTCGAGATGGTGAATCTAAGATTATCATTGCGACTAGTCGTATAAACCTAAGGTGGAGCGATCCCTCATCGAGATAGTGAATCTATAAACTCAATAAAAATGCATATGTCAGGTTTTTTCAAATCAAGCATTGACTATCTTTATAAGTCGTTGATAGTTACAGCGTCGATCCTGCTGTTTTTAGTTGTACCGCTATCTTCAAATGCACAAAGTAGTTCAGATTGGCAGGTAAGTAGTTTTGATTCAAATATTGAAGTTAAGAGCGATGGCTCTTTTTTAATAACTGAAACTGTTGTAGCTGATTTTTTCTTAGAGAAGCACGGAATTTTTCGCAATATTCCAGTGGTTTATGAAAATGATTTTGGAATTAGACATCGTACTCCATTCAATTTATTGTCGGTATTGCAGGACGGTAAGCCAGCAATTTATGATCTGTCTCGATCTGGCGCGAACGTTGTTGTTAGAATTGGAGACCCTGACATAACAATTGAAGGACGACATGAGTATAAAATTTTATATACCGTTTCGCGTGCAATGTTATATTTTTCCGAATATGATGAAATTTTTTGGAACGTATCGGGCGATGACTGGGAGGCACCGTTTTTAAAAGCAACAGCGTTAGTGACTCTTCCTCAGGGGGCAGATTCGTCGCAGGCTAAATGTTACACTGGATATTTTGGCTCAACTAGAGAGGATTGTGCTATTGCGTATCAAGATAATTCAGTAGCTTTTGCATCAAATGATTTTCTTACTATTGCCGTTGGTTTTACAAAAGGTGTAGTAGAGGAACCTAGCTCATTTGATCGATTCTCAGGGTTTATGCAGGATAACTGGATGATTCTTATACCAATCATAGTTATTATTTTAGTCATTGGTATTTGGTGGAAGCTTGGGCGCGACCCGCGTGTTGGCACAATAGTTGCGGAATATGAGCCACCAGAGGGGATGCTTGCAGTTTATGCAGGAATTCTTACCAAGAATTCAATTAGTAAATGGCACGTTTCGTCAATGATTATTCAAATGGCTGTTCTTGGCTATTTACGAATTCGTGTTGAGGAAGACGTCAGCAAGCATGGAATTTTTAGTAAAAAACCAAAGCAGACAATAACACTCGAAAAGGTTAAGGATGGATCAGATTTAGATCCAGCTCATTCAAAATTATTTAACGAAATTTTCAAGGGACGTGAAAGCGTAACGACAGAAAAACTTAAGGGTTCGATTTCGCAAGGAGACATGCAGTCAATAAAATCTCTACTTCATGAAAAAATAAAGAAAGATGGAATTTATACCGAGCGATCATTTACTCGTAGAAATATAGCAATAGTTGTTGCATTTATTCTTTTCGCTGTGGGGATTTTTGGTAGTGGAATTACAGGTGCGCTTGCTGGAATAGTATTCTTTTTTGCAGGGCTGGTAACTTTTCTTTTTGGACTTTTAATGCCAAAGAAAACATTGAAAGGCATCGAGATTGTTCGTAGAGCCAAAGGTTTTAAGTTGTTTATGCATACGGCTGAACGTTATAGGTCAGAGTGGCACGAGAAAGAAAATATGTTTGAAAAGTATCTTCCGTATGCGATTGCGTTTGCTGACGTTGATCATTGGGCAGATATATTTAAAGATATGGAGTTTGTGCCACCAGATTGGTATGTCAGTAGCGTGGTACTTGCAAACCCAAGCCTGTTTGTTTCTGATTTAACTAGCGTGAATTCATCAATAAATCTTGCGGTTTCACCCCCTTCATCGTCTGGTGGATCTGGAGGCGGTGGTTTTTCCGGAGGTGGATTTGGCGGAGGCGGTGGCGGAAGTTGGTAGTTAAGAACCTACTATGAGATAATATATGCGTAAATATTGAATATGAAGAATAACAGCTACTTAAAATTTATATTTGTTTTCCTAGATATCATTGTAGTTGCCAGTTTTATATTGTGGTATTCGATAGTACATGAAATAAATCCATTTTTTGTGAGCGCTGTCTTCGTCTTCTTAATTATTAATTTTGTAGTTTTTGTAATTTCAATTGTAGGCCATAGAAGCTATGGAGACTTTGCAGATTCAGGACTTTATAGCCAGATTATTGCCAACATGCCTGAAGGTATTAATTTAGTAGATACCCATAATTCAACGTTTGTTTATACCAATTCAAAGTTTAATGAAATGTTTGGTTACAGTAATGAAGAGTTGATTGGAAAGCATGTTTCAATATTGAATGCCGGGAAAGGTAGCGAGCCGAATGAAAAAGTAGCAGAAATCAGGGAAGTGTTAAGTGCAGATGGTGTATGGCAAGGTGAATTACTGAATACTCGCAAGGATGGAACTGAATTTTGGACTAGGGCGAGTATTTCAAAGTTTTTCCATGAGAATTATGGTGAAGTATGGGTTACGGTTCAGTCTGATATTAACGAAGAAAAACTAGCGAAAAAAGCATTAGTAGAGTCAGAAAAAATGTTTAGATCTGTTGCAGAAGGTTCTTTAAACATGATTTTTATAAATCAAAATGGCAAGATAGTTTATGCAAACGAGGCCTGTGAGAACGTAATGGGGTATTCCAAAGATGAATTACTTAACCCTGAATTTAACTTTATGGACTTGATGGCTAGTAGCTCACGAGATGAAGTTATTGCTAATTTTGCAAAACATCAGAGTGGCAAGGCTGTGCCAGCATTCAACTACAAGCTAGTTACTAAAGATGGCAAGAATCTGAGCGCCACTCATACAACAAATATAATCGAATATAATGGCGCTCCTGCAATTCTTGGCGTCGTTACCTTGGAATAAAATCAACTTTTAGTTCCTATTGGAGATTTTGGCTTAGCGGGTCTCTATGTTTATTCAAATAAATGTTGTACAATAGATTCAAATTAAACAATTACATTGTTCTAAATAAAATTAAATATGGCCAAAGTACTTATAATAGAAGACGACGAATTTTTGTCTAAGATATACGCTACAAAGCTTAAGCAAGAGGGAATAGATGCTGATTTTGCGCTAGATGGCGTTCAAGGGCTAGAAAAAATGCGTGCAAATAAGCCTTCGCTCATACTTTTAGATTTAATTCTACCAAAAAAAGATGGTTTTGGTGTTTTGGAGGAAATGCAGGGTGATGCTCAGTTAAAAAAGATCCAAGTTATTATTTTATCAAATCTTGGACAGGAATCTGACATCGAACGCGGAAAAAAGCTTGGAGCAAAAGAGTTCATTGTAAAATCAGACACTTCAATTCAGGCAGTTGTAAAAAAGATTAAGTCGTATTTAAAATAATGTGAGTTTTTAGTATCGGTCACCCATGTTTTTTTTGTGACCTCGTAAAGGCAGTTAATTACTTTTTCCTGCGACTAAAACAATTTTTATGAAAAAGCCAATGATAGTCGGAATCATTATTTTATTAGTAGTTTTGATTTCAGCTGTATCTTTTCTAAGTTTTCGTGCTGTAAATTCAACTACGGGCACAATTGGAGATTTGCAGAATAGAATAGTTATCTCAGGGTCTTCCTCAAGCATTTCAATACTTACTCCGATCGCAGAAAAATTCCAAGAAGAGAATCCTGACATTGAAATCCAGTTTTTACCTGGAACGGCTAGTGGAGATGGCATAATTGGTGTTGCAAACGAGTTAATCGACATTGGAGCGCTAGCCAGACCTATTAATGAAAGTGAAGCCGAGCTTTATCCAGACGTTGTAGGAAATACGTTTGTTATGGACGCTATGGTACTTGGTGTTCATAATTCTGTAACTGTTAAAAATCTTTCAAGCGACGAAGTTCGTAAAATCCATTCAGGAGAGATTTCTAACTGGAGTGAGGTTGGTGGAGAGGATGCTATTATTATTCTGCTCGACCGCGAAGAGTCAGAGTCTAGCAAGATATTGCTTAGAGAGGTAATACTTGGTGACGAGTTAGTAATTTCAGAAACCGCAACACTTTTGCATACTTCAGAATCATTGGAGACAGCCTTGGAAGATATACCCAATTCTGTAGGGCAGACTTCATTTGGTGCTATTAAAATGAAAGGTTTGGATTTTAATGCGCTTGCAATTGATGGCATTGCTCCGAGCGTAGCAACTATAAAGAACGGTAAGTATAAAATGGTAAGGAACTACGGTATTGCTTACAAAGAGAGTAACTTATCTAAAGCCACGGAAGATTTTATTGACTTTATTTTTAGCAGTGAAGCGGAAGGCATTCTTGAATCATATGATTTTGTGCCGGTTGCAAGATAGCGCGTATAAGTTTTGCTTTTCGCGCTTATTGCGTAACTGTAACAACGGAGATATGCCGAAGTTTGCGAACCGCGAAAGATCTCTCGTCGTGGATTGCAAGCTCCTCGAGATGGTGGGGTTCGAAAGATATCTCGTCGTGGATTGCAAGCTCCTCGAGATGGTGAGGCGGTAAGTTCGAGATAGGAGTGTGGTAGGCTCTAGGGCTAGACATATGCCACACCTGTAAAAATTACTTTATAAAATGCCATTTTTTAAAGACCTGCAATTAAAGTGGAAGCTGGCACTATCTTTTATTTTTATAGTGTCTTTTTTTACAGCAAGTGGTTCGTTAATTTTTTTCCAAATTCGCAGTGCTGATATAGTAGAGCATAATGCTGTAACCAAGATTCAAATTGCTCACGATATTCAGATTAACAGCGCAAATTATTTTTTTACTATTTCTACAATCCCATATATAGACAATTCCATCGAGGTTAGTGAAGCGCAGACATATTTGGCAGAACATTCATATACAATGATTTCGGCTCTGCATGACCTGCATGACATTCCGAATGTTAGTAGTTACGAATCACGAATTATCGAAGAAAATTTCACAAAGGCTTTAGAGTATGAAGGCAGAATACTTCACGTTTATGATATTTTGCATAGCTCAGCTAGTTTACCGGAGGCCACGCTCGATTTAGCAAGAACTCAGCAAACGCTCTATCTTCAGGAAATGGGGCTTCTTAACGAAGAGGTTTCTAATGCAGTAGACAGCCTAGTTAAAAATTCATCGGAAATGCTTGATATAACACAGACCAGAACACAGCGAATTTTTAATCTTTCAATAATTATATTTATACTTGGGCTGATCGGATCTCTTCTTGTCGGTTTTTCTTTTTCTCATTTTACAATATTAAAACCGATTAGAATACTAAGTGATGCAATTAAAAAAATTACAAAAGGTGATTTAGACACACATATTTCTGTTGATTCAGAAGATGAAATTGGTCAGTTTTCTGTTCTTTTGAACAATATGACTTCGGAACTTGCTGAATTTCAAAATGAGATGGACCAAAAGGTAGAAAATAAAACAAAAGAGCTTTTTGAGTCTAGGAAAAAATTTGAAACATTAACTCAGACCTCTCCTGACTGCATTAAAATGTTTGATTTAAACGGTAAGCTTACGTATATGAGCCCTAGTGGCATATTGGAGCATAGCCTGAAGAACGCGGAAGATGCAATTGGATGGGATTATATGAGCTCAATAATAAAGGAGTACCGGCCTGTTCTCAAACAAGCGATGCAGTCTGCTTTGAATGGCAAAACGACTACGTTTGAAGTTAAGCATGACAAAACAGGCGGGACTATTCGTGATTGGTGTCTTATGTCACTCGTTCCTATTAGATCTGATGATGGCAATGTAACGGCGGTATTTGGAGTTTCGCGCGACATCAGTAAATCAAAGATAAACAAAGAAAAAATCGAAAGACTCGCTTCGATTGTTGAAACTAGTTTTGAAGGTGTAGGTATGGTCAATTTAGATCAAAAATACACATATGTTAATAAAAGCTGGCAGGATATGACTGGTTGGACGGCTGAAGAAGTAGTTGGGATTAAAACGCCAAGCATACTTAAGACAGAACATCAGTCTAGTGAATTCTATAAGAGAATGTGGCTCACTTTAAATCAGGGTCAGGTTTTTAATTCCGAGTTCATTAATAAGAAAAAGGATGGTTCCGAGTTTACTGTAGAGCAGGGTATAATGCCTTTGAAGAGTAGCGATGGAATAATTACTGGTTATGTTGGTTTTCAGCGTGATATAACGGAAGAGAAGCGGGCTCGGTCTGAGATTAAACAGCTCGATAATCTAAAATCTCAATTTATTACTGCGCTTACACATGTTACAAGAACTCCGCTAAATGAAATTCGATGGAGCCTTGAATCACTGCTTTCCGGAGAGTTCAACCATCTGACAGACCAGCAAAAGACCTTTATAAGAAGGGCTTTGCAGAGCGAAGCAACTGTATTGAGGCTTATTCAGAATATGAACTTAGCGCTCGACATTGAAAGAAAGACCCTTGTAATTAATACTTCGCCGACATCTATTTTGAGTCTTGTTAAATCTGTTGCGCAAACATTTGATGAAGGTTTTATTTTGAAGGGAGTAAAAAAAGAAGTTAAAGAACCAAGAGTTGAACTTCCAAATCTTGATATTGATGTTGAAAAGATTAGAATAGCAATTAGCGTACTTATCGATAATGCGCTAAAATATACACGTGAAGGTGGGTTGGTAAAAATTTCTTTTGCTAAAACTAAGCTTGGTGTAAAGATTTCGGTTGAAGATTCAGGAATTGGTATTCCTGTGAGCGAACAGACACATGTCTTTGACAGATTTTTCCGCGCATCGAATGCTTCGATCGAGCATACCGATGGAGTCGGCCTTGGCCTTTTTATTGCAAAATCGATTGTGGAGGTACATGGTGGTAACGTTAGCTTCAAGAGCACGGAAGGAAAGGGGGAGTGTATTCAATATTGAGCTGAGTTCAAAACCTTTTAATTAATTAAAATATTTTATGGTGGAGAAAAAAGCAAAAGATGTGATGAACGAGCTTATAAAAAAACAAATGGTAATCTTGGGGCCAGGCGTTGCCATAGGTAAAGCTAAAAACATACCAGGGCTTAGCGTCGATGACAGCGGAAATGTTACAGCAGTTAAAGGATCTGATCAAAAAGCCCTAGATCTTCTTGTAGAAGAGTATGCGGCTCTTTCCGGTCAGATTACCAGAAGCATTGTTGAATCAATTGTTAAATAAATATATTTTATGGAAATTACACTGTATCCAGGGTCAGTTGAGTTATTTTTTGAAGTTCTAAATACTGCCATTGCTATAGGAGCAATAATTTTTAGTTTAGTATTAGCTTCGATGATGCGCGGAGGCGCGCTTTCAAAAACATGGGGATGGATGGCTACGGGTGTTATATTTTTTGGACTTCTTGAGTTTTACGGACTTTTGAGTGGTTTAGATATTTTTGTGGCACATGGTTTGTCTGAAGTTTTGGAATTCCTAGCAGTAATTTCATTCCTAGTCGCTTTTATGCTGGGTTGGAAGAATCTTAAAAGCAAGTAATGAGTTCATACAATTTATTAACTGTACTTGGCGGATCGGTGGCATTGGTTGGCATTGTTATTTTATGGTTTGCAACAAGGTATGAACGAAAAGTATTGCGCGACCATGAACAAGAGCTAAAAAGTAAAATTCTACAGGTCTCGCTGTTGCGAGAAATTACTGATCGCATTGGATATACGTTTGATGTAATGGAAATTATTGAGGTAATTTCCGGTTCTTTAGGTCAGCTAGTTGAATTTTCAACAGTTTCTTACCTTGTGCTTGACGATAAAGAACAGGATATAAAAGTAAAAATTGACGTTCGAGATAAAGTTAATCAAAAATTTATTTTTGAGGTTCAGGAAAAGATGATCAATGCATTTTCTGTACTAAGAGAAGAGAGCTCGGAAAGTTACACGATCAATCGCAGGGTAGTCGGTTTAGTTCCTGATGAAGAATTCAGAGCTTCCCTTAGTTCGTTTTTTAATCTCCCATTAATTATTGGTGGAGAGGTTGTGGGGCTTATTAATGTTGCATCTACAAAGGAAGGTCTATATTCTGCAAAGGACACTGAAATTCTTTATTCTATTACTGGATTTGCCTCATCTGCAGTTCATCGCTTGCGTAAATTGCTAGATGGCGAGCAATATAAAATGAACGCAATGGTTTCGTCGTTAGCCAATGGTTTGTTAATGGTTGATAAAGACGAAAACGTTTCAGTTATTAATAGTAAGGCTATTGAGGTACTGGATTTAGGTAACATTGAAGATATAATGTTACACAATGTCATAAGCAGAACGCGTAACTTTTTTGACTTATTAGATAAAATTGAGCAATCAAAGCAGTCAAACGGTCCAGTGATTCAGACGGATGTTATTATTAAAGAAAGATTTTATAATTTTGTT
>JAUYIW010000014.1 GCA_030688135.1 Candidatus Uhrbacteria bacterium | reverse complement strand
CTCGAGGAGCTTGCAATCCACGACGAGAGATCTTTCGAACCCCACCATCTCGAGGAGCTTGTAATCCACGACGAGAGATCTTTCGCGGTTCGTTGAGATCTCCGAAAGATTTCTCCTCGCGACCTACAGACTCGTCGAAATGGTAACTTTCTACTTATTAAATGGATCAAACAAATCCTAACCTGGCAGATTGGACGAGTCCTCCACCTAAATTGCGTATGATCCACCTCTTGTAGGTGCCAGGCGAGTTAATCTCTTGTTAAAAATGGGATGTAATGCCCATTTTTATTATCCTTCACTGGCGCTTCACGATCGCTCAGGATCACAGAAGCTAGATGTGATATACTGGTTTTGTATGGGAGAAGGGACGCTCGAGCAACTTAGTGAAATCAATATGTCGATTTTAACAATTGACCTTATTATTGCGCTTGCAGTTCTTTCTGCTGTTATTTTATTTGTTTATACAATCGGCAAGGATTATAGTCTTACAATAATTTTTGCCCTTTACATGGCAATAGCTACAATGACATTAGCTCCGTTTGTGGTTGAGTTTGTACCGGATATTGGGGTCAGTTATTATTTTACAAAAATTGGATTATTTACAATCTTACTTTTGGTATTTTCCGGCATTCTTGCCAAGAATGGTTTTTCAGAACCGCTAGTTGTTCCGTCAGGTTGGGAATCAGCGGTTTTTGCAGTTGCTTTTTCTGGATTATTTTTAATGGTAGCATTTTCGTTTATCCCTTCGAATTTTGTTGATGATCTTTCCCCAATCGTTAGAGAAGGTTTGATGAGCGATTTGGCGCAAACTATTTGGCCAATAGCTCCTGCTGTGTTATTACTCGTAACACGTGGAAGGGCTTAGCTAGTCGAACGCTGTTATTATTTGCTACCTAACATTTTCACTAGAAATGGTGAGTTTTTATTTAGGATTTTATGAGTAGATGCTTGACATTATAGGTGATTTGCTATAAGCTTTCATGGCTCTTTAGGAGGTAAAAATGAGCGACGCATTTGTGGATACAGTTAGGTTACTACTTAGCGATGATCAAGCGAACGGTACGTTGAATGCAATGCGGCTATTTGGTCAAGGGATAGTTGCCATTAAGTTTGGCGTCAGAACGTATAGGATTTTTTATAGCACAGACCGCTGGTGCCTTCGAGATGGCGTGGATCCGATTGCTTCGGTAGAGACCGGCATGGACGGTTGCGCTGAGCTACTACTGGGCATGGCCAGCAGACATCTGATAACCTTTCAGGATGTACAAGGGCACATAAAGTCTATACTGCGTCCGCTCAAATACGGTGTTTGGGCTGGAGTGCCAGTATTTGTGCCACTTGGTAGATAATCGTTCCCAGCCATACACGGCTGGGATTTACTTTTCCCACATTTTTGATAGTTTTAGTTCTTTCCTGTAACAAAGATTGGTAAGTTGTGTAGAGCAAAAGCGTAGCCTATTTACATTATCGCGTTAGATACATTATGAAATTACGCAAATCAAGTTTTAATCAGTTTTATAGAAAGCATTTCGACGGCGTGTATCGTTTTGTTTTTTACCGTGTAAAGATGAATAAGGAAGTCGCAGAAGACTTAACAAGTGAGATATTCATTAAGGCACTTTGCAACTTTTCAAAATTCGATCCGAATATTTCGCAGGTCGCATGGATTATGACCATAGCTCGTAATCATGTAATCAATCATTGGCGTGATCAAAAAGAAGTAATTGATATTGATCAAATAGCTTTTAAAATGGAAGGTGCGGATGGAAGAAAAGAACTTGAAAATATCGATGACGCAATGCGGTTGTACAGTGCTCTTAATAAATTATGTAAAGAGGACAGGGAAATCATCGAGCTAAAGTATTTGCTAGGGTATCGTTATAAAGAGATTGGTGAAATCATTTGCAAGAGTGCTGGCGCCGCAAGGATTGATGCTCATAGAGCAATGAAGAAACTACGTTCAGTATTTGAAACTGAAAATTCACAAAAAATTACTAACACCGTTTTTAGCACTGCTGACGAGCAGTTGCGTAGCGCGCTTAGTCCTATGGACATTCAAGTTGCTCTCGCTTATGCGAAGGACGGAACGAAGGAGGTAAAATTATGAAGAACCTAAAGAAACATTTAAAAGAGACTAGAAAGTCGCATACGCCAAGTCGTGATTTTCAAAACCAATTAGCAAAAAGCTTGAATGATCAGTTTAGCGTTGAGTATCCTGCAACGGTTTATAGCTGGAAACGTGCCTTTGTGTTGCCCGTTGTTTTGGTTATGGTTGTCGCTACAATGGGAATGGGAACGTACGCATATGCAAGCCCATCTGTTAGTGAAGGTCACGTTTTAAACCCTTTCAAAAAGGGAATAGAGGCTATGGAAGCAAGATTACCTCGTTCATCCGAACGTGCTGCAGAGTTTCATGCAAGAATGATGGAGCGTAGAATAGACGAGGGTGAAGCCATGCTTAATCGTAAAGAGTTTCCAAAGGATCATCTTGAAAGAATTGCAGAAGAACTTAATGTAACATTTGACGAATTAATGCAAGCAAAGAAAGATCCCGAGTATCGCGACGATTTTATGCAACGCATGAGAAGTCAAAATCAAAGGTATGAGAATTTGCTAGGTGTGGTATTTGGTCCAAAGCCAAAGTTGAAAAAGCCTGAATCGCCAGATGAAGTACACGCTATGCTTGGCGATCTTAGAACAAGAATAGCAAATTCAGATTTAAGCGATGAAGAAAAGCGGGCAATGTTGCCACCGCCTTTAAGGATGTATATGCCAAAGCTAGGAGATGAATTTGAAAGGCCAGAAGATTTTAAGCCATTTCGTGACCCATTAATGCAAGTAGATTCAGGCGATAGTGGCAATTCTATTGAAGAAACAAGCGAATAGAATAAGATAGATCAACGGTAAAGACAGGGCCCTCGGGGCTCTGTTTTAAACTCGCCATCTTTCCTTTTACTGGCATCCTAGCATCTCCTCAGCGTATGTTTTCAGAAACTGCTAGCCCGTTCAGATCAATATCATTGAGTTTTGTGACAGATCTCCTAGACCAGTTCTATTTTTGCTTGGAGCCGTTTTTGGATTAATATTTTTATGATAACTCTATAATTAGAGCCGAATGCTTTCTAGGGATTGGTTTGCATTCATAGTGTTCATTTTTCTGTAGTTCGTGATATAAAATACAACTAAAGGTCCGATCGGACCTTTAGTTGTATTTGATATTTCCTTACTCCGGTTGAAAGATCGCTAGCTTTAGTCATAATTCTTGTTTTAGTCTTATACATATATTGGTCCGATCGGACCTTTAGTTGTATTTTTTTGATCTGCGATTAATATATTTTGATTTACTATTTATTTACTATTTATCCGCTAATTATCAGATCAATGGCTGATTATCCAGATAGTGGTTTTGATATTCTAATATTTTTCTATAATCTTACGGCTGAATCGGAAGCCATGTTACCTCTCGCCTAAATATGCACATATTGATTAAAAAATAAGTTTTTCTGATTGTATGTTAAAGCATCTCGATACTTGATGACTTAGAGCTTGACAAAATCGCTAAAATGATTTAATGTTCCCAGTTCCTTTAAACTTAAAAAACGGAGAAAACAGATGAAAAAGTCCATGATCGCGCAGTTTCGCACGGTCAACCTGGAGGATGCTACAACTGTACCTGAGGGCTTGCGCGAGCAGCTTGAACAGGTTCGTCATGTACTGGCAGACAGGGAGAAAAAGAAGCTATCCAGCAACCTGTGGCTTGCGCTTGCAACACTAGCAGCGCCCGTACTGCTAGGAATCTGGGTGGCTCTCGACGTATGGATGGCGTACAAAGACACCGGATGGGACTTCTCCTTCTTGTGGAGCACGCCTGCGATGGGCCTCCCCGTGGTATTCATAGCGTTAATTGCCGCGGTGATCGTCTTTGCTGCTGGAGAGCTACTGACATTTCTAGGGGCAATCGAGGATCACAACTTAGACTACTTTTCTGGCTTTATAATATTGGCTGGAGTAGTAGCGCTACTCGCTGGTGTATTCGCCTTTCTCCCATACCTGCCGTTTCTTTACATGTTCGGTGTGTTGATTGCGTTCTTGACCAACGAGTTCAAGATCGACAACATGCACAGGGAAGAGCGCTTTGACAAACGGTTTGCTGAGTATAATGTTCTCATCGACGAAATCGAGGATTGGAACGACTCGGCAGATCACTTGAACGATTTGCGTCTCAAGGTGGAACACGGGCTTTTCGAAGAAGAGTTCGAGCAGACAGCTATCGACGCCATTGAGGCCATGCGCGCAGACCGAGAGGCATTGGAACGCCGAATCGAATTTGCCTCTGAGCTTGCCAGTCAAGGCTCATTGGGTTCCAGGCCATCGCATGGAACAGCAGGAGAGTTTCTTGTTCACAGAATCGCAGATCGTAGTGATGACCGCAATGAGCGCCAGGAGCGCTTGCGCGAAGTGGATAAAAAGGCGATTGCCGCCATGCAGGTTCGAAAGAATAAGTGGTAACGCTTGTCTGAGCGCACTTCTAGTACCCCGTTTCCTCTCTGAGGAGGCGGGGTGTTTTATTTTTGAGGTGGAGACGATTAGGCTAGATAGTGAAGCTGGATCAAGGCGGATCCGAGGAGCTTATGGGTTGGAAGTTACAAGTTGAAAGTAGAAAGTCGGTTTACATTCACCATTTCGACGAAGGTGTTTTTCGGGAAGAGAAATCTTCTTCGATATTACTTAAGATCTCTCGTCGCAGAATACGTACTACTCGAGATGGTGAGGTTCTAGGTCAGTCAGAATCCACTCATATAACCTCTTTTTAACCTCCTCGCCCATTGTATAAACTCTATATAATCTTGTTTTAAGAATGACAATCACGCAGAACTCAGCTATAATGCGTACACTAACTATACCTTGAATTACGAAACTCGATGAGATTTGCGTGAACGGGCTGTCGATCCACGTGAACCCTACCAAAACGTAGGGAGAACGGGGGCGACGGGCGCCCGTGAACGCAAAGATCGCGTGTTTCGTAATTCAAGAAACTATATAATTTGATCGGGCGGGGAGACCCTACCCCTACCAGTATGACCGTATCACTATACAACACGCTTAACCGAACAAAGGAGGAATTCAAACCCATACATAGGGGTAAGGTTGGGTTGTATGCTTGTGGTCCTACGGTTTATCAAAATGCTACTATTGGAAACTTTAGAACATTTCTAATGACCGATGTACTTCGTCGCACACTTGAGTTTAATGGTTATGAGGTTCGGCACGTTATGAATATTACCGATGTTGGACATTTAACCGATGATGGCGACGAAGGTGAGGATAAGATGATGGTTACAATGCGCAAGGAGGGCAAAAGCGCATGGGATATAGCAGAATTTTACACAAAGCGTTTTTTGAAAGACATGGAGCGCCTGAATATTGTGCGCCCAACAGTGATGCCTAAGGCCACCGAACATATTAGTGAGCAAATTGAACTAATCAAATTACTCGAGGAAAAAGGATTTACATACAGAACTAGTGATGGCGTGTATTTCGAAACATCAAAGTTTGAGGCTTACGGCAAGTTTTCAGGTCAAAACCTTGAGGAAAAAGAAGCTGGAACACGCGTTGAAGCTAATCCAGAAAAACATAATCCGTCTGATTTTGCTCTTTGGAAGTACTCAAAGCCAGAAGAAAAGCGTCAAATGGAATGGGATTCTCCATGGGGCGTTGGTTTTCCTGGCTGGCATATTGAATGTTCTGCAATGAGCGAGAAGTATTTAGACTCCCCGTTTGATATTCATACAGGTGGAATTGACTTGAAGCCAGTGCATCATGAGAATGAAATTGCGCAAACTACTGCAGCTCACGGAAACGCTTTAGCAAATTATTGGCTACATGGTGAGTTTTTACTAATCGACAATGGAAAGATGTCAAAGTCTTTGGGGAATGTATACATTGTTGAGGATTTGATTCTAAAAGGTTTTGAAGCACTTGCGTATCGTTATTTTTCTTTTACTGCACACTATCGTACAAAACTAAATTTTACATGGGAAGCTCTCGAAGCTGCTCAAAATGCATTGAATAACCTGCGCGATGTTGTACGTGATTGGGATGAACCCACTGATTTCGATAAAGATGCCATTCAGCGGTTTCTGTTAAAACTTAACGATGATCTAGACATGCCCGGAGCGATTGCAGAGGTTTGGGGTTTGGTGAATGATGAATCTATCGAATCTTCAATTAAGTCAGCAACTATTTTAAAAATAGATGAAGTGCTAGGTTTCAATCTTATTGATTATGTTTCAAAGCCAGTAAAAGTTTCAGATAAGATTAGAAAACTTTTAGAAGATCGCAAGGTTGCTAGAGAAAATAAAGACTGGAATGCATCAGATGTTCTTAGAGACCAAATTGCTGACGCTGGTTACATGGTCGAAGATACTTCTTCCGGACAGAAGGTTCGAGAGAGGCATGATTAATGTGGTATACTTGAGTCGATTAGACTTTAGACTTTCTGACTTTAGACTTTTAAAATGGCAGACAAGAAGGACAAAAAAAATATTGAAGCGCCTTTGGTAGAATCAGAGGTGATCGTTGAGATTCCAAATGTAGCAGAGGTAACAGAAGTAAGAGAGATGAGAGAGGTGAAAGGTAAGGCAGAGGCGAAAGAGGCGTCCGGCAATAAAGATAAGACAAAATTCGGCTCAGAAGATGCATCTGGAAAGGAAATACAAGAAGCTCCAACGCGAGCCACTGCATCAGCGCAGTCTGCTACAGTACAAAAAGATGAAACTATAAAAAAAATTGAGGATATCTTAAGTGAAGATCTTACAGACATTTTCCTTGCGCTTCCAGAAGATAAAAAACCACTTTTCAGAAAGTCAGGGGAAGAAGTAGCTGTTAAGATTAAAGAAATGGTAATCAAGGGGAAGGTGAGGGCGAGTAAGGTCCTGAAGCTTATTCAGGAATGGTTAAAAATAATTCCTGGTGTAAATCGTTTCTTTTTAGAACAAGAAGCAAAAATTAGAACAGATCAGATTTTAGATATGCTGGACAAAGAGTCCAACGTCGAAAAGTAAAAAGTCTAAATCCGTTTGAAAACAAATGAGTTTATTCATGCTACAACTTGCGGTAAGCACAAGCGCTCAGCCTACTCTGGGCAATATTGACATTGTGCAGGTAGTCACGCTTTTGATTACTGTGGCGTTAATTGTTGGTGTAGTTATTTTATTACTAAAACTTTTAAAGCGATACTTAAGAAGTCTTGTCAATATACGAGGAGGGGAATTGCAAAACGTAACATTAATGATTACTATTCCAAAGTTTGTTAATGCAGATGAACTAAGAGGCGATGTTAGTATTCAACAATGGCAGGAAGACATTGCAATTGCCGAGACTTTTTATTCTGCTATTGGTGGCTTAACACCTCAAAAAGGAATTTCTGCATGGTTATTTGGAAGAACTGACACCATGGCACTTGAAATTGTTTCGCATGAAGAGTTGATTACGTTTTATATTACTGTGCCTAAGTATTTACAGGAGTTTGTTGGAGAGCAAATTCACGCTCAATACACAAATGCCGCGCTCGAGCCTGTTGAAGATTACAATTTGTTTTCACCAACATCAACAATCGTTGGTGGGTATTTGAAATTCAAGCGTGAGAATTACATGCCGATAAAGACTTATAAAGAATTGGATTCTGATCCATTGAATTCTATTACTAATGCGCTTGGAAAAGTTCCAAAGGGTGAGGGTGTGGCCGTACAATTTATTGTACGTTCAGCGCGTCCTAACTGGCGAGGGCTAGGTAAGAAGATTGTAAAGAACATGAATAAAGGCATGTCGCTTAAGGAAGCTAAGAAAGGTGGCGGAATGAGTTGGAAAGATGCGGTAAAATCAAAAGATAATGAACAAAAGGAGCAACGAAAGCTTTCGCAGGCTGAAGAAAAGATGTTGCAGGGTATTGAAAATAAAATGACCAAAGCAGGTTTGGAAGTGAATATTCGTATTATTTCGTCTGGAAAAAATGTAGCATCAGCTGAAGAAGACTTGAAACATGTTTCCCAAGCTTTTAGTCAGTTTAATATTTACGAATACGGAAATGCCTTTTCGTCAGATATTCCGAGAAGCAAGACTCGGCTGATTCAAGACTTTATTTACAGGGCTTTTAACGAAAAATATAAAGTTATTTTGAATACCGAGGAAATGGCCAGTGTTTGGCATTTACCGCTGACTTCCACAGAGACACCGAATATTCGATGGATGCTAGCCCGAACTGCGCCTGCGCCTCCAGAAGTTCCAACCGAGGGATTCCATATTGGTTACAACGTTTATAGGGGCGAAAGACGTGAGGTCTTCATGAATAATGAGGATAGGATGAGGCACATGTATGTGATTGGTAAGACCGGTTCTGGTAAGTCTTGGTTTTTACGGGACATGGCTCTTAAGGATATTAAAAATGGCAAAGGCGTAGCTGTGATCGATCCTCACGGTGATTTGGTTGATAGTATTCTTGGGTCTATTCCCAAGGATAGGATTGATGACGTTGTGTATTTTAATCCGTCTGACACCGATAGGCCAATGGGGTTAAACATGCTTGAAGCGGCCGACGAAAACATGCGAGATTTTGCTGTTCAGGAAATGATTTCCATTTTCATGATGCTTTTCCCGCCTGAAATGATTGGACCAATGTTTGAGCATAGCATGCGTAACTATATGCTTACGCTAATGTCTGACCTTGATAATCCGGGAACTCTGGTTGAGATTCCTCGTATGATTTCCGATGAAGCTTTTCAGATGCGTTGGCGTGCAAAGATTACGGATCCAATGGTAAAATCTTTTTGGGACGACGAAATGGATTCCAAGAGCGATTACCATAAATCTGAAATGACCGGTTATCTTGTTTCAAAGGTTGGTAGATTTGTGGAAAATGAGATGATGCGTAATATTATCGGGCAATCAAAGTCAGCATTTGATTTTAGGCAAATCATGGATGAAGGAAAGATTTTGCTTGTGAATTTATCCAAAGGGCTTATAGGCGAGGTTAACGGTAATTTACTCGGTTTGATTATCGTGTCTAAGTTGCAAATGGCAGCATTTACTCGTGCAAATATTCCAGAAAAAGATCGTAAAGATTTCTTCCTATATATTGATGAGTTCCAGAACTTTATTACACCGTCTATTGCAACGATTTTGTCCGAAGCTCGAAAGTATCGTTTAAGTTTGATAATGGCTCACCAGTATATGGGTCAGTTGGTTCAAGACGGCAAGACCGAAATTCGTGATGCTATTTTAGGTAACGTTGGTACTTCTTTAGTGGCTCGGGTTGGACCTGAAGATACGGAAGTGCTTGCAAAGATTTTTGAACCTACATTTTCTGCGTACGACTTAATGAATACCGACGCATACACTTGGAATGCTAAAATTATTGCTGGCAACGCTCAAGTAAAGCCGTTTACATTAAAGAATTATAAACCTGAAACTCCTAACCAGAAGTTGTTCGAAGCATTACGCGAGATTTCAAGACTTACTTACGGGCGTCCAAAAGATATTGTTGAGCGTGAAATAATGCTTCGTGCTGGCATTGGTCTTCCAAAGTCAGTTAAAACGCCATCACCGCCACCTAGCGGGTAGGCGTCCGAAGGTAGAAAAAGCAATGAATGTAATGGGGGGGTGAAAATTTCACCTCCTTCACTTTATTTCACCTCTTTCACCAATTTGCGATCTTGTGCTAAAATGCCACCACTATGACTAGTAGAAAGTGGCCAGTATCTAGCATTCAGTATCCAGGATTTAGTAGACATATCTTGCTCTCCAAAACCTAAAACCTATAACCTATAACCTACAGTTTATGGCAGATGTAATTTACAGAAAATATCGACCAGCAAGTTTTAGCGATCTTACAGGTCAGGATCATATAAAAACAACGATTCAGAATCAAATTGCCAATGGTTCCGTTGCTCATGCTTATTTATTTGCTGGTCCACGGGGTATTGGGAAGACAACAATTGCTAGGCTTTTGGCAAAGTCAGTTAACTGCGTGAATAGAAAAGAGGGCACTAGCGAACCATGCGGTAAATGTTCCCATTGTATTGAATTCAGTGGCGGTAGAGCGCTTGATGTGATTGAGATTGATGCGGCATCGCATACCGGCGTTGATAACATTCGTGAAAATATTATCGAAGCCGTTAGGTTTGCTCCAGGCCAAGGAAAAAACAAAGTTTTTATAATAGACGAAGTTCACATGCTCTCAACCCCGGCTTTTAACGCGCTTCTTAAAACGCTTGAAGAGCCACCAGAACATGTAATTTTTGTTTTGGCAACAACTGAGTTGCATAAAATACCGCAGACTATATTGTCTAGATGTCAGCGTTTTGACTTTCATAGAATATCAGCGCCAGAAATGATTTTAAGGCTTCAAATGATCGCTAAGGCCGAGGGCGTAGAGGTTGAGGCCGAAGTTCTAAATTCAATCGCTCGATTATCTGAAGGATGTTTGCGAGATGCTGAAAGTTTATTTGGGCAGATTCTAGCTTTAGGTGAGAAATCGATTAGCGTGAAAGAGGCATCGATTGTGCTTCCGGTCACTAACACTTCAGTTATTGTTAATATTATTGGTTCATTGGGAACTGGTGACGCAAAGTCTGCAATAAAAGTGTTGAACAACTTTGTTGATCAGGGTGGTTCGGTCAAAAATCTAATCGGTGAATTGATTGACTTTGCTCGAACTATATTGTTGCTCAACCTGAATGGGGCGTTTGATAACCATTATGACGCAGATACGATGGAGAAAATGCGAGCGATGCTAGTAAACTTTTCGTCTAATCGTTCTGCCGAGCTACTTGACGCTTTGCTAGATGCGAGATCAAAGTCCGCTCCAGACGCATTTCCTCACTTGCCACTGGAAATAATGATAGTGGAGTTTTGTGGAGCCAGCGAGCTGGTCGTAGCATCAGGAACAGACGATAAAAGTGATCCTCCTATCTCGATTGGTCTAGGAGGCGAAGGAGGCCAACGCGAGCGATTAACGGAGGGTAGTCAAACGAACGTCGAAACTCAGCCGTCGGTCGGCAATGAACAACCGGCAACAGAAGGAGGCAAAGAGGCAACTTCGGCCTCTTTCTCGATTCAAGATAAAGCGAATGAACTCTCGACTCCCGTCGACTCTACCGATTTATACCCCAATACTCTTGCGCCACAATTGTCCGTAGAAGAACTTCAGAGCAAGTGGAAGCGTTGTTGCGAAGCAGTCTCTAAAAGAAATATCGCTCTGCCGATTGTTTTGTATTCGGCTAAACCAGTTTCTATTGAGAATGGAAAGTTACAGGTTGGATTTGAGCGTAGCTTTCATAAGGAGACTCTTGCACAGAGAAAGAATTCAGAGTTGTTGGAAGCTGCAATTGAAGAAGTGACGCAGGTAAAACTCACAGTTGAGGCTGTAATGCTTTACGCTAAAGAAGAGGAGGCTTTAAACACTCTTGCAGATGCTTTTGGTGGAAGTGTTGTGTAATTAAATCTTCTTATTAATGATATAGCCTTATAATAAGGCTATATCAAAACTCGCGATCTTGCATTTGCTAGGATTTCGACAGTTGCTATACTGTTACCATTCCACGCAAAAGGTTCTCCCACACCCTGTCCATCCCGAGCGAGGGCAATCGGTTGAGTCGAGGGATCTCTCGGTTAGATCTCTCCACTCGTCGACTAACAGCCTCGGTCGAGATGGTGAATATATTATTTTAGAGATCGTAAGCCCGTGGAAGTCAATATCATTGAGTTTTGCACCGTAGTATGGTTTTTTTGTTATAAAAAAACCGACCGAAGTCGGTTTGAGTGTTTTTAGAAAGACTTTCGCCAAATGGGGCACTGGGCTCCAAGTTCGAAGTTGTCTGTGGTCCATCGATGTGCAACACTTTGTCTGTCGGTATACGTTTTGCACGACTCTTTGTGCGACTCTAGAAAATCCAGAATCCCTTCGGAAAGCCCAGGGGCGTTTTTGTAGATCATTCCCTTCTCTACGAACTGTAGAAGTAGCTTGAAGTCGGGTTTGCGAATATAGACTAACTGACCGGTTTCGCTCTTCGTTTCAGCTTGCTCTGTTTCAGTATCGTGGACGAGCATTACCAAGGTGAGCAGTGTGGCTTCTTGCACGTTTCCTCCTGAAAGAAGACTGAATAATATGCTAAATTCAAAACCACGTCAAGCCGGTGGTGTCACAGGCGACGTGGTTTCACTCCTTTTGTAGTTTTTAGCTTTCCCGTGTAAATGAATAGGTTATTAATCCTGCAAAAATTGCATAAGCAATACAGAGCAGAATAGTAAGTGATAGATTGTCTGATCGCAATTCCTTTCGTTCGTTTAGCAAATAGTCATTTGGTAGTAGTGATACCGCCCACCACTTTAGGCTAACTGTTGAGATCGGATTAATTGTAGCGTATGAGAACAATCCGTCTTTTGTTTGGATGTTACCGTTTTCGCTATTTTGCATTACTTCCCAAACTTCCGGGTATTTATTAGCAAATGTTACATCTTTTTTATCATCAAACATCCAGCCCCATTCTTCTTCGTCGGTTACGCTTTCCAGCCAGTAGCCTTCATTATTTATCAACATAAACTCACTGCCGTTCATTATTGCTGAATATGATTCAGCGGCGTCGAATATTGATTTGCCAAACACATTCATTACCAATATGCCTTTACGCTCTCCGTTTTCTGTAAAGACAGGGGCTGACAAACGTATCACCGGATTATATGGTACTTCTATTTCCGCTTCTTCGACGTTTAAGTCAAGTGGTGAAAAATATACCTGATCCGCATTAAGATTAATGGATTCCGTAAAGTAGTATCGGTCACTTTTATTCTGCAATTCATCTGTTGGAATAACCATTGAAGAACCATGGTTATAATCAACTCGAATTTGTTCCATACCACTTACACCAATAAAACGAATTTGATTATAAACCTGCCTTGCATCGAGGAGTGCTAGGAATTCTTCTTCAAGCGCAGTGTGTTCAACTATATTTTCCTCCGGTAGCCCCTCGATATAATTTTGGAATTGGGCATTGTTTAGTAATACATCCATATCTGATAGTATTCTTTTGAAAAATACTTTTATATTACGATCTGCATTTTGAAGTATTATGCCTTGCATCATAATGTTATGATCCTCCCAACGACTCTGTTCATCAAGAGAAGTAAGTTGGAACATGACGGCAGAAAGAATCACGAGAGGAAACAAAATAACCAAGTATAGAGCTAGTCTATGCCAGACTGTCTTAATATTCTTTGTAGGTTCATTTTCTGTCATATTATCATATATGGCTAAGTTTACTTAATCGCAAAAATATAGCATTAAAGAATTACAATACCGGCAATTGTGAAGTAAACCAGAAGACTAATTAGGTCTTGAATAATAGTCGCAAGAGGACCGGAACCCAACGCTGGGTCAGACTTTCTTTTGTATAATAGACTTGGAATAAATGTGGCAAGTACAGGCGCTAAGGTTAAGTTCACTATCATCGAAAGCCCAATCACCAATCCAATTTCAAAAGAGTTCATCCAAAGCATTGCGAAGACAGCTAATATCAAACCGGAGGATATTCCAAGCCCTAAACCTATAGCACTTTCTTTTGCTATATATTTATATAAATTAATTTTCTTGTTTTTTGAAAGTGTTCTAATGTATATTGTTTCCGTTTGCGTTCCAACCGCGTCTGAAAGGTAAACGATGATAGGAATAAAATAAGCAAGCTGTACGTTTTCAGATAGGATCGCATGGAATTTTGAAACCATTACAGCAGAGAGAAGTCCTACTAGCAATCCCACCATTAGCCACGGTACACGATGTTCAATTAGGTGATCGATTCTACCAAGTACAACATCTTCTTCAATGTATCGATTATTTTTAGAAATGATTTTCATATATGTATTATACAGGATCAATCATAAATATAAAAATAATTTCCGAATGGTTGTATTAAATTTTGAACTTCCAATCCCTGTTACAAAAACAGCTCAGCTTACTCGTATTGCTGATCCCATTTGGGTTTATGACGACGTACGCGATTCTTTTCTTG
>JAUYIW010000011.1 GCA_030688135.1 Candidatus Uhrbacteria bacterium | reverse complement strand
GTCGAGTAAAGCTTATTAACGGTAGTTGACCTTGGCTAAAGTCAGTTTTTTCAATACGGATAGCTGAGGAGCTTGAGTAGGATTTGGAGGTTATCTGACACAAAATTACATTGTCAAATTCGACTTTAGCTAAGACGAGGGCTGGTCTCAGTTTACTTTCCCGGAGATTAGAAAAAGGAAAGCTGACCGCGACTACCTCACCGGCAGTAAGTTGGCCCATGCTTTATCTTCTTCGGGACGATTCCAGTCTCTGCCTAAGCTTTTCTCGCTGGCCAAGGCCGTGTCTGGAATTGATTTAGTTTTTAGCTTGTCGGGGATAATTCTAATCTCGCCCCGTTTGGCCAGAAGCTCAATATTATCACCCAACCCACTTTCCTCAAGAATGAGCTTGGGAATTCGAATCCCCCGAGAGTTACCGATCTTAACGATTGTGGTTTTCATAGTAACTACATTGTAGTCACGGGAGACTGTTGATGTCAAGAGTATCGTTCTGGTGGAATTCTACAATAGGTTTTACGCTGATAACTTGCGAGAGCTTTCCTCGCCTCGTCAACTTTTAGTTTTTTGCGTTCCAGGCATGGTAAGCCCTCAGAATAGTACATCCAGTCAATTAGTCTGGCAGACTCTCTCTTCGAATATTTTAAGTTCCACATCGAAACACAACCATTATACTTTGGTGGCCTATCGTAAACAGCTCCAGAACACCTCGTAAGTCGTTTTATCTCTGTCTGCATCCATTCGATATGTTCCTGGCTAGCAGATAGAAAACGGAGCGATAGACGATGCACGGAGTATCTTCGCTGGCGGTAAACATTATAGTTATCTTGGTAGGACATTATCGTCCCATCTCCATCCAAGTGACCCCTTACGAAATCCGGGAAGTATTGATCTGGAATACTCAAGGGTCCTATGGTATAGGTTTTTGCTGGAGTCAAGCCAATCTCTTGGAGAAATCGATAGAGTGCAACATCTCCTAACTGCACAAGGTATGTGGGTTTACTTGCTAGTTTATGGTGCTTGGGGTCGCTCTGTGTGATGTTGTTTGTAATCTTTAGGCACCATTTAAATGTTTCGAGAAGTTGAAGATCCGAGGAACGAAGAGCGGTGTGTCTACCGTCTTTCGAAAGTGAACCGTCGGTAGTTATTAGCCCGATCGCGTATGCAAGGTTCGATTGGTTGTACTTCTCGAGATGAAATTGCTTAGTGGGCGAGGTGGGATTCGAACCCACACGGGATTGCTCCCATTGGTTTTTGAGACCAACGCGTAAACCGTTCCGCCACTCGCCCATTATAGGCTAATTCTAGCAAATTTAGGGTAAAATATCATCCTAGGGCCGGTAGTTCATTTCGAGCTTCAAGCGAGAAAGAACTATTGGCAATATAGCTTGGGCCGGTAGTCCATCGGTAGAACGCCTCATTCGCACCTTGCCCGCCAGTGCCCGAGCCTGTGGGCCGTTAGCTCAATTGGTAGAGCGCTACATTCGCATTGTAGAGGTCACCGGTCCGAATCCGGTACGGTCCACGGGCACAGGCGTTGGCAGGCGGGTTGAGGAAGTAGTCGGTTCAACTGTGAGCTTCAGGCGAACAGCGAGTACTAACGACATTCCCATCCGGTCCACAACCCCGTACTTTTTAAGAATTACCAATTGACCATATTAATAGGTCTTCCAAATCTCTTCTATATTCTCTGAAGTCACGTCCAGCGCCAAGTAACTTTTTCAGTACTATTTTACTGTCTGAACATATCGTCAAAATCTCTCATATGCTCTCTGGTTGCACGCCCACGTTCCAAATTATCTTTTAGTACACTTTTATAATTCGCTCTAGCTTCTGCAATATCATCTGAATCACCGTTTACCTCCGCGAGTCTGACTTTAAGCATCGCATCATCAACAGCAGGTCCATAAACTGAAATTTCACTTCCACTATCGTAATTGGCTTTCTTTTCATTAACATTCTTGTAAGGATTTTTCTGAAGATCTAACCAATATAACTCTTGACTAACTTTTTGAAATTCTTGTTCCACCGATCCCTGCTCATTTTTTAAAATCTCCAATTCGCTAGTTTCTAGATCTGTTAAAACGCGAGGGTTGTCTCTGTCAAACCCGGTACTGCGACCATACATTAATGTATTAATTTGGTCTTGTAGTTCCTGACGCTTGAAACTTAGATCGTTAAATCTGGATCCCACACTTTCTTTCGGGGAATTGTCGTCAGCGACACTTTGGTCTATCACGCCAGGTGTTTTCGTATCAGCATTTGTTGTATCTGAACCTTTATTTTGCTCAAGTTCAAACTTAGCCATCTCCTCAATAATTTCTGGGGGTGTAATTCCCTCTGGACCCATTAGTACTCCTTCCTAATTAAACGAAAGTATTTACTATAAAATATCATATTTTCACTTTGAATGAGATAGCTTTATCGCCGCTTCTTCCAATCTTCTAATCACCGTATCACTATTGGGGATATTCATAGGTTTAGACTCGTCTAGCATTCTATCTCTAAAAACAGGCATCACTGGCATGTATTTATTTCGTAGTTTCTCTTTTTGTGGTGATTCTGGAAGTTTATCGACGTTTGTAAAATTATGTAAATAATCTGCTAATTTTACTACAAGAACATCAGGGTCTTGAATTGCTTCGGCGACATGTTCTTTATAAAGAGAATGCTTTTTAGCTTGAAAGCTTTCTTTATCAGCTGGGTCAGTATCTTGTTTGGCTATTTCATCAAAATCAGGATTAGAAAGTTTATTTATAATACTCGCTACCCGATCACCATACTCTCCTGCGATAATTGACAACGCTAACGCCCTGATCTCGTCCTTATGCTCTTCTTCAAAGTTATCGCTACTAATAGCTTCACCATACCTAGTTTCCAGCTCGACTTTGGCTAATTTCATACCCTGATCTTCAACAGAATCGTGAAGAAGTGATGCAATTATCAGTTCGGAATCCTTAACGCCAAAATCCTCAACAACAGTTCTTGATACTTCTAGTGGGTGGCTAATGTAGGGCATACCATCTGGCCTATCTTTTTGATCTTTGTGAAGCTGGAGCATTTGTAATAATGCGGTATTAATTTTTTCCCGATCATTCATTTCGAAATTGTCTTCGATGAGCTGTCTGTAGCGGTCAATATTTTGCCCCACTACAGTTAACATTTTCTGATCCAAATTTAAAGAATCAAATTTTTGATCAAATTCAAATTTTGCTGCCTCTCGCTGAATCTCTTCTGGTTGATTTTCC
>JAUYIW010000008.1 GCA_030688135.1 Candidatus Uhrbacteria bacterium | reverse complement strand
AAACAATGTTAAGATTTGGGTTATTTGGATCATGTAGGGGCACCCCTTGTGGGTGTCCGGCGAGTTTATAATCAAATAAAACCAGCTCAATTCAGAGCCGGTCTTATAATACCTTGAATTACGAAACTCGATGAGATTCGCGTGAACGGGCTGTCGATCCCCGTGAACCCTACTAAAACGTAGGGAGAACGGGGGCGACGGGCGCCCGTGAACGCAAAGATCGCGAGTTTCGTAATTCAAGGTAAATAAACCCTGCTTGTCGTAAATTATACCACAAAGACGAGGCATGCGCCCCGTCTTGTTTTTATCTGTGGTATTCGGTCTATCTTCCACTATCATCCGTAGTAATCTGTAAAACATCAGTGACTATCCGCGCTTCCTACATCATGCCCATTCCGCCCTGTGCCATTGACGGCATTCCCGGCTCATCTTTTTGAATTTCCGTTATCGCAACCTCTGTTGTAATCACCATTACAGCAATCGAAGCTGCATTTTGAACAGCAGAACGAGTAACTTTTGCAGGATCGATTATTCCGTCAGCAATCATATCGTTCGCGTATTCATTAATCTGAGCGTTATATCCGTAAGCACCGCTATGTGCCCTAACCTCTTCAACTATAACTTCACCTTTAGCGCCGGCGTTATCGGCGATTTGACGAAGTGGTACCTCCATTGCACGCTCGAGCACTTTCACACCAAGCGCTTCTTCCTTGTTGCTAGCTTCAAGTGTTGATCGTAATTCTGACAAAGCAGACTGAGCTCGCACCAATGCAACGCCTCCGCCTGGCACAATACCCTCTTCAACTGCGGCCTTCGTTGCCGAAACAGCATCTTCGATTCTATGCTTCTTCTCTTTCATCTCAACTTCGCTCGCTGCACCAACTTTAATAACCGCCACTCCGCCAGCAAGTTTAGCAAGTCGCTCCATTAATTTCTCACCTTCAAAGTCCGAAGTAGACTGTTCAATGAGTTGTTTAATTTGAGCCACTCTTTCTTGAATCTTGTGCTTCTCACCAGCACCTTCAATAATTGTTGTTGTATCTTTTGTGGAAACTATACGACGCGCCTTTCCAAGATGACTCAAATCAATGCTCTCAAGCAAAATTCCGGTTTCCTCACTTACAAGTGTTGAACCTGTAACAACTGCAATATCTTCAAGCATTGCCTTTTTCCTATCACCAAACGCTGGAGCCTTAATGGCAAGCGTGTTGAATGCACCGCGTAGCTTATTTACAACCAAAGTCGCAAGCGCTTCGCCGTCAATATCTTCTGCGATAATCACCAAATCCTTTTTGCCAGTTCCTGCAATGGCTTCAAGTATTGGAAGCAACGATTGCACCGAGCTGATTTTTTGATCTGTCACTAAAACTGGCACGTCATTATATTCTGCTTCCATTCGTTCGGCATTTGTTACCATGTAAGGTGAAAGATATCCGCGATCAAACTGCATTCCTTCCACAACATCAACTTCGATTCCAAACGACTGACCTTCTTCAATTGTAATGACGCCGTTCTCTCCTACTTTATCCATAGCTTCCGCTATGATCTTTCCTATCTCCGCGTCATTTGCCGAGATTGAGGCAACTTGCCTAATCTCTTCTCCATGAACCGGACGAGCCATCTCTTTGATTGTTGCAACTACCGACTCTACTGCGCGTTCCATTCCGCGACGCAACGCCTGCGGATCGATTCCAGCGCTTACAAGCTTCATACCTTCCTCTACCATGGCTTGCGCAAGCACTGTAGCAGTTGTTGTACCGTCTCCTGCAACATCGTTTGTTTTACTGGCAACTTCTTTTACAAGTTCAGCGCCAAGATTTTCAATCTTATCTTCAAGCTCAATTTCCTTTGCAACTGTAACGCCGTCTTTAGTAACTGTTGGCGCGCCATAACCACGGTCAAGAATTACATTTCTACCTTTTGGACCAAGTGTAACCTTAACAGCGTTTGCAAGCTTATCAATTCCAGCTTTCAAGCCCTTGCGAGCATCTTCGTTAAATGTAATTTGTTTTGCTGTCATATATTTTAGGTTTACTGATTACTGACTGTTCATTGGCAACTGACGACTGAGTTCTGCCGCCTACCTGCCGGCAGGCAGGTTAGTCTGACAACTGAAGGTTCGTAGGGCTTCGCCCTGTTAGTTTCGGAATGAACGACCGGCAACGTATATTAGCCGGTCACGAACGCGAGCGTAGCGAGCACGAACGGCCCGAAGGGCTAACGAACTATCGTTATTCGATCACCGCCATCACATCGTCGGCACTAATAATTAAATACTTCTCACCATCTACCTCTACTTCGTCTGGTGCGTACTTTTTAAAAAGTACTTTATCACCAACTCTAATCTCAACCTGCTGACGAGTTCCGTTCTCTAACATCTTTCCTGGACCAACTGCTAGTACCTCACCTTTTTCCGGACGCTCTTTGTTCACAGTATCCGGAATAATTATTCCTGACGCTCTAACGGTCTCGGCATCGAGTGATTTTAGTACTAAGTGATCGCTTACTGGTTTAAGATTCATAAGATTCTAATATTAATTTAAGGCCAAAGTTTAACGAAATATGGGTTTTTTGTCAAGAAATCATTAAGTAGTTACAGACCTACAAACTATACAGAACTACAAAACGAAATGTGGGGTCATACAACAAGCGGAGGGGTTAAAGAGGTGAAAGGAAATAAAAAAAATCACCATTCCGACGAGGTAGTTTGTCGTGAGAAGAAATCTTTTCGTGTAAGATCTCTCACATTCGGTCGGTTCATCTAGCCTCAGTTCGAGATGGTGAATATCTGGATTTGTTTAGCCCCACTAGATCTTCTAGCCCTTCTGCCGACAGACCAGTTACTCGATATTTAGTTCTGTAACGCCTCTGCTATTCGGCTTCTCCAAGCCGCACCGTGAGTGCCATTACATAGGCAATTAATGCCAATCCTGACCAAGTGCTCCAAATATAATGATCAAAAAACAAAACTACAATTACTACATTGCTCACCATAAACGCTGTTACAGCATCTGGGTCTGGTAAGCGCTTAAAATTTATTCTATCTATGCTCATAACCCACCACAAAATCACAATCAATCCAACCAAACCAATCTCGCCAATAATTAATAAAACAACATTATGCACAGGTTGATACTCCCACCATTCTCTACCAGGATAAGCGTTCTCAATTAACAGCGCATAGTTGCCAATGCCTAAACCAAATAACCAGCGTGATCCTATGACAGACGGAAACTCATTGTACTGCTCGATTCGCTCGCTTACCGATCGTTGTTCGAGCAACGACTCCACACTTAGTCTTGTTGCTACAAATGGAGCAACGATTGATAACGTTAGTGCAAAACCAATAACTATTATAGTAACCGGTACTAACAATTTTCTTATTTGAGCAGTATTTTTATTTATTAAAATCAAACCTCCAAGTATCAAACCAAACGCTAGTCCAATCCAAGCTGACCTGGAATAAGTAAGTACAAGCCCAATTGCGCAAATAAATCCAACAACAGACAAAGTCCATTTCTCGCGTGTTGTTTTTAAATATTTCCATAGTCCAATAATCCCTACAATTGAAACAGCTAGGTAGCCTCCCAAAATATTTGGATGTGAAAACGATCCATAAGCACGTAGCACACGAGCAGCACCAAGTTCAATTACAGACTCTCCAAGCCGTGCAGCTTCACGCGAAGCAAGTCCCAAAAAAGTTGAAGCTGCAGACTCGCCAACAATAAATTGATACGCTCCAAGCAAAGCTGGTAATACAAGGCCAGCGCTAAAACCAATCATTACTTTCTTTATATCTACCCTTCTGTCCAAAAGCATTACAAAAAGGAGCATAGTAAAACCAAGATGCATTAGCTGAACCAATGCGACTGCCTTGCTAATAGCCACAAACACAGATAGACCTGCTACAAATAATACAGCCAATGTACGCACTGCCATTCCCACGCCTATGTGGGTTGGCCAAAGTATTTCCGTAATGCCAGTACCATTTTTTAAAATTGCTCGGCCTCGTGCGACTAAAGAAGGCAATTGAATTAATGCCAAGATTAACAGCAACGCTTCTGTTGCGTATAAACTAAGAATTCCATATTCAAAGATCTGCCCACCGATTAGTTCAAATCCAAAAATCCATCGCGTCTGCCAAGGCAAAAGAAAAAACAAAATCGGCAAGCCCCAGTCTAATACTACCTGGCGAACATGTTCAAAATTACTTCTTCCTATTCGCATATTTTTATTTTTTCATTTAAAGCTTCTGCTATCTCAACCCTACGATCATTCTTGTGAAACTTCAAAAGATTATCTCTTATCACAACGCATGTGTTTTTGTTAGCCATCTCGCTTAGCTCATTTGGCATTTGCCGTTGTTGAAACTTTTGCGCTGTTTTTTCTGTAACCATCCAATGTGGAAAACGCAAATGCAAGCGCAACCGATCTGCAAACGCCTGCTTTCGCATAGTCGTGTTAGGTAGTGAGTCGCTCGCCCATTTATTCTTCCATTCAAAATCACTAAAAACTCCAGACTCACATTCATAAAGTGGCACTAGCGAACGAATCCACATGCTCATGTACGGATCATTATTATCGATCTTTAAAGCCTCAAAACACAGTGCACTCGGGTCTGCAAAAAAACTCATATCAACTGCATCTCTTCCTGCCTCACCTGGGCGTTGGCGCAATAACTTCATGGGAGTTACGGCTAGCAAACGCGTTGTCCAAACTCGTCCTTCCTCAGTTATTACAAATAAATCAATATCGCTTGATTGTTTAGTGTGATGAAATACCAAAGAATTACACATTGCAACTCCACGTACTGTTGGAATTCGAGCTACATATTTTAAAACTTTCTTGAGCTTCCTATGCTTCTCTATGGCATTTAAAAATCTACTATGCTTCATACAAATCTGATCTTCAATTCCTCCAAACCTTCCATGCATTCCAAAAAAGCCGTCTTCGGCCTCTATTTCATTATTAAGCCAAATCGATGACTCAAGAGTTTCCAAAACTTCTACTAAAGAATATTTTCTTGCCGGCTGTAACATCCACTTCCAAATCTCAAACTGAGTTAACGGATAACCGAAATAAGCAAAATATGCAATGGTGCGGTAAATATCTTTTTCGATTGAGGATGTCATGTAACGTTTGGCTTTGAATTATTTTGCAACAATTTTGTCGATAAATATGAGCCACCTCTCCTAACCATATGAATCACGCCAACAAGAATAAATACCAGGTCACGGGCACGAATAATGAGAGCAAATGCCACAGCGCTAAGTGGAATAGAGAGCACGGCAAACACTGCAGTAAATCCACCTTCAAAAAGTCCAAGCCCCGCAGGTACAGGTAAAATCAACGCTACGCCAGGTAGTGTCGCTACCAGAAATGCTTGCGCAAAATCAAGATTCACACCAAAAAAGTAAGCAATGTAGAAAACCTCAATGATTCTAAAAGAGATAACTATAACCGAAAGAAATGCAATGCCAGAAATCAACCTTGGCTTTCCTGCTAAAAACTCCGACATCATAAATTCTGTCTTTCGCAAACCGGCTTCAAATCTTTTAAGTCGCCTTATTCTGTGGAGTTGTAAAATTTTAAACACTGGCACAAAAAATGACCGTCCTTTTGCTATTAAAATAAAAAATGAAAGTAGTGCCACAAGCATGACAGCAAGGCCAATCAAAACTACAAGAATAGAGTCTGTTCCAACTCCAGAAATGATAGCAAGAACTACACCTGCTAGAATGAATGTTACGTAGGCTGAAAGCTCAAAAGCAATGTCGAGGACTACCGAGCTCGTTGCTTGCTTTAATGGCACTCCATCTGAAACTAGCATAGCTATTCGAACTGGCTCGCCGCCAACTTGCGCAGCCGGAGTAAGGTAGCTTGCTGCGTAGCCACTCATACGATTCATAAACATGCGCCAAAGTGATACATACCTTTCTTTCGGAAGTTGTTTGTTAGTGATTATTTGCCAGCGCCAACTATAGAGTACAAAGTTCAAAAGTGAGAGTGCTACAAAACCCAAGAACGGCAAAAGTCCAAACGCTACCACGTGATCTGCAATGTTATCTAGCCCTTCGCGTAGCATCAGCCACACAAAAACTGCAGATCCCGCCACTAGCGTTAGTACAAATAGTATTATTCGAATTTTACTTGCCCTATTCATGTCTACCATTGTAAATCATCTTGGTCTGGAAGCAAAGGTAGTTGAGGATATAAAAGCTTGCCGAATCTGGATCATACGCAATTTGGGTGGAGAATGCATAGAGGCCAAAGGTTAGCTCAATCGGTAAAAACAGCGGATCTCTTGCTCTCTACCATCTCGAACCCGACTTAACTTTCTGCTGTCGGGTGAGAGATCTTTCGAACCCCACCATCTCGAGGAGCTTGCAATCCACGACGAGAGATCTTTCGCGGTTCGCTGAGATCTCCGAAAGATTTCTTCCGGCAGTAGCTACCTAACCGGATCCGGCTCCGTAACCACGGCTGGGCCTTGCGACCTACAGACTCGTCGAAATGGTAACTTTCTACTTATTAAATAGATCAAACAAATCCTAACCTGGCAGATTGGGCGAGTCCTCCACCCAAATTGCGTATGATCCCCGAATCTGGCCCCACGCCAAACCGCTAAAAGACTTAAAAACAAAACAAGGCCGTGCGGCCCTGTTTTAATTTCTACTCAATCACCTTAGCCTCTAACTCGGGCTTTGGTTGTTTCAAAAATATTGAATACAGAAGTATCGTAAGTCCGGTTGTTACAAGCCAGTAAAGCATTACGCCTCCTGGTAATGATGTTGAACCAATCATGAGTGTAATAACTGGCATAAAGTAGAGCATCATCCTGTTCATATTTGCCATCATGTCTTCGTCCTTTGCTCCTTCTTTTTCCCTCAATGACTTCATTGGTCTCTGCGTCATTGTTTTCTTTACCTGGAAATACTGTGCGATTGCTGCAAGCACTGCAAGAGGAATTGAAATTGCAGACAAATCAATTATTCCAAACGAAATCGGATTTAACATTTCAGGAGCGTGTACAAAACCGTACAAAATATCTGTCTGGATTGCTCCGAACCCATCACGCAAGACATTATAGAGCGCTATAAAAATTGGTAGCTGTATCAACAGAGGTAAACATGACGCCATTGGATTTACATTGTTGTTTTTGTAAATGGCCATTAACTCTGAAGCCATTTTTTCTTTTTCGTCCTTATACTTCTCACGAATCTCTTTAATCTTAGGCTGAATAGCCTGCATATCCCGCTGAGACTTAAGCGAGCGGAAAGTTAGCGGAAATAGAATCCCTTTAATGACTACAGTGATGATTATAATAGCAAGACCAATGTCTGCTACTGGCAAAACAACGTAAAGCCAGACCAAGAAGTTATATAGTGGAATGTAGAATATTGTGTGAAAAAGTTCCATAATTATTCTTTATCTTCGATTTCTTCTGCAACTTCTACATTCTCAGGTTTTGCTTCAACTTCATCATCGCCTTCACCTTTCTCACCTTCTACCACCTCTTTTGCTACCATAACTTCATCTGATGTGCCCTGTGTTTCTTCAATCTTCTGAGTTACTTCTTCAGCATCTGCAGCAGGCTCTACTTCACCACTAGACTCTTCGTCGGGCGCCGGTACTGCTACCTCTTTTCCGTCTCCGCGTACGCTAAGTCTTAGGCCAGTAAGCTTTGCGGCAAGTCGAACGTTCTGACCCCCGCGGCCAATTGCAAGAGAAAGTTGGTCTTCTGCTACTTCAGCAGTTGCAGAACCGTCTGCTTCACTGATCTCAATACTCTTAACCTTGGCAGGCGCAAGAGAGTTTATAATAAATTCCTTTTGATCATCGCTCCATTCAATTACATCAATTTTTTCACCACCAAGTTCTGAAATAATAGTTTGGATTCTTACACCACGCTGACCAATACTTGCTCCGATTGGATCGATTGAATCATCTGTAGATGAAACCGCAACCTTTGAACGAGAACCTGCTTCGCGCGCAATAGCTTTTATTTGAACGATGCCGTCTGCAACTTCTGGAATCTCAACTTCAAACAAAACTCGAACTAATTCAGAACTGGTTCGTGATAATGAAATTTGAGGCCCTCTACTTCCAAGCGCTACTTCGCGAACATACACCTTAATCTTATCGCCTGGGTTGTATCGCTCTGTGGGAACCTGATCGTCTGGCGCGATAACGCCAACAGTTCGACCAATATCAACCAGAATCACACGGCCTTCCCTGCGCTGGACAGTGCCAATCAGCACTTCGCCTTCCTGTTCCTTATACTCATTAAATATGATTTCACGCTCGGCTTCACGAAGCTTTTGCGTAATAACCTGCTTTGCGGTCATGGCAGCCATTCGACCAAACTCACCCGGAAGTGGAAGTGCAGTACGAATTATATCTCCAATCTGTGCTCCCATTTTTAAAACCTGAGCGTCGGATACCATAATGTCGGTCTTTGGATTAAACTTTGGACCTTCATCTTCAAGCCCTTCGGCTTCTTCCTTTTTATATCCATCTTCTGTAAAATCTTTCTTTGGCCTTGGCGCAAACGAATCAGCTGCCCTTGCCGATTCACGTTCCTCTGCTTCCTCTGCCTGCATCGCGCGCATTTTTTCGATCTCCTCTTCCGGAAGATCCTCTACAACATTTTTAACATCAAACAAATTAACTCCACCGGTTGATGGATCAAATTCAGCTTCGAGATTCTGTAATTTATTTCCGTAATCTTTTCGATACGCTGCTGACAAAGCGGCCTCGATAGTTTCGATTACCGCTTCGTAACTAATACCTTTTTCTTCACAAATTTGCCTAATGGCCTGTTCGATGTCGCTTGCCATACAATATTGTTATAATCATTAATATAACGTCTTAAACGGTTTTAACGCTTTGAACGTTTTAAATATTTTATTAAACGAACCCGGCCAAAAGCCGAGTCCATCAATGGGAAAATAATAACACAGGTTTTAATAACTGGCAAGTGTCCCTCACATCCCCCACCTCTTTCACCCTCTCTCACATTTCTAACCTCAACTTCCCTCAAACACCCTCTCTAGCCCCCCACCCCTTCGATATGCCGAATTTCAAACGGATCTTCAATAATTGCAACTACATCAATTCGGTACGGAGCACGCCTTAAATTATTCAAAGACAAATACTCCTCGCCGACTAAGGTAATCTTTCTAAGCTTAGGCGTGGTAACAGACTCTTCTGGGAATCCAAAATTAACTGACCTGCGAGCCTTCACTTCAACAAAAACGATCTCACTGCCATCCTTGGCAATAAGATCGATTTCTCCAAATCTAGTTTTAAACTGTCGCTCAAGAATTTTCATTCCTTTTTCCTCAAGCATTCGAGCCGCTTGTACCTCTTTTGAGTCTCCGAATATGCGCCTTGCGTCAACCATAGGTTAATGCCTGGGACCTACCGATGCACTGATTGTTACAGATATACAGATGTACAGATCGATCTGTACATTATAATATCCGTACTAATCTATACATCCTAGGATCCTTGCAATGTTATTTTTGCCGCTTACGAGGCAAATATTTATTTTGTTCGGAACGCTTTGAAGCCTCTTCTTTAATGTGAGGAACAGTGATCTTTGCAAATCGTACAATAGCTATAATCCAATACACTAAGCCTGCAGCCCATACCAAGAACCAGAATCTGGCACCTAACATATAAATCCCTTCGAACGAAAAGAAAAACCACAACATTCCAAGTATTCCCATTGTAACCAACATTTGCCCAATGCTCTGAAAAGTTTTACGTAAGTAACGATCTTCTTTTCTATGCCTTGCAACAATGCGTACAATGGCACCAATGATTACCATTACTCCAAAGAGCAAAAAGAAAGCTCGTTCAAAAGTTGGTGAAAATGCAGAAGGCGCTAAATTAAACCAGAAACTAAGATCGAATAATGGTGAGAACATATCTATTTATATAGGGGCGTAACATGTGGTGCCCTGGATTATGTGAATAGGAAGTAAGTGCGATGTTACAGTGCGATGTAGCAAACGTCAAGCAAATGCAAATACTAAAGCCCAATGGTTGTTGCCAACATCAATCGAATCCACCATAAAACATTTATGACGTCGAAACAGTGCCTCCGCTAGCGCAGGGTTCAACCGATGCTCACGCGATGGCGCCATTAGGTGATCGCTGGTCTGCTCCCAATCAACCAAAACAACACGACCAGTTGGTTTTAAAAGTCTTTGAAATTCTTTAATCATTTCCTTAGGTCTCTGCAGACACCAAAGGTTATTTACAGAAAATGCGTAGTCGAGCGAGCTCTCCGGAATATCAACACCACCGCAACGCTCAAAGTCACCACGAACAATGCATACGTTCGAGTGGCCATGCAGATTTGCGCGCGCTCCAACCATTGAAAGCACGGCTGGCACCAAATCAACAGCATAAACCCTCCCCTCTGCAGTGACCGCATTGGCAAGCGGAAGTATTACATGCCCGGTACGACTTGGACCAAATTCGGCCACATGCATACCCGGTTCAATTTCCAATCCGTTTAAAATTGAATGTGGATTTAATAATGTGTTTCCTGCTGTCATATTATCTACCTCCGGTTAGCGGAGCAAGCATCCATGCGAGAAAATTATCCCAAAGATCGGTTATAACTATTAGCCCAATTACAGCGATTGCTACACCAAGCAATTTTAGGAATAGTCTTGTTCCTCCACCTCCTAAATACTTTTCGGCAAAATACACACGGCCAACCATTGAAAGAAACCATGGTGTTTTAACCACCATTAATACACCTAACCCAACTATTGCAATGCCTATTAAAATTCTTGAAATCATAAATTGATAAAAGATGATATTAGTCACTACATTATGCCATAAATTTCGCTTTCTCCAAAGTGTATAAAAACATTTAGCTAAGATTTCTCCATTATGATTCATTGTAGCTGTTGGAGGAACACGTCTAAAACTAGGTGAGTGCTGAGAACCTAAAGCTTCACATTGCTTAGGCAAACTTAAACATAATTCAACATTAAAACCCCAGCATAATGCTGAGGTCTAAATGGTGGGGGCTCATTAACGCGATTGGAACCGGAAACCAAAGGGTTGGTAAAGAAAAGGATGACTGTTGAGGAATATTTGGAACATCAACCGGAGGAAGAAGTGGCTGATTCTAAGCGAATTTCAAGCATTTTGGACTCTGAGATGGAGGTGTGGCTTAGGGTACATTGGCGACTTTCTGAGGAATTATTCTTGTTTTGGTACATTTGGTTGAAGGATAATACGGCTATGGTGGAGGGGTTTGTGGAGGAGGTAAAAATCTATGGCACGGGTGTAACCTATGAAAAGCTATGATATTTCATAAAAAGCTTGACAATAATAAAGCACCTATGATAACCTATGAAATATGAAAAATACATCAAACGAGAAGGCATTACTCTCAATCAGCGAAGTCTCAAGTATTTTTGGCATTCACCAAGATACACTTCGTAATTGGGAGAAAAAAGGGCTCATCACCCCTCTTCGTGTTGGACCTCGTGGTGATCGAAAATATCGTCCCGAAGACATCGAACGAATTACTAATGACAAAAGCATTATAAAAAGTTTTGATGCTCCTCTCACAGACGATTCAGGAAAAATGAATCTCACTCAGCTTAAACAATTTCTTTGGAGAAGCGCCGACATTTTGCGTGGAAAAATTGATAGCTCTGACTACAAGAAATATATTTTTGGGCTTCTTTTTTATAAGCGCATCAGCGATTCATGGGACGAGGAGTATAAAAAAGTTCTTGAAGAATATCACGACGAAGAAGTTGCTCGTGCAGACCACAATCACCGCTTTCAAGTTCCAAAAGATTGTCAATGGGAAGTAGTTCAGAAGCAAGCGGAGGGAATCGGTCACAAACTCAACGAGATTTTTGATAAGCTCACCAACGCAAATAGTCCAAAGCTCGACAAGATTTTTGACGACCTTGATTTTGCAAACAAAGACAAATTTCCAAATGAAACCATTCAGCGTCTCATCAATCACTTCTCACAGCACAATTTTGGCGACAATTACATCAGCTCTGATCTTCTCGGCGATGCCTACGAATACCTCATTGAGCAATTCGCGGCGGATGCAGGTAAAAAAGGCGGCGAATTTTATACCCCTCGTGAAGTTGAGCGTGTCATCATAAATATTTTGAAACCTCACGAGAAAGACCACATCTATGATATGGCAGTTGGTTCGGGCGGTTTCCTCTTGGAGGCATACCACCATCTTAAAAACGAAGCGGGAGAAAAGAAAGCTCGTTCGCTCTATCTCTACGGGCAAGAAATAAATATTGGAACATATGCGATTGCAAAAATCAATATGTTCCTCCACGGACTTGATAGCGCAGATATTCAACGCGGAGACACCCTTGCTGATCCGAAGTTTTTAAACCCAGATGGTTCGCTTAAAACATTCGATATCTGCGTGGCAAACCCACCCTACTCTATCAGTGAATGGGAATACGAGATTTTTAAGCATGACAAATATGGACGAGTTGTCGGCTACGAAATGCCTCCAGCAAAAAAAGCAGACTACGCCTTTGTGCTTCACATGGTGAAGTCAATGAATGAAAACGGTCGCGCCGGTATAGTACTTCCTCATGGTGTACTTTTCCGTGGCGGTGCAGAGGGTCGTATTCGCGAAAACCTTATCAAAAACGACTTGATTGAAGCTATTATTGCGCTTCCTGCCAAGCTATTCTATGGCACAGGCATTCCGGCGGCAATTGTGATTTTAAACAAGAATAAGCTGGAAAGTCATAAAAATAAAATCCTTATCATTGATGCTGAGCAGGACTACGAAGAAGGCAAAAATCAAAATCGCTTGCGCAAGAAGGATATTGAGAAAATAGCGTCAGCTTTTGAAAACTATCGAGATATTGAAAAATATGCTCGTGTCGTGGATATCAAAGAGCTTGATGAAAATGAGTTCAATCTCAATGTCCGGCGCTATGTAGAAAATGGCGAGGATGAGGAAGTCGTGGATGTAAAAACTGTATGGAGTGAGGTTAAAGAAATTGAGAAAGAGCGCGAAGCGATTGATAAGAAGGTTGGGAATTATTTATCAGAATTAAAATATTAATGTTATGAATAACGACAGGCTATTAAATAGCGTAAGAAGTATAGGAATAATTAAGCCATCCTTTGATTTTAAAACTCAAAGTTTTCTCCCGCCACAATTAAATATACTTGGGACAGGATTTTGGGTCGGCGAAGGTGTTTTTGTTACATGTGCTCATGTTGTTCAGAATTTATTGGGTGGACCGATAGAATTGGTCGGATCTTTGGTGGTGGGTGGGAATAAGCAGCCCTATCTCAAGGCAACAATTTCAATATTAGATTTAGAGCACGACCTTGCCGTATTACAAGTCACAGGCAAAGATTTTCACAGCGCACAAAAAGAGTTGTGTCTAAGTGTTAATAATAAAAAAGAAGAAATTGGTACCGAAGTCAGGTTTGCAGGATATCCTCTTGGCAATCATTTACTAAACGAAGAACATACTCCTGTGTTTTCAAAAGGTGTTATTGCTCACACTGGGTCTACAATTAATAAATTACGAAAAGAAATAAAAATATCTGGCGCCGTTGAAGGCGGGTTTAGTGGTTCCCCTGTAGTAAACAATGATGAACTTGTTATTGGAGTGGTTTCTAATCATCCCGAGCAAACAAAAAATATCTTCAACATTATTTCGTGGGAGCATGTAGAAAAAATAATTTCCTTGGAAAGATCATAATCAGAGAGTATGCAGAACGACATCACACAACTAAATATTCCGATTGGGTGGAAACGGACCACCCTTGGGAAGATTGCATCCATCACCAACGGAAGCACAAATACTCAAGATGCTGTTGCTGATGGGGCGTACCCTCTTTTTGACAGATCCGTAGAAATAAAAAAAAGTAGTAAATATTTGTTTGATGATACGGCGATTATTTTACCGGGAGAAGGAGCTGAGTTTGTTCCGAAGATTTACAGTGGGAAGTTTGATTTACATCAGCGTGCATATGCAATTTTTCCTAATAAAAGTATTGTCAGCACTGAATATCTGTACCATTTTTTATATGCAAATCGAAAAGATTTCGCACAAAAATCTGTTGGTAGTACTGTAAGATCTTTACGTTTGCCTCTGATCCAATCTGTAGGTGTAAGCATCCCTCCTATCAAAGAACAGCAAAAAATTGCGGAAATCATGGGGACAGTAGATGAGGATATTGCAAAAACGCAGGAAGTGATCAAGGCGTCAGAAAAACTCAAGCGTGGATTGATGCAACAGCTTTTTACTCGCGGGATTGGACATACAAAATTCAAGGTAACAAAAATCGGGCAGATTCCGGATGAATGGGAGGTTTTAGAGCTCGGAAAAGTCTGTGATGTTAGAGATGGCACACACAGTAGTCCAAAATATCACGAGGAAGGTGTACCACTTATTACTTCGAAAAATCTAGTTGATACTACATTAGACTTTGAGAATGTAAGTTTAATTTCGGAAATTGACTTTCGGGAGATAGAAAAGAGATCAAAAGTTGATGATGGCGATATTTTATTTGGAATGATTGGCACTATTGGAAATCCTGTAATTGTGAAAAAAGACAGAGATTTTGCAATAAAGAATGTTGCGCTGATCAAGTTTGCCGATAGTAAAATGAATAATGTATTTGCACTTAACTTCTTAAAGTCTACGCATACCGAAAAACAATTTAATCAAAAAAAAGGTGGTAGTACACAGAAATTTATTGCTCTTGGAGTGATAAGACAGATACTCATAACCGTTCCATCAATAACAGAGCAAAAGGAAATTGCAGAAATTCTTTCGTCCATCGATGAAAAGATTATGGTCAATAGAAAATTAAAAGAAAAATTTACCCTTCTTAAGAAAGGTCTGATGTGGGATTTATTGAGCGGAAAAGTAAGAACAAGTATATGAATCTAAAAGAAAAAATGGATAAATTCAATAAGAGGTGGAGCATCACCTCGGCTGATTCCTATGAAGATGCTTTCAGGAAATTCAAAACTAGAATTTTGAACATATTTCAAAATATTGATCAGCACGTGACCGACGGAAGCATTACAGCTTTCTGTCAGTTTTATGGAATAAAAGAGGTTTGGCACTCTCAAACATACGGCGACCACTCTTGGAGTACAAATATCTCGGATAGATTAAACCAAGAAAATGATGAGAAAGAATTTTATAAACTTATAGAATTAATTTTTTCACTCGATATTACTCAAGCAGGGGGATATGGCGGAGAGACCACATACAGCAAAAATATTCTTTTTAGGAAAGTTGTGGAAGCCATTGATTTATCTGATACAAACGTTTCAATTATCGCTAAAGACGGAGAAGTGGTTCTCTATCCAAAGGGTGAAAAAAAATTGGATGAAGAACTGGTTGATTCACCTTTGTCTTTTCTTAACAAAGAAAGCGCAGAACACCTCATTCAAGCATTGCAATTTTATCAGTCAAAAAAGCATATAAAATCTGCCGAAAGCCTAAGACGTTCCCTTGAAGAATTTTTGAGACATAAATTAAAAAATGCCAAAGGACTAAATGGAAATATTACAGAACTACAGACGAAGCTAAAATCAGATAAAAGAGACGCGCAAGTGCGGAATATAATAGGATCAATTTTTAGTTTTCTTGACCAATACTTTAATGAAAATAGTAAACACAATGACGGAGATATTGATGATTCTGAAAACGAATTTTTAATATATCAAACTGGTTTACTGATGAGGTATGTTAATACAAATATATGAAATTCAACGAACAAGTTACAGTAGAAAACTACATCATCAAGTTTATTAAAGAAAAGCTTGGTTTTGAATACATAAAACCGGAGGAATTTGCAAAACTTCGCGATCTTGAAACTGAATACATTGTTACCCCTCTCTTAGAGCGTGCTATTTCTGCCCTTAATCCTACTGCGACCGAGGGCGAGATTAAGAATGTAATTCGAGAAGTCCGAAAAATTGATAACAACGAAGCATTTTTGAAAGCATTACGGGATGGAATCAATCTCAAGAATTCGGTAACAGGCAAAAAGCACGACTACAAACTTCTTGATTTTGATAATCCAGAAAACAATCAATTTGTAGTTACCAATCAATTCTATTTTGAGGGGGATTTGGAGAATATCCGTCCTGATATTATGATTTTTATGAACGGACTTCCTCTGGTGAATATTGAAGCAAAAAGCCCAACGGCATCCGAGGGTGTAAGTTTTGAAAATGGGATTGACCAGATAAAGAGATATGAGAAAGTAGCTCGCAAACTATTTATTCCGAACTGTTTTAATATCTCAAGTGACGGACTTAAGACTGTGTATGGAGCAACGGGCGCGCCAAAGCAATACTTTCTCCAGTGGCGGGATGAGGATGTTGAAAAAGAGTTTGGTGGCGAGCTTGAAATGACACTTTTCTCGCTACTCTCAAAATCGAACTTTTTGGATATCGTCCAGAACTTTATTTTGTTTGAAAAAGAGAAAGAAAAATTGGTGAAGAAAATAGCTCGCTATCAGCAAATGCGAGCAACAAATAAGATCGTGGGGCGTGTCGTCACGAGAGAAAAACGACAAGGACTTATTTGGCATACGCAAGGATCCGGCAAGACACTCACCATGTATTTCACCGCTTGGAAGTTACGCTTCAATAAGCAACTTGCTAATCCTAAAGTATTTATTTTGGTTGATCGCGTAGATTTGGATGATCAAATATTTGAAACATTTACCAATGCAGGTGGTAAAAACATTGTTCGCGTTACTTCCCGTAAAGATTTGGAAGAAAAAATACAATCACCGGAGAAAGGCATCTTCATTACGACCATTCAAAAGTTTTCTGAACTTGGCGACAAGGTAGAAAATCTTGATGAAAATGTGATTGTACTTTCTGACGAAGCGCATCGAGGCGATGAAGGCGTGTCGGGTATCAATATGAGAAATGCGTTCAAAAAAGCATTCTTCTTTGGATTTACCGGAACGCCAGTAGATAAAACGCACACAAACACTTTTCGAAATTATGAAGGGGACGGGAAGCGATATCTTGACTATTACTCTATCCAGCAAGCTATTGATGACGGAGCAACAATCCCTGTCACTTACGAAGCGCGGCTCTCAAAATTTTCCATTGATGAAGAAAAACTTGACCAACAGTTTGAAGAAATTGCTGGCGATTTGCCTGATAAACAAAAGACTGAACTTATCAAGAAGTATGGCAAAAAAGCGGCGCTGGTGAAGCTTCCGAAGCGCATGGAAGCCGTCGCAAGGGACATCGTGGAGCATTACAAGCTCTATGTGGAGCCAAACGGCTTTAAGGGGCAAATAGTAGCGTATGACCGCGAAGCAGTAGCTACCTACAAAAAACTCCTTGATAAGCTCGTGCCAGCCGAATGGTCGGCTGTGGTGTACTCACCCGGAGACCCAAACAGCGATACAGATGATTTGAAGGTATATAACACTAGCAAGCGTGAGCGTGAGCAAATTATTGAAAAATTCAAGGACCCAAAATCATCTCTCAAATTCCTTTTGGTATGCGATATGTTACTCACTGGTTTTGACGCACCGATTGAGCAAGTGATGTATCTTGATAAACCGCTCCGCGATCATAATCTCTTGCAAGCGATTGCGCGTACGAATCGTGTCTATAAAAACAAGGAGGCAGGAAAAATTATTGACTACTACGGAATTACTCGCAATCTTTATGATGCGCTTGATTTTGATGAGGATGTCGTTGATTCCGCGATGATTGATATCGAGCGAGTGAAGGCAAGATTTTCTGATGTTTTGAGTGATGTGATGAAAGTATTTACGGGAGTAAATATTGAAGACCCATCAATGGATAATCTTCGCCGATGTTTGAAGATTTTTATTGATAATCAAGACAAGCAGAAATACTTTGTTGAGAAGTATATGAAGCTCAAAAGCTTGTTTGAGTTTCTCTCACCTGATCCATTCTTGAAGCAATACATTCGCCCATTTGAGTGGGTAACGAGTTTCTATTTGGCATTTTTGAAAGAATTCCGGAGTGAAGATGACCGATACTTGTTAGAGGAGTATGGCGAGAAAGTCCGTGAGCTAATACAAAAGAGCAATATCATCGACTATGAAGGAATCACTAAGAACTTCCGCGAACTTCGTGTGAATGATTTATACACACTTGAGCGACTCAAAGGAATGGATGAGGAAGAGAAGGCGCTCAACCTTGAGAAGATGCTAAAACAAGAGATATCAATCAATCTTGATGAAAATCCTGCGTATCAGAAGTTTAGCGAACGGCTAACTGCTATTCGTCGTGAGTTTGAACAAAATCAAATTGACCTCGCTGAACGAATTCGTCGATATGAGGAGTTGATGAGTGATATCAAAACAAAAGGAGACGAGGCGAAAGATTTGGGGCTTGATTTGAAAGAATACGCCCTTTATGTTATCTCACAAGAATTTGTTGACAGTGGAAAAGACGAGGAAATTAAGGAATTTGTTAAAGAACTTCGAATTCGTATTGAGGATGATCTAGATAGTGGATGGCAGGAATCCTCAAAGCGAGATGTGTTTGTTAAAGACATCAAACAAACCTTGCAAG
>JAUYIW010000001.1 GCA_030688135.1 Candidatus Uhrbacteria bacterium | reverse complement strand
GTCGCATAGCCGCTGTTGGACGATGTCGCGAGCTTTGCGAGCGACGAGGGCAACAGCGGCGAAGCCGCGGCACATTGGACAAAACGGCAGTGGCGCAGCCACTGACGAGCTCGCGAAGCGAGCGATTTTGTCCAACTCGTTAATGTACGAAAACACTTCGTATAACCTCAAGTTTACGCTGGATACGGGAACTTAGCAAACAAAAAAAAACAGGCACTTCTGCCTGCTCATTAAACAGTAAATTAAAAAGTCTGAAATCTCAATTACAACCTAAAAGCTATAAGCGACTGGACGACCATAAAGGTCGCACCCTACACAACCCATGCCACCTACAATCTAATCGCAGATCTCTTCCCATGGCACGCCTTCACGCCCAAACTGGCCAAAAGTAGCAACAGTCTTGTAGATTGGTTTTCTAAGCCCTAACCGCTCAACTATGGCGTCAGGTCGAAAATCAAATTGACCCTTCATAAGATCTGTAATGTCTTTACCTTCACCTGACCATGCAGACAAAAACAAAGGCTCGGGTTCGCCAATCGTATATGCCGCGCTTACCAGTACATTGCCCGCTACGCCTTTCGCCACCAAATTTTTCGCCGCAAACCTAGCCATGTACGCGCCAGCTCTACTTGGGTGCAGTGGATCGCGACCGGAAAAAATAGCGCCACCGCTTGGAAGTAACCCTCCGTAAGTATCAGCCAAAGTCTTTCTACCAGAAGCTCCCCCGCCTGCAGCAAATCCACCGGTACAAAATGTTCCTGCAGTGTTTACAAACATTTTAACACCGCTGTCTTTTCCAAGTATAGGTTCGATTGCAGCTTCAACAAGGCTTGACTGCACCTGTGAAAGATCCATTCCATGTGCATGCTGAACTAAAACAGTAACAGAAACCGGACGCGTGCCATCCATAGTTAGCTGAACTTTTCCGTCTGGGCACATCCACTTAAATGCAGTATCGGTTTTCCGCAAGTCATCTATTCGTCTGGCGATTGCGTTTGCATACACTAGCGGACGCGGTAAAAATTCCCTTGTCTCGCGAGTAGCGTATCCGTGCACAACACACGTGCCCTGTGCACCACCTTTTACAATTGACTTTGATAAATCTTCGCTGGGCCTTTCAATATTTACAAACGGCTCAATGTCGTCGTCATACCCAACTTCTTTGTACACACGCCTTGCAAGTTCAGCTGCGTCAAAATCAGCACGCGAGTCCACGGTTCCGGCAATCATAACCATTCCGTGCGACCCTAGCGCCTGCAGATCAACTCTACTATTTTGATCGCGACGCAAATATTCGTCGAGTATTGCATCGACTATTTGATCGCAAACTTTGTCCGGATGTCCCGCGAGAGGGACTTCGACTGTTTTGAACATATTGTATAAAATGCAAGAGTTTAAAGTTGAAAGTTAGTAGAAGAATGGTTATTAGTAAGTAGAAAACATGAGATCCATCAGCTCTCCACATGGTTCACGTGTTTCTAATGGTTCGTATGTTTCTGAGCCTTCTTTAGCTCTACTAGCTCTTTTAGTTCCTCTAGCTCTTCAGACCCTAGACCCTAGAACCTAAAACCTAAGGCCTTAATTTAGCATAATGGTATGATTTAATCAATGTGGTTCGTAATAAGGTTTTAAAAAGTGGCAAATGTTTCAAAAGTTTCAAAAGAGAAATATTTAAACCCTCAAAACCTTTGAGAGACCTTTGCAACCCCTGAAACCTTTGAGACCCTTGAAACCCTTGAAACCTTCACCAAAAACAACTTATCCACACCCAAACCTTGCGTTCGGTTTCTGTTCGTTATACAATAGAACAAGAAGCGAACAAACATCACTAAGGTCTCACCTGTGACAAAAATTTCATATCAAATTGAAACATTTGAAACCATTTAAACCTCGAATATGACCCCATTGCCGCCCCTCACAAAACGCCAGCGCGAGGTTCTCGATTTCATTGAGGGCTTTGTGCAGGAAAATAACTATACACCCTCTTACCGCGAAATAGCAGAAGGTCTTGGTCTCTCTTCACCGTCAACTGTGCATCAACATATTCAAGCACTATGCGACAAAGGAGTAATCAATACCGGTTGTGACGGCGCAGCGCGATCAATCGAACTAATCGAAGTCGAAGGGCTCTCCCCTCTTAGCGTTATGCTTCCGCTCGCAGGACTCATTACCGCAGGTGAACCAATAGAAGCCGTGGAAGAAAACGAAGCCATGGCAATACCAACAGACTTTGTAGTAGATATCGATAATTCATATGTTTTAAAAGTAAAAGGAAGGTCAATGATCGAAGACGGTATTTTCGACGGCGACTATGTTGTAATAGAACGCAATCCATCACCACGCAACGGCGACATTGTAGTGGCCTTGCTCGATAACGCCTACGCAACGCTTAAACGATTCTATCGTGAAGCAGATCATATTCGTCTACAACCTGCCAATAGCACAATGGAACCAATCATAATTAAAGGGGATTTAAATATTCAAGGAGTAGTTCGGGCAGTGATACGTAAGTTTGCTAACGTCTAATAACCAGATACCTACTGATGTACTGATTGTTACAGATATACCAATAGAAAACTACGCTTATTCGCAAAATTAGTAATTTCGTAAATTTGTAACTTCTGTAGATCCGTAACGACCTCAGTTTATAGTTACAAGTAGGATCCCATAGCTCTTCCCTAGGACACAGGCCCGCGCTTATCCACTAAGCGGATCCTAATCTGTGTCCTGAGGATTGAGCAGCGGGATCCGCTCTATTCTCAGACTGCCATATCTCCTCTAGATGGTGGCAAAAAGAAAGATGCTGGGTCCTCCCCCCTGGTATCTTTTTTTGTCTTGTCCGGTAAAGCAAGGAGCCAGCAGAGCTAGTCAGGTCGCGAGGAACTAGAGGAGCTAGCGTGAACACGAACGACTTCTTGATGACCTTGATTAACCTCTTCAGCATCCAGATAACCTCTCCGCTTGTCGCGTAACCTCTCTGCTACCTGATTAACCCCTTTTTAACCTCCAAAACCAAACACCTATCACCTATAACCTATTCCCTAAAACCTAATAATTAACCCCATGCTTATGTCATACACAACACTTCAGCACTACTCATCAACACTTGGCTATATTACCTCTATGCCTGAGCGTAAAATTCGCAGCGCAAAACATCAATTTCGCACACGTATAAGTCGCCGCCGGTTCAGACAGTTTAATCGTAGCTTACTGCACCGTTTGCACGCATAACGATACAGGCGGACGTTTCAGACAACGTCACTACTCTAGAATAATCTCTCCGTATTCATAGAGATCCTTCGTCGTTTTTACCTCCTCAGGATGTCCGGCAATGCCCTCCACCTCAGCATCCGTATGACCCCTCGATCCATACTTATTCGAAATATTCGTAATTTTGTATATTTGTACAATTAGTACATTAGCAACAAATAGTATGCATGAACTTCTAAACGACCCAATCGATGTTAACGTGGACTTCACTGGAAAACGTGTACGACCTAAACGTGTATTTTGGGATAACCGTGCGTATAACATAACAACTGTAAATCTTGTACATAGCGCTCACGAAGGCACGAAACGTATATTCTATTTCTCAGTATCTGATTCATGTAATTTTATGAAGCTTCGTCTTGACCCAGAAATTCTTGAATGGCGACTTGTTGAATTGTATACTGATTAATTTATAAAACTAAAAGGCGAGCAAATACCCGCCTAAAAATATCACTAGCACCTAATAGTCTATATAACTCCATGAACTTCGCCAACTTCATCTACTGTCAAGAGATCTTTTCTGTATAGCTTATCGACCAATCGATTAAGCTTTTGGCCAACTTTTAAGCCTGAATCTTCAAGTGATTCTCGAAAATTTGCCAACTTCTCATCGAGATAATCTTTTGTAACCATTACTGCTCTTATTTGGTTAAATTGAGGTATTATATTAGTTTCAATAAACTCAGCAGAAAATCCCATTATGCGAGACTCTGAATCGTCAATCCTGCCGATCATGCGAGATTCGGAAGCCTGAATTGATTCGTCAATCCTGCCGATCATGCGAGACTCTGAATCGTCAATCCTGCCGATCATGCGAGATTCAGAAGCCTGAATTGATTCATCAATCCTGCCGATCATGCGAGATTCAGAAGCCTGAATTGAATCGTCAATCCTGCCGATCATGCGAGATTCAGAAGCCTGAATTGAATCGTCAATCCTGCCGATCATGCGAGA
>JAUYIW010000030.1 GCA_030688135.1 Candidatus Uhrbacteria bacterium | reverse complement strand
ACAGACTCGTCGAAATGGTAACTTTCTACTTATTAAATGGATCAAACAAATTCTAACCTGGCAGATTGGACGAGTCCTCCACCCAAATTGCGTATGATCCGAAACGGAGAGGTTATTCAGGTGACGACAGATTTGTCAGGGGGCTGGCGTCATCCTGAGGAGAGCCGACAAGGTCATCAGGGCTCGACGAACGGATCTCTCTGGATGAGCGTAGAGGTTAGTCAGGTAGCGAAAGGGTTATGCAGTAGGACAAAAGAGTGAAAGTGCTGATCGTCCCCAACTCAAAAGAAAAACCAGCCACCGGGGTGACTGGTACGTGCCTAGTAAAACTAGACGTCTATGAGCCTTTCAAGCTCCTCCTTCGCACGCTGCTTGATGGCCATATGTTCATGAACAATGGATGCCAACTTGAAGACAATAGTCCACTCTTCTGCAGTGCGCGCAAGATTTGCCATCTTCTCAAGCGCAATTCCCGTCAACCTGAACGATGCCCGACGAGCTGCTACAAGATGCCACTCCTCAAACGTTGAGGTCACAGCCTCTATCTTGGCGATTGCAGTATCCTGGATCTCGGCATACAAAATTGCCGCACAATATACCCGTAGATACTCTTCGCGAGAGTCTGCATCCTTGATTGCCTTCTTATAAGCCAACTTCTCAATCTTTGATCTTGCTGGGGCTTCTTCGGCAATGGTAATCCACCTGCCAAAGTCCAGCGTGGTCTCGCGAAGAACCTTCAATGCACCACGCTGTTGCCTTGAACCATTTGGCGCTCGCCAAACAATATTTGTCCAATCTTCAAGCGTAGATGCTTTTTGGTAAGCGCGCTCGATTGCAAGTTCGCTCAACGTAGAGTTATGCGCAGAATGAATATAAATATAAATCCACCCCTCGTAGGTCAGATGAAACTCTGCGATCTTGCGTAGAGCAATCGTATTCAGCTCAATATCGCTCGTATCTATGTAGAGAATTTTCCAAGTATCAAGTGATGCCTCTGCTCGCTGAATCAACGCGAGCATGTGAAGCTTCAGTTCCGAGCCGTTCTGTGATCGCACAGCAACATCGGAATACTGCTCAAGATTCGAAACCAGCCTCCCCATCTGGTTCAATGCAAACAAACGTTGCGTAGATCCTTCAGTAGCGCAATTGTAAAGTTTGTTCCAATCTTCGTAGGCCAATGCATGACCCTGCATCCCATTCAGACTACGCAGAATGAGCGTTGGTGTCTTCGCCACCAGATTGATACCGTACCATTGCTCGAAATTGAGCCCGGCCCAGAATTCATCTGTAAGCCTATCCTCACAAATCACTACTGCTTGTGCCAGACCTACTGCCAGAACTAGTTCTTCGAACGTCATGTGACTTGACATTTTGTGCCTCCCGGCTCGTTGAATGAACGATGGTAATTTATAGCAGTACTAGCAAGAATTGTCAATGAGAGGTTAAGCGGTCTACGAAGAGGTTAATATGGCTGCTGAAGATGTTATACAGGTAGCGGAGGGGTTATACGACTAGCGGAGAGGTTAAGGGTCGCTATAAATAAAAAAACAGCGACCTAAATCGTGTTTTTTTATGGAGCCATCGGGCGGATTTGAACCGCCGACCTCTACTTTACGAAAGTATTGCTCTACCAACTGAGCTACGATGGCATCTGCTTGTCTTTTTTGCGATCTATCTTCTCAGGACTCTGGTGCTCGACACCGTACAGTAAGTACGTCTTACTCCGCTCCTCGCCCTTCGCAGATATCTCATCAAAAAAACCTACGTATCTGCTTCAATGGCGTTCGTTATTATTTTGACGATCTGCTTCGTCGCGTGCCACATTTCTATCACATTCGCTACTACGTGTCGAGAGTGCGTGAAACTAATAGCGAGCCTTTACCGGACAATTAGCTCCAATTCCCAAACGTCAGCGAGCGTATTAGTTTCGTGAAATACAAGGAAGTTTTCGAGCACGGAGGAGGCGTACTAAAAGTACGTTGACGACAGCACAGAAAACTGACGACGTAGTTTGCGAAACTAATAGCGAGCTCTAGCGAACGAAAAATCTCACGTCCCTGTCCTTAGTAAATTCTTCTAGAACCTTGTCCAAACCTGCCTTATTCACTGTAATAATCTGCAACCCAACTAATAAATCCTCCCCCTCGCCAATAACGTCGTACGCTTTTGCAATGGCATAGTAAGTACCAATATCTAAAATACCTGAAACTTCATCAAACTCAAGCTCGAGTGCTGGCAGAAATCCAGCATCAATATTATCCTCCCCAAAATATCCAATATCACCTTCAAAGTCAGATGAAATATCATCGGAATACTGCTTCGCTAAATCTCCAAAATCAATTCCGCGCTCAATGTCATCTAGTAACTTTTTAGCCCGATCGTAGGCTTCATTTTGATAAGCATCTGCACCATACACCGCTTCCTCAGCGCCTTGCGACAATAAAAGAGGAGCTACAACATACTTTCTATAATCTGCCTCATTCCACCTTAACTCATCTAAAAACCCTTGAAGCGATGGATCATCTAAAGCGTAATCAGCAACCTCATCTTTACTAACCTCTACGCCAATATCTTCAGCCAGGTGCGTGAGTAGCTTTCGATCTATCGCCACGTCTAGAGCTTCATCAAAACTATCAAAAACCTTGTTCTCTTTTCCCAACTCAAAAGCAGCCGCCAGCTCTACAACATCGTGATACCAGATGATATCGCCCTCAACCGAAGCTGCTGGCAATGGTAGGATTCTGGCTACTGTTCTTGCAAATCCATGATGCCAATGCCCAAAATAAAATCCAAAACCGATTACAAAAACAAAGCCTACGAATACAACTAAAATAAAAACGGCAATCTTCTGCTTTACCGGAATTGATTGGCGTTGCCGTACTACCAAATCAGATTCGCTTGGAACAACGATCATAATGACTTCAGTTCATCAAATGTTGATTTGTTGAAAAAATAATAAAACCATCGTGCTGGATTCCCAACCCCTCCTGGCGCAAGAGTGTCCAAAAAATCATCTTGCCCAGCCGGTACTTCGTCAACGTATTCCAAATCCTCTATTAGCACAAGCGTCTCTCCTTCTCTACCAAGTCCATGCTTTATCCTTGCCTCGTTTTCTAAATAGTATTCGCTAGAAAGTTGATTTATAAGATTCATTGTGTCAAGTTGCTCATTTTCTAAACTTGTTTGCTCAGCTTCAAGACTAGCAATTTCCCACTCAACCTGCATATTACCAACATATTCACGACCAAAGGCTAAAATCAAAAAAAACAAAATTACAACGTTCAAGACTACAAATAGCTTGAATTTATGAGTAGATGATTTTTTTTCTTTTAGTGGCATCTTATTCTTCAGTCTTTGCTCTTAAATTATCTTCATTTTTCAACTTTAATTTTTTTATTTTTTCTTCCTGTATTATCGCACATTGTACCTCATCTAGAAAATCTCGCACCTTATTTGGGTGCCTAACTCCAGAAAGCTCTAAGTCAAACTCTTCATCATTTTTAGTTTTAACTCTAATTATACCAATATCTAAAATTCTTTTTATTATGCCAGACCTCTTTGCAACTACTTCACGGACGTTATCCATTTGCAGATATGATATTTGACGATCAAAAAATCCGCGCTGTTCAACATCGACAATCCGCTCACTTGTAACAATAAGCATTGTAAATCGCCATACAAGCCAAGTTTTTACAGCGAAAAGTATTCCGCTTGCAAGAAGTGCAACAAACAAAAATATTCCAAATCCACCAAAGCTTAAAAGTGGAAAAAAGAAAAAGAAAGGAACTAACACCCAAACTATACTTAGTGACACTCTATGAAATTCAGACCAAAGACTTCGGCGAATAACGCCTATTGTCTGTTCATCAATATTCAGTTCAACAATGTTATGCATACTAAATTATTCTGACGTACTTTGGTTCGATCTCAATAACGCCCACCGCAAGTAACAAAAGCCCAAAATTACTTAAATCCTAGTTTTACAAGTGCCTTCTTGGCAGCTGCGTGGTCACTCCACGTAATCTTCTTTCCTCGAGCAACTGCCATAACAGGCTCTGACCCCTTTCCTGTTAACAGCACTGCGTCACCTTTTTCCGCAAGACTAATCGCGAGCTCAATCGCTTCTTGACGATCATCGACTAGAAAAAGATCATCTCCGTCCAGTTTACCACCATCTCGAGCACCGCTCGCGACTTCTTCGATAATACTACGCGGATCTTCATCGTATGGATCCTCGTTTGTAACAATAACCACATCCTCCATCTGCGCTGCTAGTCGTCCAATTTTGTACCTACGTGAAATATCACGGCCACCACCTGCAGAACCATGAACGCCGATTACTCGCTTTGGCTTTAAAAGTTTAGCTGATTCATACAATGCTGACAATGCTACAGGCTCATAAGCATAGTCAACAATTACCGAAAACGGCTGACCACAATCGACAAGCTCAAATCGGCCCGGTAATGGTTGAATCTTTTCGGCTGCCTTTAGGACTTCTGGAAGACTAAATCCCATTGCAACAACTGTAGAAATAGCTGCTAAAATATTTTGAAGTTGAAACTTTGCTACTAATTTTAATTTCACTTTCTCTCCGTTGATCAACAAAGTTGCGCCCGATAAGTCAATGCTATTAATTTTTGCCACTACGCGCGAATCAGACTTATTTCCAGTCCATGAAAAATATAATTTGCTGTCCGCGTTAAAACCATCAAAATATTTAAAATTATCGTCATCGGCGTTAAGTACGCTAATTTTTGACACCAACTTTTTGTTCAGTTTTTTCTTTTTCCTATTTGTTAAATGAGCAAATAACTTTCCCTTAGCTTTTTTATACTCATCAAATCCACCATGCGCTTCGATATGTTCTGGTGTTAGATTTGTAAATACAGCAATATCATAATTTATTCCTAAATGACGATATTGATCAATGCCTTGCGAAGATGTTTCAACTACAGCATATTTGCAATTTGTGCGCACCATTTGCCTAAGTAACTTTTGTAAATAAAATCTACCGGGCATTGTAATCTTCATCCTGTTTTCAATCTCGCGTCCTGCAATGTTAAATCCTGCCGTTGAAGTGTAACCAACTGTTTCGCCAAGCTCGGTTAAAATATTTGCAATAAACTGTGTAGTTGAAGACTTTCCGTTTGTCCCTGTTACACCAATCACAAAAATATCATTGGAAGGCATGCCGTATAATACAGCAGAAACTAGCGCCAATACCCAATGATACAATTGTATAACTTTTTTAGGGGTTATCTTTCTAAGAAGATGCATCATAAGTACAAAATCTGTACCAGAAACTAATCATAAAGTCAACAGAATAAAAGTCGAAAAATCTACAAGTTTCTAACTTCTTCTCGGAATTGTTCGCCACGCTCAAACTCATTTGCATACATTCCAGTACCGCTCGAAGCTGGAGAAAGCAATACAACGTCACCGCTACTTGCTAGTTCGTGCGCCTTTTTAACCGCATCCTTCATGGTTTTAACGCCTTTAACAACAGGAACTTTATCGCCCAATATTACACCGATTTTATCTGACCATTCGCCTTCAAATAGAATTACCCCCTTACAAGCCTTAACGATCTCAATTGCTAATTCATCTGCAGAATTGCCACGATCTTCACCGCCGGCAATTAAAATAACGTCACCATCTGCTCCAAATCTTTTGAGCGCAGAAATAACTTCTTGCGGATTTGTAGCTATAGTGTCGTTAATATATGAAATTTCTTCCACTTCGCGCACTAGTTCCTGAGCATCAGAAGCTCCTTTAAATTCCTTACCTACTTGTTGAATTATCTCAAGTGGCACATTGCGCAAATATGCCGCACATACAGAAGTTAATATATTCTCAATATTATTATCACCCTTAAGACCAAAGTCGACAAGCGGTAGCACCTCCTTTTCTTCTCCATCTTTCCTAATCACAACTTTTCCATCTTTAATAAAACATCCATTGTGATCCTGATACTCTCGCGAACACCAAAAGAGCTTTCCCTTCACCTGACCTCCCATTGCTCGAACTGTTTCGTGATCCCAATTCAAAATTGTATACTGATCAACGCTTTGCCATTCAAAAATTATTTCCTTTGAGTGAATGTAGTCACCATAGGAATGGTATCGGATTAAGTGATCCGGATATACATTAGTAAGCACAGAGATATCTGGCCCTTTTTTCATTTCTTTAAATGCATTGGGCATTGATTCAAGAATCCAAGAAGAAAGTTCAATAACGATCGGTATAGGTTCATGAATCTGCAACAAACTGTCTAAATGCTCAAGAGGAGAAACTTTAACATTGCCAGCCATTATTGCACGAGAATCCATCTTTAAAAGCATTTCATCGATCATCTTTGTTGTTGTAGTTTTTCCCTTAGTTCCAGTTACTGCAATAATCGGATGCGGATAGTAACGAAAGAAAAGACTAACATCTGATTCAATAGGAACTCCAGCCTTCTTTGCGGCCTCAACAAATTCATCTTCGCTTGGAACTCCAGGATTTTGCACAACAACATCAACGTCAACAAAATCTGCTTCTCTATGCTCGCCTAAAACGAAAAGTGGCGGATAAATTGTTCGATCCTTATATTCTTCTTTGTATTTTTCGTACCATTCCATTACAAGCGACATAGACTCTGCAAGCTCTGACTCGTCTTTTAAGTCGGTAATTACAATCTGGGCTCCGTGTCGAATGAGCCATTTTGCAGCACCAAGACCGCTTCCCTGCTTGTAACGACCAAGTCCCATTACAGTTACTATTGCGTCTTGGAAATTTTCGATTTTACTCAAATCCATAAAATTAATAACCAATTACCAAATATCAATTTTCAATCTAGGATCGCTCCAGAACTCCTAATCCTTTCTTCACGAGATATTATACAACGTTTTGCGCCATTCTCAAATTAGCACCATTGGTCTCCTTCTTTCGCTTTAAATTAAATACTTCTTTTACCGCTTCAATGAGTAGTAATTGAACAAAACCAATCGCTACCAACATGTACCACTCAAACATGGAAAGTTGTATAAAATTGAAAACAGTCATTAAAGGTGTAAACGTGAGCGGTAAAATTAATAGTACAAACCCCATAGAAACCCCTGCAACTAAAAACTTATTTTCAAATGGATTAGACCTAAATACGCTCGTGCGGAACTTCCTAACTGCGAATACATAAACAAGTGAATCTATTCCAAGGGCTGCAAAAATGAAAGTTCTGACTTCGTCAAGAGCATAGCCTTTATTAAGTAAGAAGAAGTAAATGGCAAACAATCCAATATCGGTTAATATTCCTATGATGAAAATGAGAATCTTCATTTCACGATTTAATATTTTCTCACTCTTTTTTCTTGGTGGATCTTTCATTATTCCTTTTTCAGCAGGCTCGAACGTTAATGCGATACTTGGGAAGCCGTCAGTAATAAGATTAATCCACAAAATTTGAGCAGGTAAAATTGGCAGAGGTAACCCAATTAGAAGCGCACCCAAAACTAATATTACCTCGCTAAAACTGTCAGAAAGTAAATAAACTATCATTTTACGAATATTTTCAAAAATGATCCTGCCTTCCTTAATCGCGTGTACGATTGTACTGAAATTATTATCGAGTAGCACCATGTCGGCAGTTTCTTTTGCGACTTCAGTACCCGACCCAACGGCAACGCCAATGTCCGATGCTTTCATAGCCGGAGCGTCGTTAACGCCGTCACCGACCATTGCAACAGGAAAACCGTTATACTGCCACGCTTGCACAATACGAAGCTTATGCCTTGGCACAACGCGCGCAAAAACCGACACACTCCCTACACGCTCGTACAACTCTTCGTCGGTCATTTCATCTAGCTCACTACCCGTAATAACATTCTGCTCTTCTGCTCTAAGTCCAGCCTCTTTGGCAATAAGCCTGGCAGTTTCCGGATGATCTCCAGTAATCATAACCGGTATTAATCCGGCTTGTCGTGCCTCTTCAATAGTTTTTCTGGCTTCTTTTCTAAGTGGATCACGAAGCCCCAGAAGGCCAAGAATTTCCAAATCTTTAACGTCAGAATCCTTAAGATCATCTGACGCCTCCACTCCTGTTGATTGCCCTATCATTAAAACCCTAAGTCCTCGACTGGTCATGTCTTCGTACACTTGTATATAATTCTTCTTTTCTGCATCACTTAAATCTGCCCTTTCAAGTAGTACCTCTGGCGCTCCAACTACAAACAACGAAACTCTTGAATCACTCGAAATAAGCTGAGCCGAATATTTATTTTTTGGATCAAAAGGTAAATCGGCTAACTGAACACCAACACGCTTTCCGCTCGTAAAATCTAAAACAAACTTTAATAACGCTATCTCTGTTGCGGATCCTGCAAATATTTCTTTCTGGCTCTTAGCGTCAAATTCAATAATTACCGAGCTGGTATAAAGGATTGCCTGTAATAACTGATTCTGCTTTGGTGTAAGTGTTTTTGTAAACTGAACTTCCTCAGTGCCCATTCTAACTTCTTGAACTATCATTTCTCCTGTTGTAAGTGTTCCTGTTTTATCTGTACAAATTACAGATACACTTCCAAGAGTTTCGGCAGCAATCAAACGTCTAACAAGCGCCTTTTGCTTTAAGATTCTCTGCATGCCAACAGCTAGGATAACAGTTACGGCAACAACTAAGCCTTCCGGAACTGCGGAAACCGCAATTGCAACCGCAATCTTAAACATTTCAGTAACTTCAAACCCACGAAGTACGCCAGCAATAAATACGATTAAGGCAAGAACAAGTATTGCAATGCTTAAGACCTTGGCAAATACCGAAAGCTGATGTTGGAGTGGAGTTTCTTCATCTTCAAGTCCACTTACAAGTTTTGAAATTCGACCAATTTCGGAATCCTTACCAGTTCCAGTAACCACAACTTCAGCGCGACCCAATACAACCACGGTGCCGGCAAACACCATATTTTTCTGATCACTTGTAACAGCTCCTGAGTCAACTGCGTTTACACTCTTCTTTACTGCTGAAGATTCTCCAGTGAGCGCAGCTTCGTTTATTTCAAGCGTTCCAGAATCCACTATACGACCGTCGGCAGTTACCTTGTCCCCTGTGCTAAGTATCATTATCTCACCAGGCACAATTTCTTTGGAGTCTATAGAAAAAATCTTTCCCTCACGCCGAACCTTTACCGACCGTGGTAAAAATGTTTTTAATTTCTCAATCAAACGGTCAGCTTTATATTCTTCAAAAAATCCAAGAATGGCATTTAAAAGCACTACAGCAAAAATTATCCCAGCGTCAAACCGCTCTAAGAGAATAATACTTATAACACCGGCTACGAGTAAAATGGCCATTAGTGGACCTGCAAACTGAGAAAGAAAAATTTTATAGGCGGCTCTTGGCGGCTTTTCAGGAAGTGCGTTTGGGCCATACTCCTCTAAACGTGATTCGGCTTCGGACTGTGTGAGACCTTCTGAAGTAACCGAAAAAGCCTCAAAAACGTCTTCAACGCTCTGTGCATGCCACGGAATTAGTTTTGTTTCTTCCTTGTTCATAAATACTAAATCATAAATTCGAAATCCTAAATAAACTCTAAGTCCAAATTTTGAATTTAAATTTTATATTTTATTTAGAGTTTAGAATTTCATGCTTAGTATTTTAGTGCCGGGCTGTAACATAAACTTCCTCGATGTGCTCGGCTATTTTATCCCAATTAAAATTTGTCTCCACCATAGCCTGCGCATCTTCAGATTTTTCATTAACATCGTCAGGCGACATTAACAGCTCGGTTAGCTTATGCCGTAGTTCAAGAACATCGCCAGACTTAAAAGCATATCCGGCATTGTGTATAGCTTCAAGATTCTCTGGAATGTCTGAAACCAACGGCGCTGTTCCATGACTCATTGCCTCAAGAATTGTTAAAGGGAGTCCTTCGGCTTCGGAAGGATGCACATACAAATATGCATTACCATAAAGTTGATCGAGCACTTCTCCCTGCTGAAAACCTAAAAACTTTACCCTGGAATCATTTTTAGCTAAATCACGAAGACTCGTGTAATACTCATCTGTAAAACTTGGAGCACCAACGAAAACTAAATTCATATCAGTTTCAACAGTTGCAAAAGCTTCAATAAGAAAATGTAAACCCTTTTGAGGTACAAGACGACCAACATTTAGTAAAAAATTATTAGCGCGCAAACCAAACTTTTCAAGTTCATTGGAGCGTGTAACTTCAATCACTTCTGCGCCATTTGGAATATAAACTACTTCACGCTTAAAAGTATTTCTACAATAAACCTGAATAACGTGCGACACGCTTATGCAATAGTGTGGCAATTTAACCGCCGCCCACTCACCAATGGCAAGATAGTGGCGCGCGAACCATCCCCATTTTTTATGAAACTGATCGCGTGAATGAAATGTGACAACCGTTGTGCTGTTCCTTGCGAATAAACGTGCAATCCAAGCTACCGTTGCAGGACCGACTCCGTGATAGTGAATTATATCAAAATCGCCAAAAATTGCCTTAATTGTAGCAATGAAAGAATAAACAATCGCCTCAAGATTTTTTGAATAAAGAGTTTTTACATACTCAAGATGTACGCCCTCAAAAGTTTTAGGTCGCTTTGGTGTGTACTTTACACGAACGTAGGCTGTTACATCATGTCCAGCCCGAACAAGCCGACGTGACACTTCGGCTACGTGCTTTTCAACACCCCCAGCTTTTTCACCAGATGCGAGCGTTTTTTGTCCGATCATCGCAATTCGCACAAGTGTATTATAACATGCTGGAGGGTATAGAGAATAGGAGCGAGGTCTCCCCGCCCGTTTGGTATGTAAAGAAACGATTTTGGATTTTACAAAAAGCATCTCCCCTTACCATCCCATCGTTCGAGCCCCACCCTAAACACAAATAAAAAATACCGATAGATTAACTATCCGTATTTTTGGTGCGCCGGGTGGGACTCGAACCCACGACCACGGGCTTAAAAGGCCCTTGCTCTACCACAATACAGTCCAACATCTAGTGTTGACAAAGCGAGCGTTGAAAATTTCTTCAACAGAAAAGAGAAAGG
>JAUYIW010000029.1 GCA_030688135.1 Candidatus Uhrbacteria bacterium | reverse complement strand
AAACAATGTTAAGATTTGGGTTATTTGGATCATGTAGGGGCACCCCTTGTGGGTGTCCGGCGAGTTTATAATCAAATAAAACCAGCTCAATTCAGAGCCGGTCTTATAATACCTTGAATTACGAAACTCGATGAGATTCGCATGAACGGGCTGTCGATCCCCGTGAACCCTACTAAAACGTAGGGAGAACGGGGGCGACGGGCGCCCGTGAACGCAAAGATCGCGAGTTTCGTAATTCAAGATATAATATACTCGCCAGATCCCACTTATGACTGTCTTCCAACATCGCGGTATTTCTTTTTTGTCGCCACGCGATGTCTAGCCAGCTCTCGCTCTAGATGAACTAGAGCATCGGCATAGGCAACATCGTTCATATTCCTTGCTTCTTCCACACGTTTTTCAGCTAGTTTTTTGGCCTCTTCAATCTTTTCAAGGTCTAATTCTTCTGAACGCTCAGCAGAATCAGCTAATATTATTATTTGATTTCCACCACGAACCTCTATAAGCCCTGTGGAGACTGCTAAAAGTGATTCCTGTCCATTATCTCGAAGTCGCATTTCGCCAGAGCGCAGAAGTGAAACTAGCGGAACATGGTTTGGCAGGATTGTAACCTCACCCATTTCAGTAGTTGCAGAAATCGAATCAACCGAGTCTTCGAATACGACTCGTTCTGGGGTTATGATTTTTAGTGAAATCTTTGACATAATATAGTTACAGACCTACAGACGGTACAGACTTACAGACTGCAGGTTCAATATAGATTAAGGACTCTACGGTAGCGGATACCTGTTGGACTGAACGTTGCTAGAATTCCGAGTTTTAGATTTGTTGAGTTTAAGTATGACTTAACCTGTCTGTAATCAGAGACTCTAAAATTATTAGTTGATTTTATTTCCAGGATTATTTTGTCGAAAACAAGGAAGTCTATGAAGTAATGGCCTACGACTTGATTACATGCAATTAGGTCTACTTTTAATTATTTCTTATAAGGAATTGTAAGAAAATCGAAATGTGCTGCGATAGCTTTTTGGTAGTATTTCTCCCTGTGACCATAACCGATCTCTTTATTTATTTCAAACAGCACACCTAGTATCTGATAGCTCTCATCTGGATAAATAAACTCCATATTTCGTAAACTGGTCTGTAAGTTTGTATAGTTCGTAGGTTTGTAACGACTACGCCCCTACCTCATCAATGCCTCCCTTCATATAGAACGCTTGTTCAGGCTTGTCGTCATGCTTCCCTTCCAGAATCTCCTTAAATCCACGCACAGTTTCTTTAATTGAAACGTACTTTCCTTTAGAGCCTGTAAATTGCTCTGCAACGTTGAATGGTTGAGATAGGAATTTTTGAATTTTTCTCGCTCGCGCAACCGCTAGCTTATCTTCTTCTGAAAGTTCATCCATTCCAAGAATTGCAATAATATCTTGCAAGTCCTTATAACGTTGCAAAACTTTCTGAACACCTTGCGCAACATCGTAATGCTCTTGACCAACGATGTTAGGGTCAAGAATTGTTGAGTTTGAATCGAGTGGATCAACAGCTGGGTAAATCGCAAGCGCCGCAAGGTTACGTGAAAGCACAACAGTTGAGTCAAGGTGACCAAATGTAGTAGCAGGTGCTGGGTCGGTAAGGTCGTCAGCTGGCACGTACACTGCTTGAATTGAGGTGATGGATCCTTTTTTGGTTGATGTAATGCGCTCCTGAAGCGCTCCCATTTCAGTAGCAAGGTTTGGCTGATATCCTACAGCCGAAGGCATACGTCCTAAAAGTGATGAAACCTCAGAACCAGCCTGAGTAAATCGGAAGATATTATCGATAAACATGAGCACATCACGCTCTTCAACGTCGCGGAAATACTCGGCCATTGTAAGGCCTGCAAGTCCAACTCGGGCGCGAGCTCCTGGTGGCTCGTTCATCTGACCAAACACGAGCGTGGTCTTGTCGAGCACTCCTGACTCCTTCATTTCAGCGTAAAGGTCATTACCTTCACGAGTTCGCTCTCCAACACCGGCAAAAACTGAGTATCCTCCATGCTCTTTTGCAAGGTTGTGAATCATTTCTTGCACAATAACAGTTTTTCCAACTCCAGCTCCACCAAACAATCCTGTTTTTCCACCTTTCAAAATTGGGCAAATAAGGTCAATAACTTTAATTCCAGTTTCAAATACCTCAGTTTCTGTTGACTGATCAACGAACGGAGGAGCGTCGCGGTGAATAGGGTCCATTCTTTCTACAACTGGAGCTTCCATTTCATCGATAGGTTCACCAATAACGTTAAACATTCGGCCCAATGTATTTGGTCCAACAGGAACTAAAATTGGTGATCCGGTATTTGTTACTTCTAATCCGCGTTGCAGTCCATCGGTTGATCCCATGGCAACACATCGAACAACTTCATTACCAAGTTGCTGAGCAACTTCCAAAACGAGTTTCTTATCTTGATGCATTACAGTGAGTGCAGTGAGGATTTCTGGAACTTTTCCGTCGAATCGTACGTCTACTACAGCCCCGATAATCTGTGCGATTGTCCCTGTTCTGTTAGTCATATGTTTTGTTTATAGGTTATAGCTTATAGGTTGATGTGCTTCGGATCGTGTAGGGGCAACCCTATGTGGTTGTCCTGCATGTTTCAGCATGCGGTGTTTATTTATTATTGATCGCCGCAGCCCCTCCACTTATTTCAGCAATTTCTTGCGTAATTCCAGCCTGGCGAATTTGGTTATATGTTAAGGTTAATTCTTTCAACATATCTTGAGCGTTATCTGACGCACTTCTCATTGCCATCATTCTTGCTGAGTGTTCACTTGCAGCTGACTCAAGTAGCGCTTGATAAATCATTGTTTCAACTAGTCTTGGAAGTATTCTATTCAGCACTTCTTCCGGACTTGGTTCAAATTTGTACTCTCGAGATTCGTCCTTTCTGTAGTTCTGTACAGTTTGTAGGTCTGTAACTACATTCTCACTTTCCGTTCTATTCCCAACCTCTCCAAGTCCTTCCATATCTTCCGGCTGACCGAGCGGTAACAGTTTCAGTATTTTTGGAATTTGATTTAATGCAGAAATAAAGTCAGTATATCCAATTATTACATCTTTGTAAGTTCCTTTCTGATATTCCTCAAGCACAAGTGTGCCAATCGGAAGTACGTCTTTAAACATTGGTTTGTTTGTAAGTCCTTCAAAACTTGCAATCACAGGAACGTTAGCTCGTCTTAACGCTGCGTTTCCACGCTTCCCTACTGCTATTGCTTCAATATCACCTTTAATCTGCGCAACGGCTTTTGCAGCAGCTTTATTCATGTTGGTATTTAGCGCACCAGCGAGACCTCTGTCTGACGTAAAAAGTATAAAAAGAGTTTTCTTTGCCTCTTTATTTTCAACTAGTAGAGGATGCGTAACTTCTCCAGCAGACTTTGCAACAGCATTAATAGTTTCCCATGCCATTCGCGCATAAGGTCGTGTACCAAGCACTGAGTTTACTGCGCGTTGCATTTTACTTGCAGCAACAAGCTCCATTGCTTTGGTAATCTTACCAGTGTTAGCAATAGATTTGATGCGGCGTCGAATTGTTTTTGCGTTAGCAGCCATGTTGTAGCTTATGGGTTGAAAAAAACTGTGTAGGGGCATCCCATTGTGGGTGCTCAGTTAGTTTTAGATTACGCTTTTTTCATCTTTTACTTCCGGAGCGAAAGTACTCTTAAAGTCGTTTATCATTTTCTCCAGTTTCTTGCCAGTTTCGTCAGTTAAATCTTTTGTTGCAGAGATGTCGTCGAGCACTTCCTTTCCGCTTGCTCGCATGTAATCTAGGAATTTAGCTTCGAACTCTTCAATTCGTTCTGGCGCTATGTTATCAAGATCACCATTGTTTAGCGCAAAGATGATCGAAGTTTGTTCTGCAACGGTCATTGGAGCGTATTGTTTTTGCTTCATTACTTCCATTGCGCGTCGTCCGCGTTCGAGCTGTTTCTTTGTTGCTTCGTCAAGGTCTGTTGCAAACTGCGCAAAAGCTTCGAGTTCGCGGAACTGTGCAAGGTCAACTTTTAGAGTTTTCGAAACTGCTTTAATTGCTTTAGTTTGAGCTGCCGAACCTACACGAGAAACCGAAAGCCCAACGTTCAATGCTGGCCTTTGACCTTTGTAGAAAAGATCACTCTCCAGAAAGATCTGACCATCGGTAATAGAAATAACGTTTGTTGGAATGTAGGCAGATACGTCCCCAGCTTGAGTTTCAATAATTGGAAGTGCAGTAATCGAACCTCCACCGTATTTTTCATTAAGCCGAGCTGAACGCTCTAAAAGTCTTGAGTGTAAGTAAAAAACATCACCTGGATAAGCTTCACGTCCTGGTGGGCGCTTTAGCAGAAGTGAAATTTCTCGGTATGCCCATGCATGCTTTGAAAGATCATCAAAAATTATTAGCACGTCCTCTCCTTTTTCCATGAAGTATTCAGCAATCGCACAACCAGAGTATGGAGCAATGTAACTTAGCGATGCTGGATCAGACGCTCCTGCAAGAACGATAGTTGTGTATTCCATAGCTCCAGCTGCTTCGAGCTTGGCTGTAATACTAGCAATTTTTGATTCTTTTTGACCAATAGCTACATAAACACATTTAACATTCTCGCCTTTTTGATTAATGATCGTATCAATCGCAATTGCTGTTTTTCCAGTCTGACGGTCGCCAATAATAAGCTCACGCTGACCTCGTCCGATTGGAATCAATGTATCAATTGCCTTAATTCCAGTTTGCAATGCAACAGAAACAGATTTACGAGTCATAACACCAGGCGCAATCTTTTCTACAGGATTGTAATTTTCTGTTTTGATATCACCTTTACCATCAATAGCAATTCCAAGAGGACTAACGACTCTGCCTATCATTTGTTCTCCGACTGGAATCGATAGAACTCGTCCAGTTGATTTTACAGTGTCGCCCTCGTTAATACTTCCAGCGTCGCCTAAGACTACAGCACCAATGGTTTCTTCTTCAACGTTTAGAGCAACTCCAATGGTTCCGTCTTCAAACTCAAGCATTTCCTGTGCTTTTGCATTTGATAGTCCGCTCATCGTAATAACACCGTCTGCAACAGAAAGTACGGTTCCTACCGATTCAACGTTGGCGTCAGCCTTGAATACTTCAACTTGTTTTCGAAGCTGTTCAATTATGTCTGATTTGTTAGTCATATACATTAGCTTATAGTTTAGAGCTGATAGCTTCTAGTCTAAAGTAAGAGGCTATAAGTTAGGCTGTGAGTTCTCTTTGAAGTTTATCTAGCGCTCCTGAAATGCTTCCATCTATTCTAGTGTCATCGATTCGTATGATAGTACCGCCGATTAGTCTTTCGTTTACTGTTTCATGTATGTCTGCTCCTTTTGCAAGACCAGTTATAACATCTCTGGCATCTATACTTAGTCGATGAGCGGATACAATGGTTACCTGTGAAGCACCATACTTTTCTTTCCATGAAGAATGTATTCCTCGTTCGATCTCTCGCCACATTCCGAGCAGTTTATTTTCTGCCAAAAACTTCACAAAGTCTTTAATGATTTTATTTGCTTCAGATTCATTTGCGCCATCAACACTATCAACAAGAATCTTTGCCAGTTTTTTTGCATCAACCTTCATATACTTTAGTTACAGACATACGAACTATACAGACTTACAAACCGAGAACGTCTATGTTTGTAGGTTCGTACCGTTCGTAGGTCTGTAGCGATTACGTTAGCTTTCTCACAACTTCTTCAGCAAGAGACTGAGATTTTTTCTCATCGATTCCATCTGTTAAAATACGCTCGGCAGCTTTAACGGCGAGTGCAACTACTTCTTTTCTAAGTTCTCGCATCATTTCTGTTTTTTCTCCAGCTAACTGCTCTTTACCTCTTGTGATTACCCGCTCGACTTCACGCTTTGCAGCTTCTACCATTTCATCAGATCGAGTTTTTGAGTCAGCCTGAGCTTTTTCAAGAATAGTTTGTGCAGCCTGACGAGCTTCGGTTACAATAGACTCTCGTTCAATATCGATAGCTTTAACTCTCTTTTCTATCTCTTCCGCATGCTTAACGCTTTTTTCTATTTTTTCTTGTCGCTCATTTAGAAATTTCAAGACAGGCTTATATAAGAATATCCACAGTATAACCAAAACTATTAAGAAGTTTACAAGCTGAGCTAGAAAGATATCGCCTTTTAAGCCAAATTGACCGGCAACACCGGCAATACCTCCCGTTTCTTCATTAACCACTTCTGTATTTAACTCTTCGGCAGTTAATTCACCGGAATCTATAGTAGAACACGCAACGTCTGCAATGGCGCCATTTTCGCTATCACAACCATAAGGGATCGCCCCTTCGATTACAGTATTTGTGAGAGAAATCTCGGTCATATTCTAATGTGTTAATTCCTGATGACCATATAGATCATCAGAGGTAACTCACTAGCATCTGCTTATAGCTCGCCAGTTTTGTGACCACCTATGTTGTGTAAGATTGTTCAAAAATGGATGAGATTACTTTGAACGGGAAGTCATCTTTGAGGCGTACCTAGATGTACGTCGAGAAGATGACAGGGACCCGTGAAATGTAAGCTCGCCAGTTTTGTGACAATCTTAAAGTGTGAAGGCTATGATAAGGGCGTAAATGGCAATAGCCTCAGCAAAAGCCATTCCAAGAAGCATTGGAACAAAAAGTTTTCCAGTTGCTTCAGGATTGCGTCCGATCGCTTCCATAGCTTTCATACCAATAAGACCGATGCCAAGAGCTGGCGCGATTGAACCTAGTCCGATTGCCAAAGCTTTTGCAAGCTGTGTCATTGTTTCTGCATCCATATAGAGATAATTAGTTTATTAATAGATTACGATTGTTAATTTATGACAACTGGGTTTATTGTCGATTAGCGATGTTTTTGATACGTCTGTCGATCTGTATATCTGTAACAATCAGTACATCAGTAGGTACCTGGCTAGCTGATGCCGAGCCTTGTTGTAAGTTACGCATTAACTGAAGCCTCGGCCGTGGGCCCCACACGCTCCTCGTGCTTTTCTTCGTGATCGCCATGACTCATGGTGGCTACAACTAAGAAAGCGAGGGTCAACATTGCAAATACAGTTGCTTGAATTATTCCAACCAAGATTTCCAAAAACATAAATGGAACTGGCAGCACAAAGCTGAAAAGTCCAAGCATTACTGTAAGCAGAACTTCTCCGGCGAAAACATTTCCGAACAGTCGGAGTGAAAGTGAAAGTGTTTTAGCAAATTCAGAAATGAATTCAATCAGTCCAACGAAAAACTGAACAACGGCAATGATAACTTCCATTGGACCTTTTTTGAAAGAAAGAATAATACCTTTGAAATTAAAGAACTTGCTAAAATGATCGACAATGCCAAGTTGTCGAAGTCCTGCAAGATGAGTAGCTCCAATGGCCACAATCGCAATAGCAAGAGTCATATTTAAATCACTGCTAGCTGGACGAAAAAGCGGTATTAATTCAAGTTCGCCATGCATGTAGCCCCAAATACCAATAGAGCCAGTGCCAGGGATAAGTCCCATCCAATTTGATACTAGTACAAACAAGAAGATTGTTGCAACTAGGGGCAAAAATTGCATTGTTTTCTTCTTATCCTGTGTTACTTTGTCGATTTCGGCCACAGCCATTTCAATAATAGCCTCTATAAAATTGTGAATACCCTTTGGAACCAATGATTTACGAGAGCGTGCTACTATCGCTATGATAATAAAAAACGCTACAGCAATGTAAGCGTTCAACATCGAATTAGTAATTGTGAATCCTCCCACATTAAAAATAGGTTCAGCAGCTAAAGGAATCCCAGCCATTGAAAGTCCGATTTTCTGAAATATTCCCTTTTCTTTAAATTGACCACTACTTAGGTCCGCGTTCATAAAGTTTTGCGTAATAAACTGCTTTTTTTACAATAAATACAGCAGTAAATGTGAATGCCATAACTAGTAGAATGGCAAGCGCAAAAGGTTCGGTGCCGTATTTTTCGTCAACTTTAACCCCAATGTATGCTGCCGCTAGGGCTGGTATCGCAAGCGTTGCTCCAAAATCACTCGCCATGCGAAATGCAAGCTTGTAATAGTAGGCGTCAGACTGCGATTTTTGAGGTTTTTCTTCCATGTTGATGGATTATAGACCCATCGTCGAGCACTGCACCTGGTCTAGAACTCATAAATTCGATACATTTATTCTTAAGCTATTAGTATTCCTACCAACGTCTTTGAATAAATCTATTCGTTTTTCCGAGTTCTATACTCAAGTGAGTATTCAATAATAGGTTTAAAGAACGGCAAAAGTATATCCTATACTCTGATTTTGGTCAAGGTTGTTTGAAAAATGCGCTACTGTTACGTATGGGTTGGGCTTACTTTAACCTTTAAGAACGACGGCTATAAAAGAAATACCGCTAAATCAAGAGATCTAGCGGCAGAAGGGTGGGACGCGGTAAGCCTTGATACCTCATACATTCACTAGCTGTGGCACCAAACCAATCGAATTGATTGAGTAACTAGTGCATGCGCTTGGACAATTTACTCGCAGCCCCCGCGCCCCTTTTCAACTACATTGAATCAGTTTTTAACATTTTAGTCAAAGAAATGTATTAAGGTCTAAAGAAAAGAATACTTAATAGAAAAAAATAAATGCCACCCGCAGAGCACGCGGGTGGCAAGTTTCCAAAGTGATTCGAGCGCTGAACAGCTTACGCACTCAGGCAAGTAACAAGCGAAACCCCTCCAGTCTCGCGCCTTAATTGCCCTGCTACTACCAACGTCGTACGTTAGAACTAGCAAGAATCACTAATGGATGCTTAATTAAAGCATTATTTTATAATATTGTCAAGTAAAGAAAGTACCGCCTCACGAATGTGGCGGTAAGAAGGTGCGGTGGACCCAAGACAGCTGAAACTGCCTTAATCTACTGTCCTTTGCGTGTGCAAGACCCCACAATCCTGCCGCAAGCTCCGAGCGCTCAAAGACCGGAGACAGTCGTCTTAACGTTTGCGCATCAACGTTTCTTAGACCAATGGTCCACCGCAGAATCTTTATATCACCAATCTTGCTTTGATTCAACGCTACCTACACTTTGAGTTTAAATAAGTTCATTGCGTTATTTGTAGTAGTCTCTGCAACCTCCTCGAAGCTAACGCCCTTAATCTCTGCGATTTTTTCTGCCACATATTTAACGTAGCTTGGTTCGTTTCGTTTTCCACGTTTTGGTTCGGGACTTAAATACGGCGCATCGGTTTCGAGCATTATTTGCTCGAGCGGGATGTCTTTTACTGTGGCTTGTAATCCTTTTGAGAATGTAACAATCCCACCAATAGAAACCAAAAATCCAATCGCTTTGTACCGCGCTGCATCTTCTGCACTGCCGGTAAAGCAATGAATAACTCCAAGTTCAGGTATGTCTCCACGATCTAGCGCCTTTTTTAGTATTTCAAATTGATCTTCATGAGCGTCTCTGCTATGGATAATAACTGGTTTGTTCACTTCGGTAGCAAATCGAAGTTGAGCCTCAACTGAAGTTTTTTGATCAGCAATCATTTGCTCACGGTCAACATTTGGAGGCAGTCTAAAATAATCAAGCCCAAACTCGCCTATTGCTACGACTTTAGGGTGCTCTGCTAGCTTTCTGTATTCATCAGCATCGAACCATTCAGCGCGAGTTTTGATTTTACCGGTCACTCTTTTTTCAGGCGGAAGTTCATTGTCGTCAAAAAATTCCTGCTTGTGTAGGTGGCTTGGATGAAGTCCAATTGTTGCCCAAACGCCATCATAACGCTCTGCGAGCTCAATTCCTTTTCTGCTTGTTGTTGACTGTGTTCCAACCGTAATCATGGCCGTTCCCTCATCGAGCGCACGATTAACAACTTCGTCCATGTCTTTGCTATACGCTTGAAAATGCGCATGCGTATGAGTATCGATAAGTCTGAATTTCATAATTATGAAGTAATCACGGCTACTTTAGGAGTTAACCACGCGACTATCTTTATAACAAACCCAAGCCAGCTAATTATTGGCGAACCAAGAAGTGCTACTCCAATTTGAGTTTCAGCAAAATAATATCCAGCAAAATAAGCGATCGCCGCAATCATTAGAATACCCTCAAATAATCCAAGTATTCCTCCAAGTAGCTTATTTATTGATTTTAAGAAAGGTATTATTGTAATAAGTTTCCAAGCTTCATCTATCATATCTACAATAAATCCTACAATTTTGCTCATCGCCATTATTAGTCCAACAAAAATGATTACAGCCCACATTGGATGGCTAAAAATCGAGTAGTTATCTTGTAGCCAAACCATTACATACCATGAGCCTATTACTCCAATAACAGCACCAATTAGATTTCCGGCCGCACGTATGAATCCATTTCTTAATCCGTTCAATAGGAAAAGAACTACAATTGCGAGTAGCCCGATGTCTATGTAGGAGAAATCCATATTACGTAAATACTAAATTCTAATTATTGGTTGCAACGGGGGAAAGATTATAATTTTCAGTGCATTTAAGAGTTGTTGCAATCTGATTCGCATTTGCAAATAGAATTGCATTTGCATTAGAATGCTTATTTAGTTCCATCCCGTCTTGGGAATAGTGCGTCTCCAATCAAAATCTTGTCGCCCTCATAGCGACGTAGAATTTCCGTTGAAGCATCTGGCATGATTGGAAGCAGGGCGTTAGCAATTACGCGAATCATTTGTGCTAGCTGAGACAAAACGCGCTTTGCTTTGTCTGGATCTATTTTTACAAGTTTGAATGGCGCTTCTTTGTCGGTCATTTCATTTGCATTTGCAACAATCTCAAATACTGTGTCGATGTATTTTTTATAATCATAATCGCTCATTGCGGCATCAAGCTTATGATAAGTTTCAGAAAATTCCATTTCAGGCCTGTCTAACTCACCTTCAAAATATTTATTGCTCATTGTTGCTATGCGTCCAACTAAATTTCCAAGTTGATTTGCAAGTTCTGCGTAGCGCTCTTCCATTCGATCTTTTGAAAAGTCGCCATCACCATGAGACGGAATCTCTCGCAGGAAAAAATATCTTACAGCATCAACTCCATATTCTTGAACCAATTCTTTCGGATTTATTACGTTCCCAATTGATTTACTCATCTTCTCGCCTTCGGCAGTAACATAGCCATGAACAAAAATCTCATTTGGCAGTGGTACGCCAGCTGAAAGAAGCATAGCTGGCCAATAAACTGCATGAAATCGCAAAATTCCCTTCCCTATTACATGAACCTTTGTTGAATCATCGTTTAGCCAAAAGTTTTTGTACAAGTCTCCGTCGCCCTCGTAATCAAGTGCTGTTATGTAGTTACTGAGCGCATCAAACCAAACATACATAACCTGACCTTCATCTGCCGGAACTGGAACACCCCAATTACGGGCGCGTTCTTGCGAGCGTGATATTGAAAAATCTTCAAGCCCGCCTTTAATAAAACTTAAAACTTCATTTTTGCGAGAACGTGGGACGATTTTTAAAACATCAGATTCAATTAAATCCTCTAACTGTTTTTGATATTTTGAAAGTTTAAAAAAGTAATTCTCTTCTTCGATTACTTCGAGCTCAGTCTTGTGCTCTGGACAAAAGCCATCTGGACATTCCTTTTCGGTATAAAATTGCTCACAGCCTACGCAGTACAGTCCTTTATAAGTCTTTTTGTAAATGTCATCGGGGTCACACGCTTCCCAAAGTTTTTGTGCTCCTTTAATATGACGATCTTCTCTTGTGCGAAGGAAATCATCAAACGATAGATTTAGAAGCGAACCTAGATCCTTGTACTCTTCAGCATGGCGTTCTACAAAAGATGAGACATCCTCGCCTATTACTTCGGCAGCCCTAACGTTCTTTAAGCTGTTTTCATCGGTTCCTGTAAGAGCTCTTACATTGGCTTCACCTAATTTTGATCGCCAAAAACGCGCAGTTGCATCGGTTTGTAACATCTCAAGAGCGTGTCCAACGTGTGGAGAAGCGTTTACGTATGGAATTGCGGTAGTAATGTAGAAGCGTGACATAGTTAGCTTATAGCTTTTAGCTCATGGCTTATAGGCGCAAGTATAATCACAAACTCACCTTTTGCGCTGGTTGATTCGATTTGTTTGATTACATCTGCTGGAAGTCCTCGGTAAATCGTTTCGTGCATTTTCGTTAACTCGCGTGCAACAACAATTCGCCTATCTTGTGGCAAGGCCTCGAGAGTTTTTATAATTCTGTGCTTTGATTCGTAAATTGCTATGGTTCGTTCAATCAAAGCCAGATTTGCAAAAAACTTATTCCGTCCTTTTTTATTTGGCGCAAATCCAAGAAAAGTAAATTCGTCAGATGGAAATCCGCTTGCCGAAAGTGCAGTTATAAGTGCACTTGGACCAGGGATTGGAACTACTTTTATGTTGGATGCCGCTGCTTCCGCTACTAATTTGCCTCCAGGATCAGAAATCGTAGGAGTTCCTGCGTCAGAAACTAACGCCATGTTTTCGCCTGACAAAAGCCGATCCACGAATCTACTAAGTTTTTCCCGCTCGGTATGTTGGTGAAAAGACTCGCGAGGCGTATTTATTCCAAGCTTTGAAAAAAGTTTCGAGCTCACACGCGTATCTTCGCATAATACAAGATCAACCTCATCGAGCGTTCGTTTTGCTCGGGGCGACAAATCTTCCACATTTCCAATAGGCGTGGCAACAATGTAGAGTACTCCATTTTCCATATCCTCCAAAATATTAACTATTTCAATCCTCCATCGGTCGCTAGTCCGCTAACCGTGGTATTAGGATGCGCTGCATACCAACAGAGCCAGAATGATTCTGGGGCATAAAGCTCTGCGAGCTGTGTTCCCTGCAATTCTCCAGATATAGCATAACCAGACGCGCTCCATACCGAACCCGTTTCCAGGTCAGTGATTTCATCTAATTCAAAGTCATATTTGAGCGAAAGCACTTGGTCGCCTACTTTTCGGTCAAAAACTCTGATTGCACCTGTTTCAAAATCATATAACGCAGTAATTTCCTTAGTTCCTACAGTTTCGTTTGCAGCGCCAAAACCACTCAATATATTGTTCGAGAATGCAATATGTTCGCCAGATTCAGAATCGCTAAATCCATTTACCAGCCACTTTTGGGTTAGATTAGTTGAAGTAGCATTTAGCGGGAAATAAATAAGGTCTGACATGTCATAATCAACATAAGGATGATGCGTGTAGTCGCGTGCATATCCAGTGTCTGTTGACAGCACTTCCCCATTTGGATAAAGCGCCTTCCATGCTGCCCAAGTCATTACAATCGACGGATAGGTTGTTAATGTTTCGCCAACTTTTTCGCCAACAACTCCGATTCCTCTCATTTGACTCCAAAGACTGCCAGTTTCTCTGTCTGAAATTAGGAAGTTATTATTATAAACTTTTCCAGATGCTTCAAACAAAAGTTCAGTTTCACCCAACACCCTTTCATACACAACCGCGCTTCGACAAAATGGACAATATGTAATCGCAAGTTTTTGACCACCGAAGTCATCGTTTACTACATGATGCCAGTTTAAGATTTGATATGGATAAAATCTATGCTCACCGTTAACGTCAATATCTATTCCAGAAACAGCATCAGCTAGAACGTCATCTGCGGCCGTTACTGACACAAATTTTGGATCATCGATCGCTGGGATATCTTCTGCGCTAAGTCCAGAGTCATATATTTCATTAGGTGGAACTAAATAGCTTTCTCCACCGGCTTTTTCTTGTTCTACAAGCAGTCCATCGACAAGCTCATCGCCTCGAAGGGTTAAATTAAGATTGCCAAGTCTAACTGACCGAATGCCATAAAGCACAATTATTGCTGCTACGGCCAAGACGCTGATTGCTAAAACTTTCTTTGGTGTATTCATAGTTTTTTTGTTTACAGATGCATTTTTGCTTATTTCCATGCTTTTTGCAAGTCTCTGATTTGCGTAGTATACTACAATCTTGATAAAACCATTAATTTAAACGAATATATGCCAAAATTAAGCGAATATGAGGCAAAGGAATTACCTTTCGATAATGAGCTTGCCGGAATATCAAAAAGAACGATCGAGATTCACCACGATAAACTGTACGCCGGTTATGTTGCTAAAATGAAAGAAATTGGCATCGAATTAGCTAAATTTGCAAAAGGAGAAACTAAATTGACAGGAAATCAGACATACTCTGAATTGAGATCACTACGTAGCGGTGAAACTTTTGCCACCAACGGGGTTTACCTTCATGAATATTACTTTGAGGCGCTTGGAGGAGACGGATCTATACCTGATAATTTACTAACTCAAGCCATTGTAGAAAAATGGGGATCAATTGAAAGCTTTATAAACTTTTTCACCGAAAGCGGTATGGCAATGCGAGGCTGGGTTGTACTGGCTTGGGATGTTCAACTTAGTAGATTAAAAGTTTACGGTTGCGACTCACACGACTCTGGTGCGGTTTGGGGATGTTTGCCTATTCTTGTACTCGATGTTTACGAGCACGCATATTTTATCGACTATGGATCAGATCGCAAGGCTTACATAGCCGACTTCTTTAAAAATCTAGACTGGGAGCGCGTAAACTCCCTTTACGAAAAATGGAGTAACATCTCCAGATAATTCACAAGGGTGGCCAAAAGAGACCACCAAAGACTCATAACCTAATCCATAAACCCTAAAGATATGATTCAAATTGGAACCAAGGCACCTGCGTTTGAACGCGCTACAGCCTATCAAAACAATGACTTTAAAAAGATTAGCCTTAACGAATACAGCGGTAAATGGGTAGTTCTTTTCTTCTATCCACGAGATTTCACTTTTGTGTGCCCAACTGAGATTCGAGAATTTGCCAAACATCAGGCTAAATTTAGTGAGCTCGGTGCAGAAATTATTGCAGTTTCTACTGATTCTGAATGGTCACACAAAAACTGGTTTGAAAGTGACTTACCAGAAGTTAAATACCCGGTTATTGCAGATACAACTCAGGAGATATCAAAAGCATATCAGGTGCTTAACGCTGAAGATGGCTCTGCAGAGCGAGGACTATTCATTATTGATCCAGATGGTGCCATTAAGTATTGCCTAGTTTCCTGGGGGTCGGTTGGCCGATCTGTAACAGAAACGCTTAGAGTACTTGAAGCTCTTCAAAGCGGAGACCTATGCCCAGTACAATGGCAGGCTGGTGAACAGACACTAGGAAAGGCTTAAATTATATATAAAGAGCGAATACAATAGTGACGTCTCTTAGAGACGTCACTATTTCGTTATAGTAACAATACCTCACCACCGTATCCATGCACAAAAGGAATCCTCGAACACGTTTCTTTTTAAGGTCTGTGATCTTTTTGCGGTGAACGCCATTTACATTTTCATCTTGCGTTATTTCTAGTAGCATCTCTGTGGGCTATGCCGTTTGTGTTTTTTAAGACAATAGGAGTATTTAAAAAAATAACCTTTCACACTTCTGAATGATCCGTATTAGGTTATCTTAAAAGAACATTAAGTTCGGCGACAAGCTAACGGATAACTATAATACGATCATTTGGAAAACAAAGAACCGCCTTAGCTGGCGGTTTTTCTTTGCTTCTCAATTTCTTCAATTTGTTCCTTAGAAAGTCCTGTTTTCCAATTCTGATCTGGGTGCATTTGCTCCCAAATTCTTCTTTTCCTACTGTTTTCTTTAACTTCTGGGCTATTTGTTTCAAACATATTATTTTAAATATAGCATATTAAAGGTCTTTTTGTCAATAGGAACCTCTACCGCATCATCATAAATTTTGGGAGAAGATAGGTATTTACAATTCGTGGTATTTGTGGTATACTCTCATTAGACTGATACATTCTTATAAAATGCAGAAAATTGGTTTAACCAATACGGTGCTTACTGCGGGCGTCTTCTCCGGAAGATGACAGATGAGGACTACCGTTCCTCTATAAGAACAGATCAGTTTTTTGATTTGTTTTTCAGTTTTTTGTATCCGCTTTTATTCTTAAAAAAAGCATTAAGGATTTCACTAACATCTTCTTCAAACACATCAAGAAGAGAGCCGTTGGAATCTTTAATGATAATAAGACCTCGATTTTCTTCTGGGTAAAACTTACCTACTAGGATCGATCCATCTATACCCGTTTTACTAGGATTCGGAATCTCAAAATCTTTTTCTTTAATAGCAGATGGAATCTTGTCAAACATTTCCTTGATTTGACCGCTAGACATTCCGTCTTTTAACTTGCGCTGTTCGGTGATATGTTTAATAATCCTATTCCTTATCTTCAGTTCATCACCAAGTAAAACAAAATCATCTACATTATCAATTAGCCATCCTTTTTCCATCCCAAAGTAATCGTCAATGATTTTTGAGTCAAAGTTTTGTAGAGTAGTTTTAGAAGTTACCGCTTCTTTAGCTTTGGAGATTGAGGTAGTTACATCACCGACTATATCCGCTTCAGGAACATTTACTCCGCCGGCTTTACCGGCTGGGGCTTTTGGGAGGTCGTCTGATTTACGCAAAAAATCTACCAACTGATCCAGCGCTTTTTGTTTGTTCTTATTCGTTTGACCCGCGACTGTTTGACCTGCCTTTAACAATACCCCACCAATTCCACCCGTAGCCGCTGCAACACCGGCCTCACCCGCTTGCTGGATACCGCTCTTAACTCTACCTTGGAGACTTCCGCCTTTTGTTAGCCCATATGCGTTTTCAATGATATTCGCCCAATTTGCCATTGCGTTAAAGTATGTCGCTACTTTTAGGTAGGCAACCGTTGTTTCCGGACGTTCTATCTTTTCTGCGTCTATTAAATTCTTTGTCTTAGGCCTACCTCCACCACCAGCTTTGCCACGTGATTCTGTTGCCAATCCATCAAGACCTTTCGCCTTTACAACTTTTCTCCAAAAGTGCATCCGATCGTCTGGAACATTTTTGCCGATCGCAGTCAAGTTGAATCCTACTTATGTAAATATCTGCAAAGGAGGGATTCCTTTCTTCTCATACCTTGTGACTGCCAGCACCTTAAGTCCGAACTGTACTTAACGGACTTCTCCGAACACCTTCAGACACACACATTTCTCGATAGCTCCTCGATCTGCTCCTGTGTGAGTATTCTCTTGTTCATACCTGCTTATTTTAAGTGAATTACCTCGGAACATAAAAGTGGACACTTTTGTGTCCACTTTTTGAGGTACAGTTCATTTGTGGCCTGTTTTAAATTCCCAACAAATCTTTTAATTTTTTCTTATCAAAACCTATTACAATTTCTCCATCTATGTCAATTACCGGAACACCCATTTGGCCTGACTTCTTAATCATCTTCTCGGCTTCGTTCTTATCTGCGGAAACGTCTATGTCAGCGTAGTCTATTCTGTGAGAATCAAGAAATTCTTTCACGTGCTTGCAAAATGGACATGTTGGCGTGGAATAAACAATAATTTTCATAATATATTACATCGTTGCTTAAACGCACCATAATTGTACCACAAATTTTCGAAACCCGGTTTAGAAAAAAGCCGAACTAAATAAAAAACCGCCGGCTTTGTACTAGCGGTCTTAATTTTACTTACCCTCAATAAATCTTATAAGTGTTCTTACTCCAAATCCTGTGCCGCCCTTTTGAATGTATGATGCCATTGGTCGTTCTGCAAAAGCAGGTCCTGCTATATCAAGATGCGCCCATGGAATTTCCTTTGGCACAAACTCCTGAAGAAAGAGTGTTGCCGTTAGCGTTCCGCCATAATTTGTTGTCGATATGTTTCTAAGGTCTGCAACGTCTGACTCAATAAGTTTTCTATACTTCTTCTCTAATGGCATTTCCCACATCTTCTCGCCTGACTCAGAGCTATATCGAATTAGCTTATTTGCAAGTTCAGCATTATTCGACATTATCGCAGAGATTTCTTCCCCAAGCGCAACTACACACGCACCTGTTAGCGTGGCAAGATCAATAATTGCATCGGGTTTTAACTTTGAGGCATAAACTAAAGAGTCAGCAAGAGCCAGCCTTCCTTCTGCGTCTGTATTTAAAATCTCAATTGTTTTTTTGTTCGATGCTTCTACAATATCGCCAGGTTTCATAGCCTTTGATGAAAGTAGATTTTCTGTAGCTGCAATTATCCCGTGTACTTCTATGTTTGGCTCAAGGCTTGTTAAAATGGAAAATACACCAAGCACCGAAGCGGCTCCGGCCATATCACATTTCATTGTTTCCATGCTCCTTGCCGGTTTTAAAGATAGTCCGCCAGAATCAAATGTTATACCTTTTCCAACGAGCGCAATACTTTTCTTTGCTTTTACAGGCTTATATGACAGATGAATGAACTGAGGCTGAGAATCACTTCCTTGCGCGACTGCCAAGAATGCGCCCATGGTTTTCTTAAGGCATTGTTCTTTGTCTAAAATCCTAACTTTAACCTTGCCTTTTGACTCCTTTGCAATTTCCCTAGCCACGCTAGAGAGCTTTTCCGGACACATATCTTGCGCAGGTGTATTTACAAGATCTCGTGCCAAAATTACACCCTTAACAACTTTGATAGCTTTCTCTACTCCGCGTTGTGCCTTTCTAGCGTCCTGGCCATTTTCTGCAACTATTTCAATATTATTGATTTTCACTTTGCTTTTTGTCTTTTTGTACGTTGTAAATTCATAGTCTGCCAAAAGCAGTGCCTCTCCCAAGGCCTGACCATGTAAAAATGCATCAAATTTTTCATCATCTTCACCAAAAAGTTCCATTGAAATAGTTGAAAGTCCAAGCTTTTTTGCTATTTGCAAAACTGCTCCTGCCGCTTCGCGAACCCCTTCAATGTTTTCTTCGCTTAAATCACCCAGTTCACCCAAGCCAACAACAAGTGCATATTCAGCCTTCATTGCGTCAGCAGCAGGAAAAAGAAGCGTTTGCCCAGCCTTCCCTTCAAATTCTTGAGTCTTAGCATATTTGTGCAGTTTGCCGTTCAAAAGGTCGTCAAGACGTGTAAGAAAATTATTATCCATTGATTCACCTTGATATGACCCAATAACAAGCAATTCTGCTTTGCTTTCCAAAATATCTCCTTTTGTTATTTGTATTTCCATATGCCTTTGTTTTATCTAATATTCGCTACTTTGTCCAGTGCTTTGATTTTAAGTTTTCAAATAATATATTACTGAATCTTGACTAAAGTAAGCATTCAATGTAGAATCCTTTTATATTATTAAACGGAAATTTGACATTTGGATTTTATTATTTGATATTTATAATTATGCCAACACGACACAAATTAGGTAGAAAAAAGTCACGTGCGGTTGCCGCAAAAAAAGAAGTTGACGCAGCACGACGCCGAAGAAAACAAAAAGCAGTAAGACTATCAAAAACAGCCTCGAAATAGAGGTTGTTTTTTTCTGTTTATATAGCGGAAATATGTTACCCCCATTTCACAGTAAAGTTTTGATAGCCCTCAACAGGACCTTCTGAAATCCTTAATTTTTTTATATAAGAACTCTCTGAACCGCTTCGGCATTTTTCGACAAAGCTATCCAAAATGTTTGATTCGCCTTCAGCTGAAATGCTAACCGTGCCATTGATATTATTTTTTACAAATCCATTAACATTCATTGAGTTGGCAATTTTTTGTATAGCCTCCCTGTAGAGGTAATAAAGGGGTCAGGTCTTCGATCGTCGATTTTGATGATTCACTAGTAAAGGGGTCAGGTCGTTACTTGTAGCATTATAGCGAACTATTCAAGATTCTACTAACCGTCGTTCTGTGAAGTCCTAGATGATTAGCTATTTCAGTTACTGAGTAGCCAGCCCGTACTCTAGCTACTCTCATGGCATTGTCCCGTTGTTTTTTCTTTGTAATGTCATAGAATAAGTCCTCTAAACTAGGCCTGCCGATCATCCGGTTGGACGTTTTCACCTCTGTTACGAGCTCTAACTCCTTAAAATTTTCCCAAACCCACCCGATGAACTGAGGACTTCCTAGAATAACGCCTTCTTTCACGTCATCATACGGTGAACCGCGTTCCATACCTTCTTTCACAAAATCTTGATACTGTTTCTGAGCCTCATTTCTTTTCTTAGAAAATAAGCTGAGCGTAAAATCCGTCATAAGCCAAGCTGGCGACTTCACAAATCCGGCTGTCGCACAAAAGCTACTCCATTTCCAGTTTTTGGGATGTTCAACCATTTTTGCCTCAACAGGATTGTTGACAATATAACGTACGACTTCGAGTAAATAAGGTTCTTTCTCGACGAGAAATGCTTTGTACCGACCTTGCATCACATGTCCTACGCATTTATGGCGTGCGTTGAATCCTTGCGTGTAGTTGCCGTTTATGTCACGCATTGCCTGTGACAAGTTTCCATCCGGTGTCTCTATGAGTAAATGATAATGATTGTTCATAAGACAATATGCGTGGCATATAAGGTTATGAAGTTTTATGCAATATTTCAGGTTATTCAAAAACGCACGACGATCTTTGTCGTTGAGAAAGATATCTTGGTAGGCGTTTCCACGACTAGTGACGTGGTAAAGAGCGCCAGGATATTTGATGCGTAGTGGCCTGACCATACCCCTCATTATACCAGAAAATGCTACAAGTAACGACCTGACCCCCGATTATAACCGCAGAGCCCCAACGAATCTTTCCCTTCTAGGGATTGTGATGAGAAAAATCCACAAACAACTAAGCCGCAACATCTTCTTGATCACTTCCTTCCTGTCCTGTAGGACGGCGACCTTGTTTATGCGGCTTCTCGGCTCCGCGATGCTTGTCTCCCCGCTTCCATTTACGATCTGGAAACTTTGGCGTCTCGACATAGCGCGCAATACGTCTTGATCCAACAACTCCACCAACAGGGTTCTCATGTTCTGGTAAACCTTCTCCTGATTCAGATTCAGTTGGTTCATCTGAAGAGGTGTCCGCTGGATCAAACTCCGCAGCACTTTTTTTCCTTTCTTCTTCCTCGTCATAATCAGGAATCACAGGAGTCTCTCTCTCAATAACATAATCCTCAGGACTCAACCCTGAATGAGGAAGATCTTCAATATCAATACCATAATCTACCTTGCCACGCATTCGCATGACATCTGTATCTTGATCTTGCGGCAATTCTACTTTCGATTGTTTTGATTCTGGATGTACCAGTCGACGTCGACCTTCAAACATGTTCATATACTGAGCTTGATTACGAATGTTTGGATTATACAGCACGCTTCACCGCTTTGTCAAGTATTTTTTTAATGTCCCATTTTTTATTGTTTTTGCGAATTCTCCAACAATTTCTATCAATCCGATAAAGAATTCCATAATATGTCAACGCTAGATGTCTGACCCCGTACGTGACCCCGTACGTGAAGTTTTCCAAAATATTATAACCTAGCCCCATTTAACAACAAAATTTTGATATCCTTCAACCGGGCCCTCCACTACACGCACTTTTTTTATATAAGAGCTCTCGGAACCCTCATGACACTTTTCAACAAAATCATCTAACGTACCAGACTCAGCCTCAGCAGAAATGCTAACCGTTCCGTTAACGTTATTCTTTACATATCCATTCACATTGAGTGAATTAGCGATTCTCTGCACTGCTTCTCTATAAAAAACACCCTGCACATTTCCATACACCTTTAATTCTATATGTTTAATTTTTTTAAATCTCTGCATAACTTATTTTTCCTTACTTGCAGAAGGTAGTATATCAGACGATCAACTAAAATTAAAAACCCCAAGCCATTTCTGGCCTGGGATTGAGTAACTACACTGCCTTGCAACTCTGAATATGCTTTACAACTCTTCCTTGAAGCTTTCGCGCATTTCTTCCATTGCTGCAAGCATAGCGCGCCTTGAGGTCACAATTGCTCGAATCGCATCCATAAAACGGTGACGTTTTTCGAGCGCAGCTCGACCTTCAAAATCTAGCTGGTGCTTCATAGCGACGAGCCGTGAAATCTCTTGGTCGATCCGTTCATGCTCTGCCTGTCTTTCTGCTATCTTGATCTCCACTGGCGTCAGCGCATCTACCATTTCTGGCGTCAGCACTTCAGCGATTTCGTTTTCTGAAGGATTGTATAATATGCCAGGCCTCGAGCAGTTACTAAACAGATATCGAGCTACTGCCGGAATTCTTGAGCCTGCCGAAGTTCCAGAGCTTCCCGGAAGTTCAGGCGCCTCGATTGGACACTGCTCTTCCTGCAGAGGCACGTCGGCCACAGCCGGAACCTCAGGCAACGCTTGCGTTTCTGCAGTGGCATCGTGTTCGCCCACGCTAGGGTAGGCAATACTACGAAGATCAAGCAACCATTGGTTTGGCTGAAGGCGTGCTACATCTTTTGCGCGCGCAAATCTTTCGCGTTCAACTCTCTTTCTCCACAAGACCTTGGAGGCATTTCCTTCCACTATCACAGTACGCCTGCCTTCGGTTCTTAAGACATCCAACTCCTTCAGCTTCCAACCCCAATGACTGAGTACCTTGGATAGTTTTGCTGAACGTGTGCCGGAAAAGATATCTAGAAGCAACCGTGCCTCTTCAGCGTCCAGATAAACAACCAGCGTGTCGGAATCTTCATCTCCACACAGAATCAACGATTCATCAACGCCTTTCGATTCGGCGGATGTCGCAATACGTTCGAGGTCGTCAATCCACTGAGTGGGCGTAGTCGCCTCATTTTCAGTTTGCACAGGATACGCAATATCGTCCTCGTTGGTCTGACGAATAAACTGCATGCGCTGAGCTCGTTCGTCGCTCACGTAGAAAGGCTTACTGCCCTTCTCGGCCTTGTTCACAACACCAAGCTCTCTCAGAGTCGCGCACAGCGCACTGCCTAGATCGGAAAACCTATCAGCAGGCGAACGCCCCTTTCGCATCTCCAGCAAGATCTCAGCCTGCCGAGGACTTACGTACACGCGATGCGTTATCAGAATTGCAGATGACATCTGTATCTCCTTTTTGGGAATCTGATTTGGAAGTGATCTCATTCTACTAACCTGTGCTACACCAAGCCTGCGCATAACAGCATCAACTGTTTGTCGAGTTCTGCCACTTGCGTGGGACACTGAATACATACTGCCTTCATCTTGCACAATCTTTAGCACCGGTCTTTCAATCTCGGCAGCAAGAAAGTACACGATATGCGCAAGTGAGCGTGGAACAGATACTTTAGCATCAACATCCACATACGCAAAATAGCTAAGCACAGCGTAGATGTCGCCTACCGGGTGAGAGCAATCAAGAATTGCACTGATCAGGGATTCTGTATGCGTCATACCCATCATGTAAGCTTGGTCGTAGTTCATAAATCTGCGCAGGCTATACGCCCGAAGGTCGCGCCTAGTCCAGGCAAGCCTCTTTACACTGCCTTTGGCTAGCTCAGACCCTGCACGTTTCAAACATTCCTGAGCCTCGTGATCAAGTTCAAAGTACCTAGTAGTCTCAACGCTTTCACGCCAGACAATGTACATATTGAACTCATCTTCACTCATAGCAAGACCTGCCATACGGATCTCTCCAAACAATGCTTGCCATTGCTTTGCGAGCCCCAATGGATCTTCGTGAGACTTGAATTCTCGCCCGATATTGTATTCAGCCCACTCGTGAAGTGCCACGTATGGAATCCATCGCTCAGGAGTCTTGGTTGACACAAAGTTCATGTAACCAAGATATACTCCGTAGAACTCTCCGGGAATAAAATCCTGAAGATATTTTGGATCGCATAGTACAAAATCGATCAAGCCATGTTCACCAAGATCGATTTCATAATGTGGCGAAGTATCCCAAATGCGGATAAGAGCCTGAATTGGATCTTCCCGCACCTGTCTGGCGCTCAGGACTTGTGATGTCCTGATTCCTAGAATCTGCTTTAATTCCATTGATTTTTCCTTTTAAAATTGTGAAAGAACCTGCAAAGTTAACAGAAAATGCTTAAAATGTCAAGTTAATATATATACTAATCCAAGGCTAAACCTTGGCAAGGTTTAGCCTTGAGAAACAATATACTGCAAATCAAAAAAACCACATTTTTATGGTTTTCTTGATAATAATCTACTAAACCGGGATATTGCCCGGAAAACCATCTTCTGCACGCCTTCTTTGCTCAAGCTCAACTAACGCCGCATTATTATTCTGCAAAAGCCAACGCAGAGTTTCGAATCTTGCATAGATTTGACTACCGATAGGATCATCTTCTAAATCATTACTAAAATTACGTGCAAGAAGCGATGTTGTTGATCGTATACCTTCACCACTCATATCCATCTCCGGCTTCATAGCAACAACTACCGAAGGAATATAATGACGTCCAAGAGCGGTGTTGGCTACTTCTTGAAATTGCCTATACTCATCTAAAAGCCCTTCTAGACCGGTTTTGATACTCTGAAGTTCAAGTTCCCCGCTCTCAACTCTCTTTACTAAATTTTCTAAAGTTTCATTAATGTTCATGCTTCTATCGGGGAAGCGTTTAAAAAAATCCATCAATTCAGGAGTAGCCTCTACATTTATAAAAATTTCCGCTAACCCGGTATCGGTAGGTATAACATCGGCAACATTATAAACGCCAGGAGTTATGGGTTTTACTTCAGTACGATCCACAGGGGACTCCACTTTAGGCAAGTCGTCAGAACTTACCTTTGACTCATGAATGGTTGGATCATATCCCCACGCAGGAGCTTTTTCGCTTTTCTCATCTGAAATATTGCTATGTTTTTTTCCATTTCCCCAAATTGGAAATCCTATTTTAATCATATAATTAATTTACAACTTTTAGACTAAGAAACAATTTGAATTATAAATCCAGTCAATATTAGAAGCACGCCTAGTATTCCAATCCTTTGCTCGCTTCTCATAGTAGCGAAAACCTTTCTGTCAATTTTATGCTGATTCAAGACTCTATGATGTACCATAAGTACAGTGTAGGCAACCAAAAGTTCTCCTACAACATGAGTGAACAGCCCGATAGTTTCTAACATATATTTAAAATTTGATATCCGGTATCTGTTATAATGGTATCATTATAATCATAATTGCTCAATAATTTATAGTATGAATGAACTTCTAGAAGAAGCTGGGCTTCCGCCACTCGAAGGTGAGTCACTCGAAACAGCGCGCAGGATTGCTAATAAGGCTATAAATCTTCACACAAAAGGTGATAAGTGGAATATTAGAAAGTCTGCCGATTTGGCAATAAAGGAGGTTGGCATGCCAAACACTAGGGCAGAATATAATAGATATTTTGGTTTTGCAATGCATGAAATCAAGACTTATCTTGAAAGTATGGCTGAACGAGAGGAAATAGAAGATGAGCTTAAGCTAGACGAACATAATCGGTATATTAAGCAGTTTGAGGCTGATGCTCATGATCGTGAAAATACAGCAGATATCAACAACTAAAATCAACCTGAGTTTTATGCTTCAGTTATTTGCCATTGATTGATGTTATGTTATAATCCCACTATCCTAAAGGTTTAGTACCAAAGGGAGATGGAGCTCGATAACTGAGCACATCCTAACTCATGTTTCTACAATGCTATGAGTAACAAGCTCTACGTAGGTGGAATTCCGTTTCAAAGCACGGAAGACGAACTACGAGACCTGTTCAGTCAGCACGGCGAGGTAACTTCGGCGAGAATTATCACCGACAAATTTACTGGCCGTAGCCGAGGTTTTGGCTTCGTGGAGATGGCAGATGATGCAGGTGCTGCAGCTGCCATTAACGCGCTGAACGGAGCAGAAATGGGCGGACGCACTATTACAGTGTCTGAAGCTCGTCCAATGACCGAACGAAACGAAGCCTAGACGCTTTACACGTTCAATTATAAAGAGTCCCCATCCACGGGGGCTTTTTGTTTAGAAAAATTATCGATATGAAAGAGTACTTATCACGGTTTGTGACATAAGACATACGTACTTATCTTAAGTCAGTTTTTCTCGATTTGATCAAATATAGTGTGTCATATTTGATCCGATCGGTCACTTTATGACACAGTAACGCGATCAAATGAAGTCACGCGAAGTATTGAAGTAGCAACACATCTTGACTTTCGCGTAATTGACTAGTATTATCGCCTTATGTTAACCAATGCTCAAATAAAACTTGTTAAATCGCTTGCAACTAAAAAGGGCCGTCTTGAAAGTGGATTTTGTTTGGTTGAAGGTGCAAAAGTGATTGAAACTGCTGGCGATGCAGTTGATTTTACCTTTACACGCGAAGACTCTTTTGAATACGAAAAGCTTGTTACAACCGAAACTCCGCAAGAAATTGCAGGCGTTGCTCGCATTCCAAAGTTTGAGATTGACGATATCAAATCTTCAAAAACGATCGTAGTACTAGACGGTGTTCAAGATCCGGGAAATGTTGGAGCAATACTCAGACTATGCCTTGGGTTTAACGCTTCCCTACTTCTTATTGAATCGGCAGACACAACAAGTCCAAAAGTTGTGCGGTCATCTTCTGGCGCCATATTTCTTGTACCGTGGATGAATGTAGCTCGAGATAAAGCTGAGTCCACAATCAAAAATCTCAAGCGCGATATATTCCGACTTGAGATAACTGACTCGGCGCTTACGCTCGATGCAATTGAAACAAACGAACCAGCAGTGATTATTGCCGGTTCGGAAGGAAGTGGGATTAAGCTTGAAATTGAAGCACCATCAGTTAAAATTAGCCATAGCACAAAAATCGAATCATTAAACGTTGCAAACGCACTAGCTATTGCTCTACATGCACGCAACTAAAATTGCAACTCGTGCTATAATTTATTTAGGATTTCTAATTCTAAATTTGTAATTTTCACGATATGCCCAAATCGACTCTAAAAAGCACGCCAAAGGACGTGTTTTCTTATTTATTGGCAATAATAACCCTCTATATTGGAGTTATTAGTTTGCTAACGATAATATTTCAGACAACGAACATAATGCTTCCAGACCCGCTTGATTTTTACTATAGCGGAGCGCTCAACTTACTTAGAGGAGCAATGGCCGCACTTATAGTTGGTTGGCCAATATTTATTCTGATCTCTTGGACAATAGGCAAAGATATTTCAGCCAATCCACAAAAAATTGAAATTCGTGTTCGTAAATGGCTTTTATATTTCACACTGTTCGTAGCGTCCATTACGATAATAATCGATCTCATTACACTTATTAACAGCTTTTTAAGCGGTGAACTTAGCACACGATTTATTATCAAAGTTGTAGCAGTGCTGCTCGTTACGGCAGCGGTATTCGGTTACTACTTGTGGAGCTTGCGTCGGGACTTGAGTGAAAAAACTAATGTTCCAAAACTTAGTGCCTGGATTTCTTCAGCGCTTATGATTTTAAGTATTACTGCAGGATTTTACTTTGTTGGCAGTCCGGGTCATCAACGAAATGTTCGATTTGACGATCAACGGTTGAATGATTTGCAAATGATTGTTAATCAAGCTGTATATATTTGGTCGGAAAAAGATGAGCTTCCTGCAACACTTTATGATCTGTCCAGTCCAATTTCGGGATTTGTAGCATCCGTTGACCCTGAAACAGGCGTACCGTACACATACACTGTCCTTGGTGATTTAGAATTTGAAGTTTGTGGAACGTTTGCAACTGAAAGCGTTGGCATTCAAGGTAATATTTATGTGGAAACAATGCCACGGATTGGAGGTTCCTTAGCGAAATTTCAAGACATAGACTGGGAACATGGTATTGGAGAAACATGCTTTACACGTACCATCGATCCTGATCTGTACGACATAAACTAAAACAAAAAGTGTACGTCTCTAAGAGACGTACACTTTTTTAAACAACCTCCGCGCTATACGGAAGTTGTTTATTTTAATTTTACTGCTGTGCCGTAAACTAATAGTTCTGCAGCACCAGTCATTACCTGCGAAGTAGTAAATCTGACCGCAACCACGGCATCTGCCCCCATTTCTTCTGCCTGTTCTGTTAGCCTATGCAAAGCTTGTTCACGAGCATCATTCATAGCTTCCACGTATTCCTTAATTTCACCTCCAACAATTGTGCGTAGGCCTGCAACGATATCTTTTCCAATATGTTTGGCGCGAATTGTATTGCCTTTGGCGATTCCTAAAATCTGACTAATTTCCTTTCCCGGTACTGTTTCTGTTGTTGTTAACATCATATATTTTCTCAGTTTTTTTATCTGTTATTCTTTCTACGATTAGCCCAAATAATACCACTACTATTCCAATTAATATTCCTGCGATTCCAATACGAATTATTAGCGGAAGATCATTTTCGAGCAATACGAATATAATTGCCTCATAGGCCCAATAGCCAACTAGTAGAGTTGCGCCGATACCGAATATAATTGAACCAATATTTTTCATACTCTTATAGTAAAGTCGGCTCATAGACAATCTTTTCAAACTATTCTAGAACTACCTCAATCTGATTTGAATACACCCCACACGCACCACCGAGATACTCGCACACTCGCACATAATACGTTCCTTCATCATCGAATGCGTAAACCGATCCAGAAGAAGTATCTGGATTGCTGTAGTACTCATATTTATCACCCGAACGTAAAGGATAAGTTGGGCTGGAATTTTTTGACCAAACTAGTTTGTAACCCATCTGCGAGTATCCATCAACCGACCAACCAATAGTTTCTCCGCCATTGCTCCAAAGAGAAATCGACGCAACATCTTCAACTGCAACATCTTCTGCAAACATAACAGTCACTTGATTTGAGTAAACGCCACATGCGCCACCTAAATACTCACAAACACGCACGTAATAAGTTCCACTGCCATCAAATGGCGTCAATGTTTGTGATGATGCCGACGAGCTACTAAGGTATATATACTTGTCACCAGAGCGTGTTGGGTACGTTGGTCCTGATGATTTTGACCATACCACTTTGAAACCTTCTGAAGAATAGCCGTCTGCCAACCATGAAACTGACTCGCCATTTGCCGTGACTAAAATTGACTCTACTGCGGATGACGCTTCAGTTTCCGTATCTTTTTCGCTCTCTTCCTTATCTTCCTCTGAGTTATCTTCAGTTTCTTCTTTAGCCGTAGAGTCTTCCAAAGTATCTCTTCCTGTTGAGTCTGTAAAACTTGCACTTACTTCATTTGAGTACACACCACACTCTCCACCTAGATACTCACACACTCGAACAAAATACGTTCCGCTACCATCAAAGGCGTAAATTGTAGATGAAATCGTATCCGGGTCGCTAAGGTACTTGTACTTGTCACCAGAGCGCGTTGGGAACGTCGGCGCGTTAGTTTTTGACCAAACTACCTTATAACCAAGTGCCGCCTCCCCTACGGCCGTCCACGTAACCCTACCGTTTCCATCGTAAACAAGACTAATCGATTCTACAGATGATTCAACGTCATCACTATCCTTTGAAAATATACCTAGCTCGTTTTCAAAACTGTCAAAATCTTTTTCCTTATTCCATTGAATAAACTCATCCTCTTCTACATCACTTTCTGAAATGTCATCAAGTATTTTGTCCTCAACCGCGTATTTTTGTCCTTGCTCAACATAAACTTCATTCCCAGATTCATCTGTCACCTTCACAGTTGAATGATAAACCTCAACGCCATTTTCAGAATCTGAATGTTTTGTGCTGTATGCAGTACCCATAGACTCATACATAACATTGCCTGCACTAATCTCAAATACTCTATCTGCTTCAATAACGCGACTATAAAGCTCACCATTAATCAAAGAAATAATCATGTGGTTTGGATCGAGCGATGCTAGTGTGATGGAAGTATTAGAATCTAGCCGAAGTACACTGCCATCGTCGAGATTCACGATTGCACGGCCTTCGCCCACGACTTCGAGTGAATCGCCTTCGGCAAGTACGCTTCCCTCCTCTGCTCTTGTCCAATCAAAATCATTACTTGTAAGTTCAACTGCACCTTCGGTGTAAACTACCTCTGCTCCAATGGTTGTCACCCCCTTGTCCCAACCAATAGCACTTGGATCCTGCTCATCTCCTCCAAAAATAATGAAACCGCCAATCGCGATTACTGCAATTAAAACCATCAAACTAAGTACGCCTTTACGAGAGTTTTGGTCAGTCATAAAATATTTATTATATGTTTCAGTTTTATCATAATCGAACGATTATTGCAATTTGAATATAATGAGAAAATTACCACGTAAAAAAGATAGTAACAGGGCAATTATTTAAACCAAATCAAAATATTTAAAATGACACCATTCGAGGTCATTTTTATTTATAATCTAGTTGAATCATCCAACAAATAGTTACCAACTTTTGTACGAGTCAACGAATATAGCAGTGCTCCACAGCCTAGACGACTTCCTAAATCGTGTGCAAGCGCTCGAATGTAAGTACCGCTAGATACTTCTAGTGTAGCGGTAGCAAGTGATATGTTTTTAACTACATCTAAAGCCTTGAGCCATTGTTTTAAAATCTCCTCCTGACGAAAATCACCTTTAACTAAACCAATACGTCGCTCAATATTTGCAAGTGCGGATTCTAAGGTAATGCTCGTGAGTGAAACATCTGAAACCGTAAGTACGTTCATTTCTTTTGTTGGTATTTCAATCTCAGCAAGTCTTCCTTCCTTAGTCCACCAATGTAGTGGTTTACCCTGAACTTTATACGACGAATACGGAGGGAACGGTAGATTGTGAACTCCTACTAAATCTTTTAGCTCACGCTCGATATCACTTATCTGACAATCCTGCCCACGTTTAACCAAACCCAAAGCATCGTAACTGTCAGACTCAAAGCCAAACAAAAAAGACGCTTGATAGGTCTTGTTTAACGCCATAAATTCGTCACGCCTTAGTCTGTCGTCTCCAGTCAAAACAACCAGAACTCCATCAGCCATTGGATCAAGCCTACCCGCATACGTCATTAATGTATCTGCCAATGAACTATCCTTGAGTTTTATAGAATCGAGCACGCTAAGAGGCGTAGCTCCTTCAGGTTTATAGCAATTTAAAACTGCCATAACTATCTTGTTGATTTTATAAGATCTGGCGCAACATCCACAATTTCAACTCCAAAACGTAATCGGCCCAATACCTGACCCCGTTCTGTTTCAACACTAACTCTCCACTTTCCTGCGCTAACTTGAGACTTAGCAGAATATCCACGGAATCCTTCGTCACGACCACCGTAAATTCTAAAGGTTAGTTTATCTTTGCTAATCCATCTGCGTGTGTCTGAGTCAAAATACTCCCAGTTATGAACAATCACCGTGTTTAATTCAGCTGGGGCAAATATTGCAGAATACGCGTAAACGCTCTGGCCCTTTTCAATATGAATCGTTTGCCCTGGAATAATCTTATCTAGTAACGATTCCCTTTCTCCGCTCAACATATACAAACCGCTAGATTGCTTGACATTGTGATAAACGCCGGCTTCTCGAAGGGAAAGAGGGATTGGCGGAATCACATTTAAAAAATACAAGCCATTTAAAAAAATAAAAATTAAACCAATAACCCAAAATAACTTTATTTTAACATTTCGAATGTCTTCTACTGACTTTGCGAGCAAAGTTATGTAAGCATACATTAACAGTGCGCTTACAACACCCCCTAATACAAAAACCCAAGCGCTAATTGAGTTAAATATAAACGGGAATATTAATGACGATAGTGAAAACAATGCAAAGTAATAAACGCCAATTTGCACCTTTGGCGAAAGGTATCTGTCTTTGAATACGTCATTTGAAACTATTAGAAATGCGATAATAAAAATAAGTGGCCAACTAACCGACACCGTTCCACTAAACCAATAAAAAATTAATGACGCACTAAGCAAAGCTCCAAATGTAAATTGCACAATAAGAGGAGAAGCAAGTCGTAGGTACCTTAATCTATTTCTACCACGCCTTATTCTGCTGTCAAAAATATTAATAAAGGCAATCGTGCTACCGGCAATAACTAAATACACGCATAAAATCGTAAAAGCCGTGCTAACTTTGATTGTTCTAAATGTAATAAAATCAACAATAAGACCAACTACAAGCATTGCAGGAAGTAAAAGACGTTCGTATTTGTCATACATTTCCTGAATACGAAGGAAGCGTATGGATTGTTGAATTTTTTCCTTTATCATAGCTTTATGCGCCTTATGATATCAAGGTTTTACTAATGTTCAAAGTATTCCAAGGGTATACCGCATAATTGTGACGTCTCTTAGAGACACCATAATTTGATTTCTTGTTCAGTAGTCTGAAATTTATAATATGCAGAATACGTGATCTATTGGCATTGAGTATGTTTTATCTGATATAATGACAGGGAGAGTCACTTTTATGTATAGTGATTGACAAATCCCCCTAAATAGACTATGCTTCTGTTCTTATGCCAAGAGAAGAATTAGAACATCAGGATTTTAATGGTTTAGGAATTAAACCGGGATTATTAAAGCGCGTTCAAGCGCTTGGTTTTGCTCATCCAACGCCTATTCAATACAAGGCCATTCCTATTGCTACTTCCGGTGAAGACGTTGTAGGTATTGCCCAAACCGGTTCTGGTAAGACATTAGCGTTTTCAATTCCAATGTTGCAGCATGTTTCAGCTACTCAACAAATGGGGTTGATATTACTTCCTACTCGCGAACTTGCCGTGCAGGTTGATGAAACACTAAGAAAAGTTGCAGGTAAATCCGGACTTCGAACCGCTATTTTAATTGGTGGAACTAATCCCGGATCGCAGATTAGACAGCTTAAAGCAAGACCACACATAATTGTCGCAACACCTGGACGGCTAATTGACCTAGTTGAGCAAAAATACATATCACTTTCAGAGGTTGGTATGCTTGTGCTAGACGAAGCCGACCGTATGCTTGACATGGGCTTTGCGCCACAACTAAAGCGGATTCTTGCCTTTATCCCACAGGATCGCCAAACAATGTTATTTTCAGCAACAATGCCAAAAGAGATTGCGGCAATTGCAAGTCAGTACATGCGAAAGCCACTTAGAATTGAGGTTACAAAACCAGGAACTACTGTTGAAAATGTTGATCAAGAAGTTTTCATTGTTCCACGAGATCAAAAAATTGGATTACTACAAGAACTACTCAAAGAATATAAAGGCTCTGTTTTAGTGTTCAGCAGAACCAAACATGGAGCTGCAAAAATTACACGAGATATTAGAAGAATGGGTTTTGCTGTAGACGAAATACATTCGAATAGATCACAAAATCAAAGACAAAATGCACTAAAGGGATTCTCAACCGGCAAGTATAGAATTTTAGTTGCCACCGACATTGCTTCACGTGGAATCGACGTAGACAACATTCAGCTGGTTGTAAACTATGATCTGCCTGATCAAATTGAGGATTACGTTCACCGAATTGGAAGAACTGCTCGTGCTGGAAAATCTGGAAAAGCAATCTCGTTCGCTGCGCCTGAACAGAAAAAAGATATTAAACAAATTGAAAAACTGATAAATCTTACGCTTCCTATTAAGTCTCTTGCCGGTAAAAAGTTTGAACCAATTAATAGAGCAAAATTTGACGAAGATCAGCGAAGGCAATCAACATCTAGTCGCCCAGGTGGCAGAAGCTACTACAAAAAATCGTCGCAAGGACGATCATCGGGTGGCGGAGGATATAGTGGTGGCCGAAGCGGAGGTAGTAGCAGTGGTCGTGCAGGTGGCGCAAGATCAGGCGGAGGGTCGTCTAGTGCGGGTCATAGAGGACCTGCACGTAGTGGTGGAGCCGGACGTGGACGACGCAGTACCCAAAGACGAAGCAAAAGATAATTTTAAAACAGCCTTTACTGGCTGTTTTTTGTTTTAATTTATTTTATAGTGATGTATAATATACTTAGAAATTCGTTAAATCAATTTTTAAAATATGGAAGAACTATTTTACTTTAGTGTTTCGTTTATAACAGCAATAATGGCTATCGTCTCAGCGTACATCGCATGGTACGCAGTACAACGCGGATTAACACATTCCGCATTACTTGCAACGGTATGGTCATTAAGTTTTATGGGCGCTGCAAGACTTTGGCATGCTGTTAGGGAGCTAATAGCATTTGGAGAGTGGGCTGAGTTCGTTGAATACTCTTTGTATATAATAGCCTATGCGATGTTTATTACTTTGATTCTAAAAGCCAGAAAAACACCAACAGCTCAAGAAGTGCGTGAACGAGTTTAAAAAAAACTTAGTCAAAAGTAGGCAGAAACAAAAAACCACCCGTTTTACAGGATGGTTTTTTTGTTTGATAGTTAAGCGCGCTGAACGTTTGTAGCACGTGGACCCTTGTCAGAGTCTTCTGTGTCAAATGTTACAGCATCACCTTCTCGGAGCTCTTCGAATGTTACATCAACAAGTGAAGATGAGTGGAAGAAAAGATCTTTCTCTTCACCTTCAACGGCAATGAAACCGAACCCCTTGTCTGTCAATCTTTTGATTGTACCAGTCATAGGTAGTGTATAATGAATAATCCGCAAATTTAGCCTCTGTGGGAAATTCGACGGATCTCCACGTGTGAGTACTCTTTGCTTATTCGCCACTATACACTAAATTGGTATTTTTGTCAAGCGTAAAGTCGTCGGCAACGACTAATCTGTAGTTAATTTCAGCATTTATGCCAAATATCCAATGAATAGATATGCCATGGACAGACCTAAGCATAAAGGAACTCAACGCTCTAAAATGTGATATAATATAGTAAATTTATAGTATATTTATGAATACTTTAGAATATCTAAGACAATTCAGAGTTCTCGATTACGCTGTTTTTGACATTAGCATAGCGCTTGTTGGAATGTGGATAATTTCCCCGTTACTTTCAAAAGTCTTGCTCAAGGCTAACATTAAAGTGCCTAAAGTGAGTTGGGTGATTTGGGCACTTCCAATTGGAATATTGGCGCATATCTTAACCGGCAACATGACTCCGATGACTTTAAATTTTGTTGATTTAAATGAACACTATCTCTTAAAGGTAGTAATTTTTATTTTGATTTCCCTTGGCTTTCGTGGAATTCATAAAGTAAACAAAAGTAAGAGCTAATCTTAATCCAAATAAAAAAATTGTCGCTAGACAATCTTTTTATTACGCGACTCGCTTTTCGTACAAATCAACAATAAGTTTTGCCATATCCACTCCCGAAGCCAAAACATCGTCCTCTAGACTTCCAGGAGCCCTATTTACCTCGAGCACATATGCTACGCCAGTATCCGCATGAACCATAACGTCGACTCCAGCGACATCATAGTTTGAAAGACGTGCAATCTTTTCACCAACCGCACAAACCTCTTTTACATCTTTCGCATTAGTTTTTGTAAGTTTGCCACCAAGGCTTATGTTTGATCTAAATTCACCTTTCTTTGGAGTTCTTTTTAAACAAACAACAGCCTTGCCGTCAATTACATTAACGCGATAATCTCCATTATTTGGTATTCGCTCTCTTAAAATAAATCCAATGTTTTGACTAATCTTTAGCTTTTGCTTAACGAACTTCTTAATGTCTTTGATGTTATGTGCTAAACCAACACCAGCTCCCTGCTTACTGCAGTTCGTCTTTATAATAACTGGAAACTTAAACTCACACAGCTTATCTTCAATTTCTTCAACCTGTTTGAAAACAATCGAGCGAGGAAACCTTATTCCATTCTCATGTTCAAGAATGTACTTCGCGAGTCCAGAATACTGATCAAGATTTGTACTTATCAATCTATCATCAACAATCGCACAACCGGTATTACGACTAAGATATCCAAATGTTGCAATAAGTGGCCATCGATTTCGAATTAATGATCCAACGTGTATAAGATCAAAATCTTTCAAATTAAAACCACCTGCTCTTATATCGATGCTTTCATTGCTAATATCAAAATTTAAGGAACTAGCAAGGCAAAAATCCATGCTGTGTCCACGCGATTCTGCCTCTTTCTTTACGTCTAAATTAAAAAAAGGTACTCCCATTAGTCCGATTCCAAGAATTTTCATATTTTGTTAATACCACGATTTGACCTTTTTGTAAAGTAATCAACGATAATTCCTTTATTAACATGCTTTCGAGCCACTGCAGTATTATAAATATCCTGCTTACCAAGGCTTAACAGAACCTTACATTAGTATTTAATTCGAATATATAGGCTTGCACTAGCTTTTTTTCGAGTTTCATGGTACACTCCCCTACTTCTATGACACAAAATAACGTTATCATTCGTTTTGAAGAAATCAACTTCGGCTACAGCGCCGAGAACCTCATTTTAAAAGAGGTTAGTTTTTCTGTTCGCGAGGACTCAAAGCTAACGCTTATGGGTCAAAATGGTGCTGGAAAAAGCACAATATTCAAACTTATAACCGGTGAGCTTAAGCCTGACAAAGGAAGTATTCATATCCCTGCCGAGACGACTATCGCTACAGGAAAGCAGGTTATGGGGCGGGAGCATTTAACAGAAACCGTGCGCGAGTACTTTTCACATGGCTTTAGCGAAGTGCCTTATAATCTTGATAAACGTATTGCCGACGCTCTTGAAGTTGTTAACTTTGCTACGCCACTCGATAAGGTTATTAGTGACTTTTCTGGTGGTCAGCAGGCACGATTACTCCTAGCGTTTGCTATTATTCAAGAACCTGACATCTTGCTACTTGACGAGCCAACAAATAATCTTGATAGCGACGGCATTGCGCATCTTACAGCTTTTCTAATAATGTACCCAAAAACCGTTTTAGTAATTTCCCATGATGCAGACTTTTTGAATAGTTTTACCGAAGGCGTCTTGCATCTCGATGTCTTTACTGGAAAGGTTGAAAAGTATGATGGCAACTATACTGACGTAGTAGAAGAGATTTCAGCGCGTGTTGAACGCGATCGTGCAAAAAATGCACAGCTTCTAAAAACTATTCAGGACAGAAAAGACAAAGTAAACTTCTTTGCGCACAAAGGAGGAAAAATGCGTAAACTTGCGAGTAAACTCAAAGATGAAGTTAGGGAGGCCGAGAGTAATATGGTAGGTGTTAAACGAGATGATCGCACTATTGGTGAGTTTATTATTCCAGCACAGCATACTACCAAAGCGATTGTTCAGCTAAACAGTGTAAAAGTTATTTTGAATCAGGAACCGCATAATGCTAAGGTCGACATTACGCTGAGACGAAATCATCACTTACTTATTACCGGACCGAATGGTATTGGCAAAAGCACATTACTGCGAACACTTGCCGGAGGAGAAAGTAAGGACGCAGTTATAACTGAAGAAATAAAAGTTGGATATTACAGACAGGATTTCTCCGGACTAGACTTTTCTAAAACCGCTTACGATTCCCTTGCAGAAGTAATGGATGCACCAGAAAACGAAATGATTCGCCGCACTGGCGCTAAATTCCTACTGAACGGTGAGGCGCTCGCGACAAGGGTAGAAGCGCTCTCGGAAGGTCAAAAAGGTTTACTAAGTTTTGCTCGCTTTGTTCTACAAGAGCCAGGACTATTAATCTTTGACGAGCCAACAAATCATATAAACTTCAGACATTTGCCAGTTATTGCAAAGGCATTAAATGATTATGAAGGATGTATGATTGTTGTAAGCCATGATGAAGATTTCCTAAAACAAATCAGATTTGACCAAACACTAGATCTAGCAACGTTAATTAAGTAATAAATATATGAAACCATTTAAGAAACAGAGTTCAGGAGACTGGAAGGACAAGAAGAGAGACGGATATAAAGGAGGAAGAAGTTTTAGCGGTGGAAGTGGTGGTGGCGGTGGAGATTGGAAGCGCAGTGGCGACCGTGATTCTCGCCCGGAAATGCATCGTGCAACTTGCGGACAGTGTAATGAATCATGCGAAGTCCCTTTTAAACCAAACGGTCGAAGACCAGTTTTGTGTAACAACTGCTTCCGTGGAGACGATGATGGTACATCAAAGTCACGATACGCAAAGAAAGATTTTGACCGCAGAGGGGGATCGGACAAGCCTGCTTACCACAGTACCCCTCGAGGAGGAAGTGAAGATGTTGTAAAGCAACTCAAAGAAATGAACACAAAGATGGGAAAGATTCTCGATCTTCTCACAGACCTGGCAGAAGATATTGAGGAAGACGATGAATACGAAGAGGATTACGAAGAAGATGAAAGTTTGTCAGAGGACGAAAATGAAGACAATAATTAAAAATAAAACAGGCACCTTTACCGGGTGTCTGTTTTATTAAAAATACCCAAGTGAAAGTCCTGAGTACCAAGAACGTTATTTATGTTCTATCAGCAAATTTTGAGTGTTTTGTTTGAGATTAGAATCTATTTGTCTGCGCATTTTAATTGCTAGTTCCTCCTTTATAGCCGGGAAGCCGAATTCTAAACATATTGCCCATCCCTGTTCCTGTGAGCCGGATCCTTTAATATATGGCTCATACGAGAAGACTCACCACACTTGAGAGTCAGATCATTGAAATCTGTCTGGCCTCTGAGAAAAGTCATAATAGAATTGCAACGATCCTTGGCCGTGACAGACGGGTAATTGACCGCGAATTCTCACAAAATCTACACACACTTTGTCAACGCTAGATGTTGACCTACACACACTTTGTCAACGCTAGATGTTGGACAGTGTGCGTCGCGTAGCCGCGCGGCTCGGGCATGCCGCCGCTGCGTTTCATCTTCTCATTTTTCTTCCCCTTGAAAAACGCCTTGTACAGCGGAATGAACCGCT
>JAUYIW010000059.1 GCA_030688135.1 Candidatus Uhrbacteria bacterium | reverse complement strand
CTTCAAAAGATTGTACACAATCCACACGAGAGGCGCATTCTTCGTTACGCGCGCGAAATACAACACGCTTCTTCTGCGGCGGTACTCGAATCCTGTCGACAAGACGACGTGTGTTCTCGCTGATCAAGTTGTTTTTCTTACCGGAAGACGTACACGAAGGAAAAGGGGACAGTCACCATTGAATACTCAACCGTGTCTTAGAATATGAGTATTTTGAGGTCCATTTCCGCAGAGAAAAAGTACGGCGCGCGAACCAGTCCACTTTAGAATTATTAAAATAATAATATGAATATGAAAAACTTGCAAAAAGGTTTTATCGCTCCAGTGCTTTTAGCCATAATCGCATTATTGGTAATAAGTGGCGGCGTGTATGTTTATAAAAATAAAAAAGTAGAAGTGCCTGTTGTCGTTGATACTGGAACACAGCAAACAGATACTCAAACTCCATCAGTTAATACAAAAACAAATACAATAAAAACAGATGTTACTTTTTCAGTTTCAGGAAATAATCTATCCGTAATAAATAATGGAAAGGTTACTCAAACATTCTCGTTAGGTAAACAAGGAATTTTTGCATTAGATGTAGTAAGTAAAAATAATCCCCCTGCTTTCATTACAGATAAGGATGTGAATTTTGACGGTCATAACGATGTCGGTGTTCTTACTTCAACAGGTTATGCGGGAGTCAATTACTTCTATGATTTCTACATTTTTAATCCAACCACTCAAAAATTAGAAAAGAGTGCCGTGCTCAGTGACTTTGTGCTAACAAGTATTGACCCCATAAAAAAACAGATTATATCTACTTACAAATCTGGACCAGGATCTGTATCATATATTTACCAATGGAATGGTTCGACATATATAAAATCTGAATCTGTAGAAAATATTTAAAATTCTACTGTTATTACAAAAAGTAAAAGGAAAAGGGGACAGTGAAAATAATGATGGCTGTCCCACGCGTGTCCCGTTTAACTTTTTAAAATCCTAAATACCTCTTGTAACACAAGGGTATTTTTCATACTATCGATTTTTTGATTTCAATCCAAAACGAAGTTTTTCGGCGACAGTCCCGGCTCGTTTTTCGCTCGAGATTACAGCGGAAGCGTTAATTGGAGATGTTATAAATTATCCTCATTTTTCTATTTTTACACTAGTAAATAATTGATTCTGACATACAACAAATTTTAATATGTTTTTTGAGGTGTGGAATTTATATATATTTACAGCCGTATTTATAGCGCTACCAAGCACAATTGACATAATAGTGTCAAAATGTCTTGACAAAATAATTCAACTCTGATATACTCTCTGCATAAGGTTGATGAAGGCGACATATGAACTGCGTGTGAACGGGACAAAACATTGTTTATACACCCGATTCCCACTGGTCTAGTTGCCACCTTTGTCACGTCCTTATACAAGAAGCTTTTGAAAATACAATAGCCACCTGAATCGCCTTCAGGGTGGTATTCGGGAGAAATTGACCGCAATTTCCTCGAATACCCCTCTGTAGAGCGACTAATTGGTTAGTGTCTATCACCGTTTACGCGGAGGCCAGTAGAAATACTGCGATTCTGTCGGCGGACGCAGAGAGGTTTGGACGTTAACCCTTTAAAAACGACTCTATTATTGAGCTGCTGATTTACGGCAGCTCATCGTGGAATGTTGTTCATAACCTTAGGGATCAAAAGTTAAGTATGTAAATTTCCATATTGGCGCTTGAGGAAGAAATTCCTCTCGCCCATTGGATCTCTGAAATGTTCGGAGATCCAAAGGCGTAGCGGGGCGTAAGCATGTTGAGTTGCCGCCCCTCCCGCAAGGGAACGGAGGTTCCGCAAGGGCTTCCAAATAAATAGCATGCCGGCGATTGCAAGGCGTCGTTAGATGAGATTGGCAATACGGAAGGCCATTCATCCCTTGCTTAGTTGGGTTGTAGGTATACACCCGCTTGAAACCGGTTCGCCCGATCAAGCAAAAAACCTTCGGGGTTCGCAGGTAGATACCCACTCGATATCGGCAATGAGCCGAACGAGATAAAACCTGCTCCGTATTGAGCCAACGACCAAACGTGTCGCAGGTTCAAACAAGGAGGAAGTGGTGAAAAAAGTAGCAATTTTTTTCATGGTGGTCGTTGTTGTTGTGTTACTGGCGAACGCTTCTCGCGAAGCGGGCCAGGGAAAGTACGTTCGGGAGGGGCACCATAGCCCCGAGTCGTACGATTACCAATATGAGTACGGTAGTCCCGAGCTGTACTCGGAGTCATACGATTACCAATATGAGTACGGTAGTTCCGAGCCGTACTCGGAGTCATACGAGTATTACTCGGATTATTATGGGGACTGGATCGTGGTCCCTGTTGAGGAGGTGATTGATTGAGGTTGGATGGTCAATAGTACGGAGTAAACTTATTTGGGTTAGGTTTACTACGTACTCCGAACAGGAGGTGGTTATGGGTTTCTAGTACCCACCAATGCGCTATATTGGCGCGTTGGTGGGAAGGAATTCATACTCCCCACCTAAATAGGAGTTGGTTATGGGCTGGTAGAGAGAGAAAGAGAGGACTGAAACCTCTATAAAAAATTCAGAATTCTCCTGTCTAATGTTCAAGCCATGGAACATAATTGACAGGAGAAAAAATAGGGGGAGGTGGATGCTACATAGGCTATGCATCGTCGCCTCTCTCGCCGGGTTGCGGGGTCGAGCTCACTACTTGACCCTCGCGCCCACCCCAGCCCCTTAGCTACAACACAGCTCGGGGGCTTTTTATATGCTTGGTCAAATACGCGTGTAAGTATACAAACAGATAAAAAACCACGATGTCAGAAATAGTTGCCATAACATAGTATCAATATGTAATCTATCAAATATGGCTCTATGTAATAGTTTTACATATAGTATCGAGTATAGCTTGTCAATAATGCTTGACAAAATAATTAAACTTTGCTAAACTACCTGCAGATTAGTTGAGGAGGCAAACAGCTTAGTTATTTATTCGGAGAATATTCATTCCCCCACTTATTGGAAACCCAAGTATATTGGTTTTCCATTGGTGTAAAGGGTTAGTACGTTTTTCTCCTCGTCTTCTATCAGGTACATATGGTAGAGGGCATTCGGGGGCGATTCGTGAGTTACTTGTCGGGAGTCCGCCCGTGAGGACGGATTTAGGCTTAGGCCTATGTAATCCAACTGCCTGAAGCGCAAGTTGGGTTGCGCCTGACAAGAGCTTGAAGTGGAGCCATGTGGTATGGCGCTGAAACTTCGAGAGCAGGGATTCGCGGGCTACGTTTGAGAGATAGGATAGGGTCTTTGCACAAGACAACTCTCACGTAGTGGAAAGGTAGTGCACTGAAGTATTGGTAGTATCGCCATATTTTGATGCCTTTCCAACAGTGTAGGGAGTAATGCCCCCTGCTGAACCACATCCGCAAGATCCCAGTAGCCCTTTATGCCATTTTATTTCAAAGGAACAACGGAGCGATCCGTGTTCAAAGCCTAGAACCAGCTACGTATGTGCGCAAGCAAATACGGCAGATGGTGGTCTCTACTCTCTCCCTCCTCTCTTTGAGGACTGTGGAGAGGCGAAAATCTAGACACGGTTACAGGCTGATCCTTATGTAACCACAGTTCTTTGATGTAGCGGGGAATTACTATTCCCCCACTTATTGGAAAACCAATTAGTTTGGTTTTCCATAGGTGGGAGATGCAAACCTGTAGCTGCTTCCTTGAAGACGGACTTCGCAGTTCGTTGAAAAGCTCAGGTCGGCGATTGCAAGGCGTCGTTAGTCAGGGACCTCGGCCCTTGCCGATATATCCTGACCCCAACACTTTAGGTTTGCAGGTACATACCTATCCGGAACCGGGCGCTTTATGCGAACCGACCGGTGTAAAACTTGCTTGTGATCTTTGAGGCCAGGGGTGCGGTTAGGAGTGTATGCACTGAAGGAGAGGATGCACATGTAGCATCTTATGACACTTCAGAGCTTAAGCTCGGCCGAACATCTATCGTGGACGAGAATGGAAAGCCATTCGTCTGGATAGCAGGGACAACACCTGTCTGTCTTAAAACACGAAGAGAGTTCGGTAGCGGAAGGATAATGATAAAAACCTTCCGTATCCGCCAAAGCCCGAGGCATTGTGAGGATGATAACGATCCTCACCTTTATCAAGCCCGCCATGCTAGATGGTTGGTTTGTAAAGATATATGGATATAAGCTTTGCTACAACGAATAAGGGGAAGATACAGTCACTTCAATGTGATTTTGAAGGTGTGCCGGTAACAATTGTTCCGGTTGATATGGATATCCCTGAAATTCGTTCTGACGAAACATCAGAGATAGCTATCAAAAAAGCTGAATATGCATTTGGGCATATTAAGAAACCCTGCATCGCTCTTGATGGTGGTTTTTACATCCCCGTGCTGGGAGGGTTTCCCAAAGCATATGTAAACTTTGCGGTTGATACGATCGGTATTGAAGGGATACTCAAACTAATTGAGGGTAAAGATCGTACATGTGAGTTTCGCGACTCACTTGCATATATCGACGAGACGCTTAGTGAACCGGTGTTATTCGAAGCGCACATTAAAGGTATGCTTGCCGAGGAACCACGTGGTGAACTTCAAGCACACAATTGGGGTGAGTTGCATAAAGTATTCATTCCCAATGATCAAACAAAAACGCTGGCAGAAATGAATGTTGATGAAATGGCCAACTGGCGTAAGGGCGAGTACCACAATTCGTGTGGACGCACGTTTGCAAAATGGATCGAAGCAGAGCGTCTTTAGTTTTCTTCCTTTGAACTGATCCTCGACGACCGTTCGAGGATCAAAAAAAGGAGGAAACGTGAAAGCAGGCAAAATTCGTAGCGTGTTCGCTGCAAAAAACATTCGTATTCCCACTGAAATCGAGGAGTCGATCTCGGGGGAGGAGTACGAAGACTATCAGGAGTGGTGTTGCGGCCTTCACGCCGTCGAGTCGGGAGACTCGGTCGTCGTGAGGGCGTACTGCTGGAGGGGGCGAATCACGCCCCGGCAGTACACCGTTTTGTCTGACGGTTCCTACACTGAGGAGGTGGTTGAACTCGAAGAAGGAGAGGTCCAGTATGGGCCATCATTCATCGAGGAAGACCCCTACGAGGAGGAACCCGAAGACGAGCAGGAAGAGGTGTCGTACGACGATGACGACACTGACTTCTGGAAGGAGGTACACGGGGGATAGGCACCGCCCCATCGCGAGCAAGGCGCGATATATCCTTGCACAAGGGCAATCAAAGATTGCCCCGCGCCTTTACCAGTTATCAATACAATATCGTTTGCTTTTGCCAGAGACAATGCTTTTCTAATTCCCAATCTTCGGTCTTCAATCACAAACAAATTTTGTTCTCTAATCTTTCCAAATTTTTCAGACGAAATAGCAATGTCTTCCAAA
>JAUYIW010000056.1 GCA_030688135.1 Candidatus Uhrbacteria bacterium | reverse complement strand
TTCGCGGTTCGTTGAGATCTCCGAAAGATTTCTCCTCGCGACCTACAGACTCGTCGAAATGGTAACTTTCTACTTATTAAATGGATCAAACAAATCCTAACCTGGCAGATTAGATGACTCCTCCACTCAAATTGCGTATGACCCGGATCTAGCGCAGTGCTTGGGTTCAAACGCTATCGCTGGATGCTTCGCTAACGACAAACGACCGCTCAGGAAGTCGAAAAACTGACGAAAGATTGCTTCGTCAAGGTAGGCGGTTTCCTCGCAATGACAAGGTGACTCCTCAACTTCATGCACCATCTACCTGGCTACTAAATTCTGACTACTGGCTACTTTAAGTCCTATTCAAAATGTATTTCGTCAATATACTCATGAACCCTATCTCGAAGCTCGGGCCACTGGTTAAGATCGACATCGGTGTCTAGGATTGTTTTTGCATCATCTTTAGCAACAGAAATCAAATCACGATCTGCGTAAGTTCCCAATTGAAATTGCTCAAATCCAGATTGATCAGTTCCAAAAATATTTCCAGGTCCTCTGAGTTCCAAATCTTTATCTGCAAGGTCAAATCCATTTTGAGAAGCTACTACCGCATTCAGACGAGAACGCGAAAGTGGCAACAAGTCTCCGCTTGGATGCAGAAAACAATAACTCTGCATGTCCGATCTTCCAACTCGTCCACGAAGCTGGTGAAGCTGAGCTAATCCAAATCGCTCAGCGCCTTCGATAAACATTACTGTAGCATTTGGAATGTCTACTCCAACCTCAACGACCGTGGTGGAAATAACCATATCTATCTCCCCTTTTGAAAACTGCCCCATTATTTCATCCTTCTCCTGAGTCTTTAATTTGCCATGCAACATTCCAAGTTTATAATCCTTAAACGGACCTTTTTTAAATATAGCGTAAATCTCATTAACCGAGTTCACACCAAGCGCATCTGATTCCTCAATCAGTGGACATACAACAAAAACCTGCCTTCCTGCATCCATCTCGGTTCGCATACGCTCATACGCAGGCTTCTCATGCTTTTGCAGAACCAAATGTGTCTCTATACGCTTTCTTCCTGCCGGATACTCGTCCAATATTGAGCGATCCAGATCACCATAGAGAACAAGCGCCAGCGACCTTGGAATTGGCGTTGCGGTCATAGATAACAAGTGCGGTATACCATCGACATCACCTTCGCGATCTTTTAGAGCCTTCCTTTGCTTTACGCCAAATCTATGCTGTTCGTCCACCACAATAAATCCAAGTCGATTGAATAATACGTCTGATGATAACAAAGCATGAGTTCCGACTACAAAATCAATTTTTCCATTGGCAAGCGCATCTAGCATCTGTTTTTTTGTAACTTCTTTACCACCCACTTTGCGTTTTGTGCGGGTAAAAACCGCAATAACCAACTTATCTCCAAACATTTTCTGCAATGTTTCTGCATGTTGTCCTGCTAAAATCTCAGTTGGCGCGAGCATTGCTGTCTGCCAACTTGATGCCGCGGCATTAATCGCCGCAACGGCAGCAACAGCAGTTTTCCCGGTTCCAACGTCTCCCTCAAGAAGTCTATTCATTGGCTCATCTCGCCCCATGTCTTTTATAATCGCCCAAGTCGCCTTTCGCTGAGCATTAGTTAGCTCAAAAGGTAACGTTGCGACAGTATCTTTTACTACCTGTTCTGTAAACGGAATTACCGATGCTTTCTGACGCTTTAATTCACGTCTGGCCTTAGCGTGTAATAATTGATGTAGAAAAAATTCATTATATTTAAGTCTTCGCACAGCCGTTGCCTGAGTGTCCATTGATTCTGGAAAATGCATTTGTGTTAGTGCTTCATGCAACCCAACAAAATTCTCACGATGCAAGATTTCTTGTGGTAGCCATTCTACAACTTCATTGATTGACTTTATTGCCGCATCCACAGCGAGTCTGCGAGTCTTTTGCGTTAGTGCTCCGCCGAGACGATACACCGGGACAATACGGCCGGTATGTTTTACGCCCATCTGCTTGCCAATAACTTCGTACACAGGATTCACAAGCGACAACCCATAACGGTCATCCACCTTTCCCGAAAGAGAAACTACAGTTCCTGGCTTTAAAGTTTTAGCAAGAAATCCCTGATGAAACCAAACTGCCTTAATGCTTCCTGTGCCATCTTCAATAATTGCATCAGTTATCATCATTCTCCTATTCTTATTGCTGGCTCGATTCTCAATTGCCGAAATTGTGCCACGAACAGTAATCTTTTGCCCCGGTACAACGCTTGCTATAGAAAGAGTTTGTGATAAATCATCGTAACGAAATGGGTAATCAAATAATGCGTCATTAAGAGTTATCAAACCTAAACGAGCGAAGTCCTTAGCTCGAACCGCGCCTATTCCTTTTACAAATCTAATTTGAGTTTCAAGTGTTGGCATCAAGTTATACTAACAGATAACTCAAAAAAATCAAAATATTCTGCACGAGCATAAAAAAATTTCGAAACCGGGTTTCGAAATTTTACTGGCGTGCGATTTCAAAAATGCCCTTCAAATTGCGGAAAAATACCACCGATCTGCCTTGGGCGGAGAGGCTGTTTCTTACGATTTCACAAAAAGTGAAAATTGGCGGAGAGGGAGGGATTCCTTTTCCTTCGTCGTTTCGCCGTGCCTTCGGCACATGCTACACGACTCATCCAAAGCCGGGGTCATCCAAAACATGAAGCAGTTCATGTTCTGTCTGTACCCTTCGAATCCCACCGCCCAGATATAAAAACATCCCGACAAAAGCCGGGGTGTTTTTATGGCGGAGAGGGAGGGATTCGAACCCTCGAGCCACTTGCGTAGCCAACACCTTAGCAGGGTGCCCCGTTCAACCGCTCCGGCACCTCTCCGTACTTATATTCATCTTTTGTTCCTAAAAGCTTGCCCTGATCCAGATTTCAGATATTTCTCAAATTGTCTTGCTTGTATTCTATTTGGAAAGGCACAGTACCACACTAATTTTATAGGCCTATAATCTCTTGTTGAGATTACATATCCAAGACTATGTTGCTGAAATCGTAACTTTAAATCAGGCGTAGATCCGGTATAAAAACGACCGTCACAAAGCTGAATCAGATAAACGTAATTCATACTAATAGTCACCCTACGTTACATCTTCTAACATGGCCAAAGGCCACCTGAAGCTCCGGCGACTTCAAGGCAACAGATGCCACCCTACGCCAAGGCTTCGGGTGACACCCTACACTCCGTCTTGCTAATAGCATAGCCGGAGCGTAGGGTGGCGGAGAGGGTGGGATTCGAACCCACGGTACCCTCTCGGGCACAACGGTTTTCAAGACCGTCCCATTCGACCGCTCTGGCACCTCTCCGTACTTTTCTCCTTGCGCGAGCACTATACACCAAAAGGCTAGTGATTTCAAGGGGGTTTTCTGGTATACTATAGATGTATGGAAAATGAAGCAAATCTACAAGAAGAATTAAAAGAATTCGAGGAAATTGACGTTGGGGAAGCTCTAGTTTCCTGGGACTCCTTTGAATTCCCCCAGCATGATCGATCCAAGGTTTGGTACATAGTAACGGCCATAGTTGGCGTTGCTCTTATTGTTTACGCGATTGCTAGCGCTAACTATTTGTTTGCAATCATAGTGTTAATGATGGGCATCATACTACTCGTTAATGGGCTTCACCAACCTGACCAAATTATGGTTCATATTACGGATCAAGGAGTAGTAGTCGGGGATGAATTCTTTGCATATGAAGAGATTAAGGACTTTTCACTTATATACAAGCCACCACATACAAAGATTCTTTACATAGATTTTATTAGTCTATGGAAGCCTCTTTTAACCATACCACTTGAAGAATCAAATCCTAATGTAGTTAGAGAGGTTTTGTTGCAGTATGCATTTGAAAACCTTGAACGAGAGGATGAGACCTTGACAGATCTATTCAGAAGGTTGTATAAAATGTAAACAGAATTACATAATCACCTATAATGGGTGATTTTGGAATTTAAATAAGCGCCCGTAGCTCAGATGGATAGAGCGCCAGCTTGCGGAGCTGGAGGTCGTACGTTCGAATCGTGCCGGGCGCACCAGGAAAAAAACTGCCCAAGTTTGTCCACTGCGTTGTCATTTGGCTCCGTAGGCCTCACCGTACGCATTGGTACGCTTCGGCCTTACTCGCCGACTTTCCTAGCAGTGACCAAACTTAGTAGTTTTTTTATTTCCGAGTCCCTCTCTCGCGCACCATATAAAAATAGCCATGATGGTTTTTTTATTTTAACAACTCTATAACATCCATCTCAATACGCTTGACCAAACAAGCTAAATCGCATACTCTGTATCCACTTAATACAACCTACGAGGTGGCACATGGTCGAACTAGCGGAAGTTCAAGAGTTCTTTTTCAAAGCAATGTTGCATGGCTGGGCCGGCGATGGTAAACCAATCGCAGTGACCGATATGCCGGGTTTCAAGGAATTCAGCTTTCAAGATAGCAAATTCCTACTGAAAGATCGCTTCAGCAGCACTCCGGAATCGGATAAATCATCCGGCACTACAACCATCTGGTTTCAAGATGTGCCAATCTGGAATATGTACTATGCGGGTTGGTACACAAAGGAAGCTTCCGGCGTTGTAAAACACGCACTCCGTCAGGCCTACGAAAACGAAGTCTTCCGTGGAGGGCGCGGGCAACCTTGCACTCTCACAAAGCAAATGTCTCCGGACTCCCAAGAAATCACAGTACGATATAACAACGTACTGCGATCCAATGGCTTTGATCAATTTGAAGGCTGTGAAGACGTTCGTAATATGAGTCACAACGAATTGTGCGGATATCACCGCTACCATGGTATGATTCTTCTCTAGTCCACTTTCTAGACCACCGAACAGGCGGTCTTTTCTTTTTTTCAAAAATAAAATTATCTACCCTTTGCAATTGTGTAAACCCAAACTCTCTCTACGCCGGCTTCGCGCAACGCTCGTACCGCAGCCCTTGCTGTCGCTCCGGTTGTCCAAACGTCATCTATCAATAAAACCGATTCCGGAATTTCCAAATTAGTATTAACAATAAACGGAGACTCCTTCATTGCATCATATCGTTCAGCGTCTGTTCTTTTATCTGCCTGACTCTTTGTAGCGCGACCCCTTATGAGCAACTGCGAAACCGGAATTTCCGCATCTCTCCCAATTAAACTAGCAACCTCGAGCGCTTGATCAAATCCCCTTTCACAAAGTCTACGGTTATGTAGCGGTATCGGCACAACTGCGTCAATCTCAAATGTAGATACCAAATCGCATACGCCTACAAGACGCGTGGCAATTTGGGCTTGTAAATGACGCCATGCGCTTTGATCATAGTGAAACTTCCACGCTCGAATTAATCCCTTTACAATCGAGTCGGCATAATGAAACGTTGCAATATGACCGTCAGGTATATCGATTGATTCAATACAACAAGTTCTACCAAGAATTGAGTCATTCCCACAATAAATACAAACAAACTTTGGAGGCATAGGGCTCCAGTCAACAGCACAAACATGGCATAACAACGAACCTTCGCTTCCACAGTTTACGCAAAACCGCGGAAACACAGCATCGAGCGCCAAATTATATATTATTTTTAATTCCTTCAACATAATTAGGAAACAAAACTGCCATTACGATTTCACGCAATGACAGTAATCTAATATCACAAAATTTTAAAAACTAATTATCCCATTCAAAACTATCCACATACCAAGCTTCGTCTGTCTTAATCAGCTCCAATTGAATATCCTGATACCGTACCAATCTATTTGCCGGGCTATCAATTGATTCCTCACGCTGAGTAGTCATTGCT
>JAUYIW010000026.1 GCA_030688135.1 Candidatus Uhrbacteria bacterium | reverse complement strand
AAAGATCTCTCGTCGTGGATCGCAAGCTCCTCGAGATGGTGGGGTTCAAAAGATCTCTCACCCGACAGCAGAAAGTTAAATCGGGTTCGAGATGGTAGAGAGCAAGATATCCGCTGTTTTTACCGGTTGAGCTAACCTTTGACCTCTATGCATTTTCCACCTAAATTGCGTATGATCCTCCGTTTCTCGTATAACCCCATCGCAACCTGATTAACCTCTTCAGCATTCAGAGAGATTCTTTCCGGCAGTAGTCGCAAGGCCGGACCCGGCTCAGCAATTCGCTGCCGGGCGTAGTTGCTCAGGATGTCCGGCTCCGCCGGCCACCTCAGCATCAGAATAACCCCTCCGTTAATCGACAATCTCCCTTGACACTGCAGTTAATTCCTGATACAACTCTCATCTGCTCATTTCACAAAAACCCAAAAGGAGACAGTCATGTTTGTTGTAACTAAGTACGGTAGGATCGAGCTTCCACACGGATCGTACGAGCATATTCCAGGAGGGCCGATGATTCGGATCATTCACGAAATTGAGGAGTGGGATCTGCAAGAAGGCTTCATCTTGATCCGAAGAGATAAGGGTAAATATCAGCAAGTTTACGATATCTTTAGTTCGCTCGACGATGCGTTCATCGCCTGCGTAGTAGCGAATGTTGCATATGGAATGGACGATCGCTCAACTGATGGTGGTGAGATTGCAAAGCTCACAGACATTATTGTGGAGAACAGGGCGCTCGTGGACGACATGGATCGCTGGAAGGTTATGAGTCTTGAAGACCGTGATCTAGCTAAAGCCCGAATTGAAGCACTTGCTGATGAGCACGGCAAGGTTCGGGCAGAGCACAAGAAGCGAATGGTTGATCTTACGCAGGGCGCAAGGGGCGTTGAGGATTCGCTTGGACGTGTGAATCCTCCAGCGACTCAGTGCAAGCTTGCATATGCCGCCAAAGACGGCGTGGCAAGAATTGACGACATTGTTGAGATCAGTAGATACGTTGGTATGCGGGCATTTAGCCTGCACGCCGAGATTCAGCGCAGTCTATTCCTGATACGGCGCGTCCTCAAAGAAATAGAGAGTCTGCCCGTGTCGGTAGAACTTAGCGTGAGGGAGGCAACGAGGTTGTCGACTTTTGCCCGCGAACTTCGCGTTACGCACGACCGTCCTTTCAGACATTCATTTAGGCACACGGCGGACGCCTTGGACAGTGTTGCGCATATGATTAAGCATGGATCTGCGAAGGAAGCGGAAACAAAATTGTTTTGGACCAAGTGGGCGCTTAGAAATATGGAAAAGCAACGTTTGCTGTCTGACTTTCGTCTACGGTTCGAAATTGTGCAAGGCACTCGAAAGGCTGATAGAGAAGAGAGGCGCAGTGCGCTTCTCGGAGAGCTCATTGCGCTTCGTGCAAGAATGGAGCCAGCAGCAGGTGCGCAGCGAGAGGTTGCAAAGGAGAATGGCGAGTCGGTTGATCGCGGAAATGACCTTCGCTACATGCGGTGGGTTCGGCGCTTTCTGAATCGTGCCATTGCAGAGTGGCGAATTAAAAAGTGGGCCGAAGTAAGGCGTTGCCTTTCAGAAGCTTCGAACAATCGGTTTTAGGGCGTTCCGGCCTACGCTAGTAGGTCGGTTTTTATTTTTACGTACTTTCCCATTCCGGACCCGGCTTAGCAATTCGCTGCCGGGCGTAGTTGCTCAGGATGTCCGGCAATGCCTGCCACTTCAGCGTCAGCAGTAACCCTTCCGCTACCTGACTAACCTCTACGCTCATCCAGAGAGATCCGTTCGTCGAGCCCTGATGACCTTGTCGGCTCTCCTCAGGATGACGCCAGCCCCCTGACAAATCTGTCGTCACCTGAATAACCTCTCCGTTTCTCGTATAACCCCTTTTTAACCTCTTAACAATCTGAATAACCCCTTCAGCATTCAGAGAGATCCTTCGTCGGCTATGCCTCCTCAGGATGTCCGGCTCCGCCGGCCACCTCAGCATCCAGATTAACCCATCCGGCATTCGGAGAGATCCGTTCGTCGAGCTCTGATGACCTTGTCGGCTCTCCTCAGGATGACGGCAGGCCCCTCACAAATCTGCCGTCACCTGAATAACCTCTCAGTTTTTGCTATAACCTCACAAGCTAACATGTGCTATAATACTCCCATGATTCGACTTCAGAACGTATCAAAAATATACAAGCCAAATACTGGGGCACTAAGCAACGTTAGTCTGCATATTAAGGCTGGCGAATTTGTGTCTATTGTGGGTCAAAGCGGGTCTGGCAAGACTACATTTGCAAAACTTTTATTTGCAGAAGAACGTCCCACAAAAGGTGAGGTGATTATTGGAGATTGGGATATTAGTAGAATTAGACAATCTGAGATTCCAATTCTTCGCAGGCAAATTGGTATAGTTTTTCAAGATTATAAATTGCTACCACGTAAAACTGTAGAAGAAAATGTAGCATTCGCGCTTGAAGTTGCTGGTGCTGGGCCATCTCGAATAAAAAAAATTGTACCGCAAGTATTAAAAATTGTAGGACTTTCCGATAAGCTTGGTCGTTATCCGCGTCAACTTTCAGGAGGCGAGCAGCAAAGAGTTTCAATTGCGCGGTCATTAGTTCACACGCCAAAGATTCTAGTTGCAGATGAGCCAACTGGAAATTTAGACACGATTCATTCCATGGAGATTATTGAACTCTTAAAGCGAATTAATGAATACGGAACCACGGTTGTTCTTGTTTCGCATGATCGTGATATTGTTAATGCGCTTAAAAAACGAGTTATTACACTGCACGATGGTGAAATTGCTTCCGATATTGAGCGGGGGAAGTATATGATTTAGACTCCGGCTTCTGATTGCCAGGGTCCCACCGATGTACTGATTGTTACTGATATACAGATGTAAAGGTCGACAGCATCATAGTAAACTATGCTGTCAGTAATAAACTCCGCAACCTGATAATAAACAATGTCGTCAGTAATAAACCTTGCGACCTAATAATAAACCTGTTTTCTTTTGTAAATCCACACAATGTCATTCTTTCTCTCAGCACTTAGAATAATACGATTCGCCTTTCAGAATTTCTTTCGAAACTTCTGGCTTTCGGTTATCACAATGAGTGTTTTCGTGCTCACATTAATTACAGTGAATGCTTTGATATTTATAAACGTTCTTGGAAGCGCAACTGTTCAATCAGTGCAAGAAAAGGTTGAGGTTTCAATATATTTTGAACCAGACACGTCAGATGATATTGTAAAAAGTGCACAAGGATATTTATTAGGACTTTCTCAAGTTAGAAATGTTACTTTTGTGTCAGCGGAAGATGCACTTGTAGCTTTTAAAGAGCATCACCAAAACGATGCAGTGATTTTAGACTCTCTCGAAGAGATAGACGGCAATCCTTTCGGAAGCGCGCTTGTGATTTCTGCATGGTCTCCAGATGATTTTACTTTTATACTCGAGGCCATAGAAACTCCAGAATACCAGCGGTATATTAAAAAGAAAGACTTCACCGACTACGAGGCTGTAATTAGCAAGATTCAGAATTTAAGCGATAGGATTCGTATTGGCGGTTTAGTTCTTGCCGGATTCTTTATATTGATTGCAATACTAATTATCTTTAATACCATTCGTGTTGCAACTTATGTTCATCGCGATGAAATAGGAATAATGAAGTTAGTTGGAGCGAATGACTGGTTTGTCCGCGGGCCATTTTTGCTCGAGGCTATTATGTATAGCGCTGCTTCAACAGCCATAATGGTTGGTATTGTATTCCTTAGCATGAGATGGCTTGAGCCTTGGGTATCTACCTATTTTGGAGGCATTGATTTTAGCGCACAGCAGTTCTTCCTCGACAACGCCTTGTTGATTTTTGGTAGTCAATTTCTAGTACTTTCAGTTCTTGGACTTTTTACAACAATGTTTGCGATAAGGAGATATCTTCGTGTATAAGGCTAGTAGCCCAGAACTGAATTGAAGCAGACTTAATGTTAAGTCTGTTTTTTTCTACTTTCTACTTCCTATTAACTACTTCCTCCGTTATAATAATCACGGATCATACGCAATTTGGGTGGAGAATGCATAGAGGCCAAAGGTTAGCTCAACCGGTAAAAACAGCGAATATCTTGCTTTCTACCATCTCGAACCCGATTTAATTTTCTGCTGTCGGGTGAGAGATCTTTCGAACCCCACCATCTCGAGGAGCTTGTAATCCACGACGAGAGATCTTTCGAACCCCACCATCTCGAGGAGCTTGTAATCCACGACGAGAGATCTTTCGCGGTTCGTTGAGATCTCCGAAAGATTTCTACTCGCGACCTACAGACTCGTCGAAATGGTAACTTTCTACTTATTAAATGGATCAAACAAATCCTAACCTGGCAGATTAGATGACTCCTCCACCCAAATTGCGTATGATCCATAATCACCTTGACCAAAACGCTATAATTTGCTAGTCTCACCCTCATGTCAGAAGTAATGGGACAATATGGAAAACACCGATTTTGGGAGATGATTCCAGGTCTTTTGATCTGGACTACTTTTGTGCTCGCAATCTACACTTCATTTTTTATACCAGTAGCCGCTGTTGCTTTTATAATCATTTTTGATCTTTACTGGACGCTTAGGGTTCTATACTTTTTGATTCATCTTACTGCAGCGTATTTTCAGTATAAGCATGAAATAGCAGTTAATTGGGAGGATGAATATCAAAAGCTTAATCGTTCCGATAAGATTTATCATTTGGTAATATTTCCAACGTACAAGGAAGAGCTTTCAATTTTGCAAGGAGCACTGCGCGCTGTGGCTCAGAGTAAATATCGAAAAGATAGGTTTATTGTTATGGTTGGAGGAGAGGAAGGTGATGAACATAATTTCAATCGATATGCAAAGGCGCTAAAAGAGGAGTTTGGAAATACTTTTGCTGCACTTGAGTTTACTATGCATCCAAGAGGTATTAAGGGTGAGATTCCTGGTAAAGGATCGAATTTAAAATGGATGGCTACAAGAGCAAAAGAGATAATAAATGAGCGAAAAATTCCGTACAAAGATATTATTGTTTCAGCTTTTGATGTTGATACAATCGCGCACGTTCAGTATTTCGCTCGCTTAAGTTATTTGTATCTTACTATTCCGAATCCAACTAGAACTTCATTTCAGCCACTAACTCTTTTTTCAAATAACATTTGGGATGCTACAGCACCAGTTCGAGTGGCTGCATTTGGTACTACATTTTGGTTGCTTTCAGAACTTGTGCGTCCCGAGCGTATGTGGACTTTTTCAAGCCATTCAATGCCATGGCAAATGTTAGTAGATGTTGGATATTGGGAGCCTGACCTAGTTAGTGAAGACTCTAGAATTTTTATGCAGGCACTTTTGCATTATAAGGGTGAATACAGGGTGACACCGGTATTTTTGCCAGTGAACATGGATACTGTTACGGGTAAAACATATTATGAAAGTTTAGTAGCGCTGTATAAGCAACAGAGAAGATGGGCTTGGGGTGTTGAACACTTGCCATACATGCTTGAGCATTTCCGCGGTAATAAAGATATATCAAGGCGAATAAAGTTAAAATTTATATTTAATCACATTGAGGGAATGTATACTTGGGCTACTGCACCAATCTTGATTTTTATGTTGGGCTATCTTCCTTTCTTTTTGGTTGGAAATTCACCAACGGCATTTGTGGCAAACTCGCCATTTACACTTGAACTTATGATGCAGGTTGCCACAGCCGGTGTATTTGCGTCAGCATTTTTAAGCCTACTTTTACTTCCTCATAGACCGGAATGTGTAAAAAAGCATAACTGGTTAGTTATGATTTTACAGTGGGCATTACTGCCTGTTACCTTTGTGTTATTTGGAGCATTTCCTGCGATCGATGCTCAGACAAGAATGATGATAGGCAAGTATTTAGGATTTAATGTAACGAAGAAGAAGCGGTAATGGGGCTGTCACAAAACTCGCGATCTTGCCTTTCACGGGCACCCAGGCATCTCTTCAACGTACGTTTTAGTACGTTTCAGGGACTGCCAGCCCGTTCAAGTCAATATCATCGAGTTTTGTGACAACCCCATGTGGGGAAGTTTATTGTCGTGGCGCTGAGGTTTACTGTCTGTCGGCTGGGTTTATTGTTTGATTATCAAAATAAACTGAGTCGTAAGCTAATAAACTGAGTTATATGAATAATAAACACTCATTTTTTACAATAAATTAAGTTTCTCATTAACAAACTCAGTACTCTCATTTTCATGGTTTTATAGCTTGACAAAACACCAGTTTTCTGGTACAAATAGAGTAACCCCAACAGAGGAGAATTAAAATGAAAATAAGGGTTTTGGTACTGTTTTTGGTGAGTTTTTTGCTCGCAGCGCCACAGGCAGCGGCTGGCGGATTCGTGAGCGTCGGAGTCGGCGTGAACGTCGGAGGGGTGTTGATCGGGCTTTGTCTCGACGGCCATCCGATCTGGTTCGGAAGTGACTACTGCACCTTTGGACACGCACACTACGCGCATGTCCATCACGAGGGCTGTGATCACTACTACCGGGGAATGACGCTTGCGCATGTGCACTACCACGGCTGCAATCACTGGCATGCCAGGTATGCGCCAAGCTATTGGAGAGTGCCACCGCGAGGAGTGGTGTTGATGCACGGCACTGCGCGTCACTACGCGTCGCGTCCGGCACCTTTGCACTATTCGGCGCATACTCGGCCAGCGCCGTCGCGCTATGCGCCTGCGCACCAAGAGTCGCGACCTGCAAGTTCGGCACATCATGTGCCTGCGCGCAATGCCTCGACGGCAACGCATCAGTCGCCTTCGCATCATGCATCGCAACCTGCGAGTTCGGCGCAGTCTCACAGTACGGCACGTCCGGCGAGTTCACATCAGCAGTCAACGCAAGCTCAGCAGGCACCTCCTGCCGAGCAGCACCATCAGAGCAGTGCGCATCACAAGCGCAAGCGCTGATCATCTTCGCCCGACCACATAGTATGGCCGGGCGTTTTTTTAAGGGATCATAAGGATTTCAGTACGATTTAGGCTTTAGATGTTGCATAAAGTCAATCAGGTAGAAATATACGCTAGACTGGTCAAAATCTACGATCTGGACTACACTTTGTGAACGAGATACTAGGATTTAGAATTTTCATTCGATGCCAATCATTGCACACATGTTAACCTGGAACGACCGGAAGTATCTTCCTGATCTTTTTGAATCATTAGAAAATCAGACATATAAGAACTTTTTACTTAGAATTTTAGATAACGGTAGTACTGACGAAACTGTAGAGTATATTCAGCAATACCACCCTCATACTTTGGTATCTAGGAATTTAAAAAATAATGGTTTTGCAGGTGGATTTAATCAGCTGTTTAGATTTACATTTGATCGCCTTACTAAAGATGATGAAAAGAATACGTTCATCCTAATCATGAACTCAGACATGATTTTAGCTCCAAATTGTCTTGAGGAGTTAGTTGGGGCGCTCGAGGCAAATCCAAAGCTTGGCGCAGTGCAACCAAAGCTCTATAGGGCATTTGGCGAAAGAATGGGCGATGAAGTTTTACAAGACACCATTAAGTCAGATGTTATAGATACAACGGGGCTACGCCTTCATAAGAACTGGCGCATGACCGATCGCGGGGCAGGAGAAATAGATAAAGGGCAGTACGATACTGCTACTGATATATTTGGACCAAGCGGAACCATGGCACTGTATCGTCTAGAAGCGTTGAACGATGCTATGCTTGAAGGTACGGTGTTTGATAGTGATTTTTTTGCATATAAAGAAGATTGTGATTTAGCTTGGCGGATGCGTAAATTAGGCTGGGAATCTAGATTTGTTCCTGCTGCGATTGGTTATCACTACAGGGGTATGTACGGAGCAGAAAAGCAGTCACTACTTAGTCGCATAAAGAACCGTCGAGGTCAGCGACCTTTTACTGCAGCACTTTCTACGCGCAATCAACTTTTTACACTTATTAAGAACTTAACAATTTTAAGCTTAATATTGTCAATTGTTAGAGTGGCATTCAATGAAGGTATAAGGGTTTTTTACGGAATTCTTTTTGAGTCAGAAACTCGAAGACGAATATTTGGAATGAGTTCGTATTTGCCCAAAATGTTAAAAAGGCGTAAATTGATTCGCCAAGGCGCAAAGGTACCAGAAAAAGCAATTAGACAATATGTTGGAAAGTGAATTAGATTTATCAATTGTTATAGTTCATACATTTGAATCTGGAGTGTTGCGCCAAACACTGCGTAGTATTCGACGTGCAGCACCAAAGCTTCAGTTTGAGATTATAATAGTAGACAACAATCCGGCAGCTGGATTGCACAGCGTTCTTAGTGCTGAGTTTCCAGAGGCGCGATACTTTCCTATGGCACGCAATCTTGGATTCGGGGGAGGTATGAACCAAGGGATTAGTAGAGCAAGAGGCCGTTATGTGCTTATCTTTAATCCGGACATAGTTGTACTTCCTGGCTCGCTTGAAGAGTTAACGCGTTTTATGGATGCGAATCCTAGCGTTGGTATTGCTGGTCCTCAGCTTTTGAATCCGGACGGCACTTTGCAACATACCTGCTACAGACTACCGACTCTAATGATACCTGTTTATAGGCGCACGCCTCTTGGTAAGCTTCCGCATGCTAAGAAAATCGTTGAGAATTACATGATGATTCATGATGACCATA
>JAUYIW010000075.1 GCA_030688135.1 Candidatus Uhrbacteria bacterium | reverse complement strand
TCTGCGCCGCGTTCACAAGCTCCTCATAGTTTGGATGATAAAAAAATATATCTTCTTTTGTTTGAGACTTGGTAATATTGAGTTTCGCGTTCACGTATCCCTCGCTTCCACCATGGTAATCCATATGTTCATCAAAAATATTCAAAGCTACTGCAACATCAGGCCCCACTAATAAATCGCTCAGCTGGTAGCTGGAAAGTTCAATTACAAAGATTGTATCTTCAGCGTCATCAATGTGTAAGATTGCCGGCTCGCCAATATTACCAACAAGCTCAACCTGCTTTCCACATACGCGTAATACATGTGCTAAAAGCGACGCAGTAGTACTCTTTCCTTTCGATCCTGTAATTCCAATCATTGTGCCACGACCCTTGCGCTCAGCAAAAGAAATGTTTGTAGCTGAGGATATAACCGCGCCATTCTTCAGAAACCCCTGCACAAACTTATTTGATGGAGAAATACCTGGACTTTTTATAACTATAGTTTCAGAGCCTGAATTTAGAACAGCCTCCTCGGGCGACATGTACTCTGGAATATTCTGTGACTTTTCATCTGTTACTATAAACTTAGCATTTTCTAATTTTGTAGAAAGTACTTCAAAAGTTGCCCTACCTTCACGGCCAAACCCAAAAATGACAATAGTTTTATCCTCCAGTTCAAACATTTTCATACGCGTCCTTAGGAGGTCTGTCCTAAAACTTGCGATCTTGACTTTCACGGGCGCCCAGGCATCTCCTCAACGTACATTTCAGTACGTCTCAGAGGTGTCTAGCCCGTAGAAGTAAATATCATCAAGTTTTAGAACAACCTATCAGGGAATTAATATAAATTAGTTGGAATATGTATTACCTACGCAATTACCTCTGAATACACCTCAGGAATTAAATGGTCTTCCGAAACCTCGAGCGCTTTTTTAATCTCTAATTCAACATTCTGATTTGGCAAAACATTTTCTATAAAATACTTCATTACCAAAGTTTCATTAAAATCTCCACGTCTACGTGCTAGCTCGAACGCTGCCACTACTTCACTAGGCTCACCAACGCATTCGAACGGCTTTACTTCGCAAGCTCCTAAAAGCTCACGGAATAAAGGCAACAAATCTTCGCGGTCAAATAAATTATCTCCAAAAATCTTTACTAGCCTATCTTTTTCTACAAATGCCGAAAGCATTGCAAACACAAAGGCACATTTTGGACACTCTCCACACCAAATGGCCCCTACCTTGTCATGAGTTAATTTGAAGTTCTTATTGCAACTTGAAAAAACATCAAAGTAATCCAAATATTTAGAAAACATTTCTGAAATCTTTAATTCCGAAAATGGTCGCAGTAAACTAAAGTAGCTAATGTCTGGGGTGATTGAGTGGAGCAGATAAGCTTGAAAGTCACTCTCGAACTGAAGGCTCTTGCTGTACTGATGATTAATAATAACTCCTTGCACAACAACATTACCAAAGTTTGCGCTACGTTCGTTTGAAAGAATAACGTCGCGCTTGCTATGTAAAATTGCGAGCACGACCGACATAAATGCAATGTATGCTGAAATTGGGACATGACCGTTATAGGCATTGGCAGCATTAAGCTCAAACAATCTTGGGTCGAGTACACGTTTGACTGTTACCAAATCACCTCCAACCGCTGCGGCAACTTCATGAATTCTTGTGTGCTCCCCAAGAGCAAACATTGTAAAATCTTTCTGAACCCTTCTCAAAAGCTCAATAGTAACAAGCGAATCTTTACCTCCACCAATGGCAACAAAACTGCCTTCCCCTTCGGCCCTACCATAGCTTCTTTTTGTAGCATCAGAAAAAGGAAAATGAATATAATCTTTAAACTCTAAATCATTCTGATAGAAAAATTCTCCAAGCCCCAAGGTGTACAGGTTATTCCAAAACTCAGCCTCATCTCGCGTAAGTACTCCAGACTCAATAATAATCTCTGAAGGACAATAGGCCTTGTAATAACTAATGCCTGCCATTAGGTGCAACGCGAACAATGCACGATCGAGTGCTTCATCCACTCCTGCCGGAATGCCTTCTACCGGAAGTGGAAAAATAAGCCGTTCTTCGAACTGAATTTCTTTATCGAAAGAATAATGAAAAATTGCCTCACCGGTTTCGTGGTCAAAAGAATAATCTTTAAATCTAAACGTTTTGTACGGTGACTCTATTGGCTTCATATTATTTCCCAGTTATGATCGCAGTTATTTCATCTCGCTTTTCCTGCATTGTTTTAGCGTCCACTGCCTCAAGATTTAATCGAAGTTTTGACTCAGTATTAGAAGGCCTTACATTAAACCAAAATTTTGGATAAGTTATTGTAATACCATCTAGTTCATTAAGTTCCCCATCTTGGTACGTTTTCTTGATTTCGCCAATCATTCCATCCTTATCTTCTACATCAAAATTAATCTCTCCGGAATGAAAGTAACGCTTTAGTGGAGCTATAAATTCTGCCAAAGTCTCGCCCGAACGAGTTAGCTCTTGCAAAAAATGAAGCACTGCAACTACCGGTCCTTCAAAGGTACCAACTGGAAACTTATAGAAAAAGTGGCCACTTGATTCTCCGCCAAAAACAGCATTCACCTCGCGCATCTTTTCCTTGATTAGCGAATGACCAACACGAGTCTTTACTGGCTTTCCGCCAGCTTCAATAATCATATCTTCAGTAATCTTACCCGGCCTAACATCAAAACCAATCGCAGCGCCGGGATAATCGGTAAGGACACGCCTTGATAAAATTCCGCGCACAATTGCCGGCTCTACGGTTTTGCCAAGATTATCTACAAAGAAAATTCTATCACCATCACCATCTGCCGAAATTCCAAGATCAGCTCCAACTTCAACCACTCGTTCTTGAAGATCGACCATGTTCTTTTCTTTAAATGGATCAGCTTCATGATTTGGAAAGGTGCCATCAAACTCCCAATACATTTTATCTACCCTAAAATTTACCTTCTTTAAAAGTTCGTCAAAATATTGAGCGCCCATTCCGTTTGCAGTGTCTATAACAACGTGAAAAGGCTTGATTGGATCGGTACCGGCAAATTCAATCTCAGCCTCTACCGCAAGACCTGCTATACCTTCTATTTTTTCAATTGCACCAACAGGCTCTAACTTTGTGAAAACTTCATTCTCGATTACGTCTGCAATATCATCTATGCCAGTGTCGCCTCCAACAGGAATTGCATTACTTCGCACTAACTTGAACCCATTATATTCAGCTGGATTATGAGAAGCTGAAGCCGTAATACCGCCATCTGCCCCAAGATGCCCAACAGCAAAATAAAATGCCGGTGTTGAGACTAATCCGATATCAAAAACATCAACCCCGCTTTGTACTAACCCATCAATTAAGGCCTGTTGTAAATCTGGAGAAGTCTCGCGCATGTCTCGACCAACTGCAACCTTTAAACGCTTGCCAGGATTTTCTTTTTGCAAAAGAGTTGCAAAACCCTTCCCAACTGCCAAGGCAAGCTGATTTGTAACTTCGGTCCCTGCAATACCTCTAATATCGTAGGCTTTAAAAATGTTTCTTGGGATTCTCATAATACATTGACATTTTACTCAATTAATCGTAGGATTAAAGGGATCTTTACAAAAGTAAGTTGTAGAAAGTAGCCGGAATTCAGTATCCTGCCGGGCCCTCTGCAGGCTTATGCCAGAGGTGAGATAGCTAGTCACTAAAACCTATAACCTATTAGGTAAAACCTAACACCTAAGATCTAACACTAATATAACCCTAACTCACTAAGTCAGCAAATCTAGGGGCAATAATTAAGTCCCTAAAATACCTTGAATTACAAAACTCGATGAAATTTGCGTGAACGGGCTGTCGATCCCCGTGAACCCTACTAAAACGTAGGGAGAACGGGGCGACGGGCGCCCGTGAACGCAAAGATCGCGAGTTTCGTAATTCAAGATAAAATAAACTCTATGGAACTTATATTTATCATATTGGGTGTAGTCGCTGTTATAGCGATTTGGCTCATCGCAGTTTTTAACGGCCTAATCAAGACACGAAATCGCGTTGACGAAGCGTGGTCAGACATCGAAGTTCAGCTGAAACGAAGATACGACCTTATTCCAAACATCGTAAACTCGGTGAAAGGATACGCAAAGCACGAAGACAACGTGTTTACAAAGGTTACAGAAGCTCGAGCAAATGCAATTCAGGCGAAAACTCCCGGCGAACATTTTGAAGCCGAGAATATGCTTTCGGGCGCTCTAAAGTCACTCTTTGCGGTTTCTGAAAACTATCCTCAACTTCAAGCCTCGGAAAACTTCTTACATCTGCAAAAAGAGCTTGTTGATACTGAAGATAAAGTTCAATCAGCTAGGCGCTTCTATAACGGAAATGTTCGTGACTTCAATACTAAAGTTCAGGTATTCCCTACAAACATGATCGCAGGAATGCTAGGCTTTAAGAAATATGAATTCTTTGATGCACCAGCAGGTAGTGAAGTAGTTCCGGAAGTAAAATTCTAATTTGTCTTTTTACAGGGCGGCGACTTTTGTCTTTCGAGACAGTAATGTTGTCGCCCTATGTAGTTATGTACAAGGAAATTGAAGCTAACAAAAGAAAAACTTGGTTTCTTGTTACCACCGTGTCAGTGCTTATTGTAGTGCTTTTCTACATTGGTGGCCTTATGATGAATGTCGATATTTATGCATCGATTATTTTTGGAACAATATTCTCCACGGTTTTTTCACTCATTAGCTATTATGCCGGTGACAAGGCTGTGCTCATAACGTCAGGTGCAAAACAAATCACAAAACAGCAAGCACCCGATCTTTGGAATATAGTAGAAAATCTTACTATCGCCGCAGGACTACCAATGCCTAAGGTATATGTAATCAATGACCCAAGTCCAAACGCTTTTGCAACCGGTCGTGATCCGGAACATGCATCGATGGCATTTACAACAGGTATTTTAAGAGTTCTTAATAAAACTGAGCTTGAAGGCGTTGCGGCACACGAACTTTCACATATTCAAAATCTAGATATTCGTGTGATGACCATAACAGTAATCTTAGTTGGTATTGTAATGCTAATTGCGGATCTATTACTTCGAATTGGCATTCACTCCGACCGCAAACAAGGACAGGCCGCAATCGTATTTCTTATTATAGGAATCGCTGTGGCCGTTCTATCTCCTTTAATTGCTCAGCTGATCAAACTTGCCATATCGCGAGCCAGAGAATACCTTGCGGACGCATCTGCATCTTTACTAACGCGCCATCCGGAAGGACTTGCTTCGGCATTAGAAAAGATTAAAGAAAACAGTTTGCCTTTAAAAAAGGCAAACCACGCAACAGCACATTTATTTATCTCAAATCCGTTTGGCTCTAAAAAAGCTGAAAACTCATGGTTTCAACGCGCATTCTCAACGCACCCTCCAATCGATGAGCGTATTCAAAAATTGAGAACAATGGGAATTTAATGCATATGGACGAAATGGTTTCAAAATTTAACAACCACTTGAAAAACGTGCTCACGCGCGCTCTTTGCGTAGCAGTAGAAAAAAATGATGAGAACATTCAGCCAACCCATCTCCTTTGGGCTCTCGCAACAGAGGAAGGTTCGGTTGCCGCGGAAGTTCTTAAAAAGGCCGGTGCAAAAAAAGAGTACTTTGAAGACTTTTCAGAATCTGAATTTGAAATGGCTGACGACTTGCTTCAACATAATCCAAAAACAGCAGTGCCCGTACTTTCTGAATCATCAAAACGTGTTATTGAAAAAGCAGTGCTTACTGCAAACGTTTACGAACATAAATATATTGGAACAGAGCATCTTCTTTCTGGCCTAGTTCAAGAACCTTCTTCTGAAATCTTAAGATATTTTGAAAAAGCACAAATCGATACAAAAATTATAATCCGGAATCTTAATACAGTTTTTCAAGCAAGCTCTTCATTCCCTGAATTGCCCGATAAATCAGCGCTTTCAACTCCTGCCCTACCCGATTGGGATCAGCTACCTTTTGACCTTGACGATCCGTTTGGTGAAAAGCCTGATGAAAGCAAAACTCCTGCGTTAGATTTCTTTTCAGAAGAACTCACGACTGAAGAAATTTTGAATAAAGTAAATCCAATTATTGGACGTGAACACGAAATTCAGCGAATGATGAAAATCCTTTCTAGAAAATCAAAAAACAATCCTATTCTTGTTGGAGAACCTGGAGTTGGTAAAACTGCAATCGTGGAAGGCCTTGCAAAAAAAATAGTAGAAGGAAACACTGCCGATATACTTGCTGATAAAAGAATTTTTAGGCTTGATCTAACAGCTATGGTTGCCGGCACAATGTACAGAGGCGAGTTTGAGTCAAGACTTCGTCAACTTGTAGAAGAAGTTACAGAACGACCAGAAATTATTTTGTTTATAGATGAAGCTCATACATTAATGGGCGCAGGCTCTGCTTCCGGGTCGCTCGACGCAGCGAATATTCTAAAGCCGGCATTAGCAAGAGGCGACATTCGTTGCATAGGAGCAACAACTCCAACAGAATTTAAGAAAACCATAGAAACCGATGGCGCTCTTGAGCGACGATTTCAATCTATAAAAGTTAGCGAACCGAGCCTTGAAGAAACTCGTAAAATTCTTTACGGCGTTAGAGGATTTTACGAAAAGCACCATCGTGTTTCATATTCTGATGAAGCTATCGAAGCAGCTCTTGATCTGTCAGACCGCTACATGAGTGGTAAGTTCTTTCCAGACAAGGCAATTGATTTACTCGATGAAGCCGGAGCTGGAGCAAATATAAAACGAAAATCTTCGAAGAATCAATCAGAGCTACAGAAAAAGCGAATTGCGCTTCGGCATGTGCGCGATAAAAAACGCCAAGCAGTGCTCGATGAACAGTTCGATAACGCCTCTCAACTAAAAACTGAAGAAGATACTCTTATAGCGGACATTAATGCACTTAACTCAACCAAGCGTAACAATACATATGTTAAAATTGGAGTAAAAGAAATGCAGAATGTTGCCTCTGAAATGACAGATATTCCATTGAAAACTTTAAGCCTAGACGAGCAGAGAAAACTTAAAAATCTTGAAGGTGAACTAGAGAAATCTATTATTGGGCAAAGTCATGTTCTTAGCATGGTTGCAAATACAATACGAAGAGCAAAACTTGGCATAGCTCAAATTGACCGACCTCAGGCATCTTTCCTTTTTATGGGACCGTCCGGTGTTGGAAAAACCGAACTTGCAAAAACACTTTCAAAAACATTGTTCGATACTTCAGAATCATTCTTGCGACTTGATATGTCAGAATATTCTGAGGGATTTTCAATATCTAAACTGATCGGTGCCCCAGCTGGTTATGTTGGTTACAGAGAAGGAACAAAGCTAACAGACTTTGTAAAAAATAATCCGTACTGCGTAATTTTGTTTGATGAACTTGAAAAAGCACATTCCGATGTTCAAAACCTTTTACTTCAAATTCTAGATGACGGTTCACTAACAGATGCTACCGGTAAAAAAATAACCTTCCGACACTCAATAATTATCATGAGCACAAATGTTGGTAGTGAACGATTTGAACGTGGTAGAGTTGGATTCAATGAAAAGACTGATGAAGTTAAAAAAATACGCAATCAAGATTTGCGAGAACTTTTAGAAGATCGCTTTAAACGCGAGTTGGTAAACAGGATCGATCATATTTGTATTTTTGAGCAACTAAGTGCTGACGCACTAGCAGCCATTGCAAGAAAGCAGCTTTTTGAACTAAAAGACAGATTAAATAGACATAAAACAGATCTACTCTTCTCAGATGCTGTTCTTAAACATATTGCAGGAAAAGCTTCTGCTAAGCTAGGAGCTAGAGAAATTCAAAGGATTATTCAAGAACAAATTGAACATCCTTTAGCGCAGGCCTTACTTGATTCAACTGCGGTAAAAAAAGCCTTTAAATTAAAGGCTACGAAAGATGGACATTTACACATAGAAAAGGCCTGACTTTCAGGAAAATTTAGAGTATAATAGTAGTAGATAATCGTGGGCTGTCACAAAATTATCCACTACTATTATTTTGTTATTTATGGCAACAGCTTTGGCTGCCACATCAGCAGGATCAGCAGCGCCGCGTCAGTATGCGGCGGAGCTTAATCGTGCAAAAGTAGCCAAAAAGAAAGCTGGACAAGTTTTACCTTTTAAATCTCGTTCAGGAGGGTCTCAGAAAGCAATAGCATCCAGGCCAACCGAGTCAAGCGGTATTACCGAATCTCAAATGTATCCAATGGGCGTTGCAAGCGCAGAAGAGCGCAAGCAAAAGGAAGCGCAAAATAAAGCAAATCTTGCCACACAAAGACAATCCATAAAAGAAGAAACAGCAAATATCACGCTCCCACCAATAATTTCTGAAGCTACGGATCTGAACGGTGGCTTTGAAAGAGAGTCAATGCAAAATATCCGGAATCTCTCAGCGCAAGATCGACAGCTTCAAGCCACTGCCCCTGGCAGAATTCCCCTTCGTAGAGCAATGCAAAAACAAAAAGACGCAATGGTTGATAAGGCAATGAAAAAAATGAGCAAAAAGCTTAAGGATGAAGCTCGCGACATGGCATCGAACTTATTCGGAAGAGGAAGCGCAATTGATATTCCACACGAAGATGGCGGATTCTGGGTTTGGCTAGGTTCTTTTGCAACATTCTTCCAAGTGATTAAAACCTTCATAACCGCAGGCATGAATTCGGGTGATGCTATTAGTAGCGCTACAAGTGGTGACATTGAAGGAGCGTCGGAAGCACTTTCAAAAGATTTTTTTAAGGGCCCGCCGCTGAACTTAATCGAACCGAATGCGCTCAACATGCAGAAAGGAACTTCTTGGATGTCTGTGCTCTACGCAGTTATACTATTTTTCTTCCTACTAGCCGCATTCATTCAAATAAATATAATACTTGCGTGGTTTGGATTATTTATAATGATTATCTCAGAAATAGTAGATGTATTCACAATCTAACACTAACTTCTTATGAGTCAACGACTAAAAATGATACTTGGCCTTGTAGCGCTAATTGTGAGCGCCGGACTTATTGGCTTGCTGTTATACTTTCTTACCATTCGCGGAATAACCGTTGTTGAAGAAGAAGCGCCGGGAGAAGAAGCTGTAGTTGGTGGATTAACAGGAGCAGAAGAAGGCTTTGTGCCAACGGTTGATGTTGGAGGAGGCGAAGTACTTGTACCATCTGCACCTGCCGAGGGTGAAGTAATTCCTGTTCAGCTTACGTCCTCTATGGTTATAGAGCCGACGCTAACAGCGAGCGGTTCAATTGCATTTTATAATCCCACCGATGGTAAATTTTATACCATTGATTCAAGTGGAGACATTGTAGCGCTTTCAGAAACTAAATTTCCAGAAGCTGAATCAGTAGTTTTTGCAGACGGTGGGGATCAGGCTGTAATTGAGTTTCCAGATGGCTCAAACATTGTTTATGACTTTGTAACCGAGTCCCAAACTAATCTACCTAGCCACTGGCAAGATTTTGACTTTTCTCCTGATGGAGAAGAGATAGTCAGTAAAAGTATAAATACCGACCCTAACAGCAGGGCGCTTGTAATTACATCGTCTGACGGCTCGCAAACAAAGGCTATTGCAGCTCTTGGCACAAATGCAGATAAGGTAGAAGTTAATTGGTCACCTAATGATACCGTGGTCGGCTTCTCTTCAACCGGTAATGTACAAACCGGCTTTGGTCGACAACAAATCTACTTAATCGGCACAGACGGAGAAGCGGTTGGTGCTTTAGTTCTTGAAGGCAGTAATTTCTCTGGGCTTTGGTCACCAAGTGGCAACTATTTGCTTTACTCAATCGCCGATTCTGGCAATAGCTACCGACCATCGCTTTGGTTCGTTAGCGCTTCAGGTAACGACGTTGGTGAAAATAGAAAAAAATTCTCTTTAGAAACCTGGGTTGAAAAATGTACATTCGCTTCTGAAACAACTGCCTACTGTGCAGTTCCAAGAGAACTTCCAAACTATTCAGGAGAAGATTCCAGGCTTGTAACAGCACCCGACGATGTCTATCTTGTTAATCTATCCTCTAGTCGAGCAACACTTGTAGCTACTCCAATTTCTGACATGCAAATGTTTGACCTAATGATTAGCACAAACGGTAAAACCTTGTACTTCACAGACAGTCGCGGAAGACTTAACGCAATCTATTTAGACTAAAATGCTCCGGCAATCCAAAATATCAAAAAAGTCAGTGATAACTTTAGTAGTAGTTTTTGTTGTAATGATTGTCTTAGCGTCAATGGTAGCTAACCTAGAACCTGAGCTTCCAGCGTTTATGGAAGACAACGGAATTCAAAAAACCGACCCAACAACAGGAAGTGCAAATCCAAATGTTGTAATAGTTTTCTTTGGTGACTTTGCAAATGAAACAAGCGCAAGCATTTCTACTTCGCTCTCTACATTGCTTCAAGAATTCCCAAATGAAGTGCTAGTCGCTTGGAAAGATTTTCCAAACAGCACCCTGAATAATGAATCAGCTCGTGCCGCCATTGCGGCCAGGTGCGCGCAGAATCAAGATGCATTTTGGCCATACTATGACTTTCTAATGAGCCACCAATATGAACTTGGCGCAGAACTATACACTGAAATCGCTAAAGAGCTTGAACTAGATGTGAAAAAATTTACTTCATGCCTTGAAAACCTTGATACATTGGATCTTGTAGAAAGCTCGGCAAATGAAGGACTGGAACTCGACCTT
>JAUYIW010000064.1 GCA_030688135.1 Candidatus Uhrbacteria bacterium | reverse complement strand
ATTTACATTGGTGATAAGACGAGCGGCTTAACTCTGCTAAAAACATACGGTCCAACGAGCTCGCTCGGATTGCTTTACTCAGCCGTGACGGATTACCTTGGCTTTATAACTAACTCTGACGAATATAAAATTATGGGTCTGGCGGCGTATGGTGATGGGGACAAATACAAAGCTATCCTTGATGAGATCGTAGTTTTGGGCGATGAAGGTAGCGTCGAGATAAAACACCTAATACCACCAAAGATCGAGTCACCAAAGGATAGGGAAACCTATAGATACTTTAAGCGGTGGTTAAGTACACAAGTATTCCCTGAACGCAAAAGTGGTGATCCGGTAGAAAATCTTCATAAGGACTTCACTGCAGCTCTCCAGACAAAACTTAATGACGCAATGAGTCATGTCGTTTGCTATTGGCAGCAACAAACTAACATAAACAATCTGTGTATGGCTGGAGGCGTAGCTCTTAACTGTGTCGCGAATGCCTACATCGCCCAACAAAAATTATTTGAGAAGATCTATATTGCCCCTGCTGCTGCTGACGATGGTACCTCAATCGGGTCTGCACTAGTTCTGATGCGTCAAATGGGGGATAAGATTGATCCGGCACATTATATCGATATGCCTTTTTACGGTCCCGAAATTGAATCAAGCGAATGTAGCCAGCTTATAAAAGACTATGCGTTAAATCTTGACATTGTAAGTGATGATGAACTTGTTGATGTTGTTGCTGGTGCGATAGTCGAGGGAAAAATAGTCGCATGGGCTCAGGGGCGTATGGAGTTCGGTCCAAGAGCACTGGGGCATCGTAGTATATTGGCAGACCCTCGTAAATATGAAATGCGCAATAGATTAAATATTATTACGAAGCAACGTGAAAGCTTCCGACCGTTCGCTCCCATAGTTAAGGAGGAGGCGCTCGGCAAATACTTCGAAGTAGTAGATAGTGTTGTCTATAAACACATGCTTGTAAATGTAAATGTAAAAGATAAATACAGGGGTAATCTGCAAGCAATTACGCATATTGATGGAACCGCACGAGTTCAATCCGTATCCAAGAAAGATCTTCCAATTTTATGGAAGTTGCTAGATCGAATCGAACAACAACTGTCGATACCCGTCCTTCTTAATACGTCATTTAATCTGAAAACAATGCCAATTGTCTGTTATGACAAAGATGCAATTAAAGCATTTATCGATTCAGATATTGATATCCTAGTAATTAATAACTCGATCATTAGAAAATAAGGATAATATAATGCTTGCTGAACGACTTTTACGTGTTATCGAAAGTCAACCTGAAGCGATTGCAATCAGAGATTTCCAAATGGGCGACATTACTTATTCGAAGCTTTGGGAGCTGCTTAAGTCATCGAGCAACGCAATAGATAAGATATTTAAAACCGAGAAGTATATCGGTATAGTTGCCGATCAAGACGCCTATGCAGTAATCGCATATATGGCAGTAATGCTGACGGGCCGAGTTATTGTCCCAATCGACCCTCGTCATGATGCCAAGCTAATCGAACAGATGCTCGAACCCTTCACTAGCAAGGTAATCTGTGGATTGGAAATCAATTTTCGTACGATTCTCAATACAGTATCACCTAAGGATGTGGTTGGCAGTAAAAGTACGAACTATTATTTTCGTACTGAGAATTCTGATACTTATATCCTCCACACATCGGGTACTACTGGAATGGCTAAGCCAGTGCTTGCCGACCAAGCAGCACTAAAACACGTAGCAGACGCTCTAGCAAAGAAGTACCATGTCACACCCCGATCGAGAGTACTTCAGTTTGCATATTTAAGCTTCGACTCTTCATTAATTGAGATCTGGGGCACATTATTTGGCGGCGGTACTATCGTTATTGCTGGTAAAAAACTTCGTGAAGATTTATATGGGTGTATAGAGGGGCTGTTGACAAGTCAACAGATTACTTCAGTCACTCTACCTCCATCGGTAGCTAGTGGCATTCGTGACGAGTGCCTTCGTAATTTAGACACATTAATCTTGGCCGGTGATGAATGTCCTACCGAATTAGCAAATAGACTCTACAAACATATTCCCCACCTAATAAATGCGTACGGTCCTACAGAATCTATTGTCTGTGCAACTACCTTCGAGATTCATGAAAGACAAGAATCTCGTGTGCCTATCGGCATGCCACTTCTGGGTATGGAAGTCATAATCAGTAACCCCGATAGCAATGGTTATGGTGAAATGATACTTGTTAGCTCTTACCTAGCGAAAGGTTATGCAAGAGATGAGTTACGAACTAGTAAAAAATTCAGTATCAAAGATGGCGGAAGACTCTATTACAGATCAGGTGATATAGGAAGAGTGCGTAGTGACGGTCAATATGAATTTCTAGGCAGGATTGATAATCAGGTTAAAATAAGTGGTCAGCGCATAGAGCTGGAAGGTATTGAAGCCCAGATACGGAAAATTACGAAGAGAAATGATGTTGCGGTCGTTGCTGTTTCAAATAAATTGTACGGTTTATATGTTTCGAAGACTCACTTGTCTGAGTTCGATGACCTAACCGCAAGTCTTATGACTTCTTTGCCATCCTACGCCATACCAAAAAGCTATTTACCGATTAACGTCATGCCGCTTGATTTGAATGGGAAGATTGATCGAAAAGCATTGAAGTTGTTGGTTTTAGGTACTCGACCTTTGGTCGAAATAGTCCCACGAGAGTCAGATGAACAGCACGAAAAAATAATTTCGTTATGGGCAAAGTCACTTGGTATATCGCAAGACAATATCCATAGTAATTCCGGCTTTTTCTCACTCGGGGGTGACTCTCTTGGTGCGCTGAAACTCGTAAAAGCTGTCAATGACTATTACGGGACTAATCTTCGGCTTTCAGAAGTTATCGCGGACCCAGCAACTCCAGCCAGCATGCTAGAGACTGTTGAAAAACACAAGACGGGAAAATGGTGATGGCACGGTTCAGATTGTCCTCGACAGAACTATCTTTCTGGTATCAATATAAATTTGACCCATGTAGCGACGCCAATAATATAGTGCATCGCATAGTGATACCAAAAAACATTGATGAGCAGGCGCTGAGAACTGCTTTTGACAAACTAATCCGTAAACATCCTGCCTTACGTAGTCGTTTCCTGGAAGCTGACGGTTTGCCATATCGCATTACGTCACAAAGCGGCGATATTAATTTGGTTGATGGCACTGGTATGAGTGATGAGGACAGGTTAGATAAAATCAGAAAGCCCTTCGTACTTGATCGGGCCTCACATTTAAGAGTTATTTTCGTTTTGGATAAAGGTAGCACGACATTACTTATCGGATGTCCGCATATTATATTTGATGCGCAATCATGGAATATTCTTTTGGATGACTTTACTAAAGCGCTAATCGGTAATTTCGATAGTACAGAGTACTCTTTGGAATATCCTAAGAACGAACCATCCGCGCAGCAGTACTGGAAGTCGAGAGTCGGGAATGTCAATGGTCGTGTTAGTTTTGAACAAAGTATAAATACGATAACCGATAGTAATAGATCGGGTGTAATAGAACAAATTGACGAAAGTTCACTATTCGAAAAGCTTATCGAATTCGGAAAAGCCGAGAAGCTATCCATAAGCACTCTTTGTATAGCCATTCTTTCGATAACATTATCCAAAATGACGGATAGTGAGGGCATGATTATTGCTTTGCCCGTATCGACAAGAGATGATGACAGTGCAAATAAAATAGGTGCTTATATTAACGTCTTGCCGTGTGTAATTATGGTTGATAGAGACGATTCATTCCAAAGATATGCTAAAGCACAATCCAGGCAGATCTGGGGAGACATCGAAAACTCTAATTTTTCTTTGATCGACCTTATTAGTGATATGTCCGCACGTGATTACGGAGATAATCAAGGTATCTACAATGTTATGGCTGAGTATGTGCCTTTCACAGAGCCAAACAGTCTGGTGATTAAAGATGAAATTATTCCAAATAAATGCGCGAAAATGGATTTGATTCTAAGCGTTATCGCTACTGCTAAAAATCATAAAATTATTTCGGAGTATGATAGCTCGAAGTTCAATAGTAGCTATATTGAGCAGACTATCAAAGTGTTCTTTCATATTGCGAATTCAATATTAACAAACCCTAACCAGCCAATAAAAGAAATTACATTAATTAATGAGGGTGAAGCTCGCAACCTTTTAGAAATCGGAAAGGGACCAGTAAAAGAAATGCGGCCTCCCTTTGTCTGGAACAGATTTAAAACGGCCGTTCGTAAGAATTCTAATAGTGTTGCTGTAATAGAACGAGACAGAACCCTCTCGTATAAACAGCTTTATGAAATGTCATGTATGTATGCTGGATTTTTTATTGAAAAAGGAATCACTGAGGGTTCAGTTGTTGGCGTTAATATGGATCGTAGTGCAAACTTTATTGCTTCCATATTAGCAATCTGGTCGCTTGGTGCCGTCTATGTACCGTTAGATACCAAGCAGCCCGTAGCTCGACTTAAATACATGATCAAACAGGCAGGAATCAGTGTCGTTGTTATGCGCGGTAAAGGCAAAGAGATCAGTGACGAAGTTATGCGATGCGATATTGAAGACAGCTACGGCTCTCATCACCGAGATGACAGCTACGAGCCAATGGGTGAAGATTTAGCTTATGTGATATTTACTTCAGGCTCTACTGGGACTCCTAAGGGTGTCATGATCGGGCATGAAGGTTTCCTCAATCATTTAGAAATCATGATTGAAGGCCTTAGTCTTACTAAGAAAGATGTTATTGCTCAAACGGCCCCAGTTTCTTTTGACATTTCGGTCTGGCAACTAATATGCGCTTTCATGGTAGGCGCATCAGTTGTGGTGGTTGATTATGAAGATCTAATTGATTCAGACCGTATGTATAAAATCATTGCAAGCAATAACGTATCAGTTCTTGAGGTCGTTCCATCCTTGCTATCTAGCTATTTGACCGCCGAATATTCTGATAAACTGTATGGTCAACTCAGGCATGTAAAGGTTATTACCACAGGAGAAGCTATCGATAGTTCAGTGGTTGAACAATGGATCAACCACTACCCAGATAAGCCACTCCTTAATGCTTATGGACCCGCCGAGGCTTCAGATGACACCCACTTCTTTAATATTCTGCCGAACAGTGTGAAGCCTGGACGATCAATACCGATCGGCAGTCCTCTTATTAACATACAAACTTACATTGTTAATGCAGAAATGCAATTGTGTCCGAAGGGTGTGATAGGTGAAATATGCATTGGTGGCATTGCGGTGGCCAAGGGATATATAGGCAACGAACAGCTTACTGCTGAATTATTCTTACCAAACCGATTTATGAACCAAGACGGATCGTGTTTATACCGCACTGGTGATTATGGAAGGTGGCGTAATGATAACTTACTTGAGTTTCATGGGCGACGAGATAATCAAGTAAAGGTTAGGGGTCAACGTCTTGAGCTCGGAGAAGTCGAAAATAGGCTTAAGGAAATGCCTGGGGTAATGGATGCGGCTGTCATTGCAGATAAATCACCAAGCGGCACCCGGCTGCTGGGATATATTGTCCCGCGCACGCTCAATTCGAGTATTGATGGGATAAAAGAACAGCTTCGCTCTGAGTTACCAGACTATATGATTCCATGGCGACTAGAATTTATTCTTAGCCTACCTAGAAGTGGTAACGGTAAGCTCGATAGGAAGGCCCTCGAAGAATACTTAAGAAAAAGTCAACACATTAATCCGGCAAACAAAGGTAAGAATCATACTCAGCTACTTAGGCAAATCTTGCAGGTTTACTCAGCGATTTTTAATAAGACTGTTGGTAGCGATTCTAACTACTTCGATCTTGGTGGCGACTCATTGCAGAGTATGAAAATCGTTGCAATGCTTGGAAAAAATAATATCCACGTCGGTATCCGTGACTTATTGATGTATCAAACACCGGAAGAACTTGCTTCAGACATTGTTAAAAAGCAAACTAGGAAGGCATTAGATGATGAAGGTACTCCAATTCTCGATGGACTAAACCCCATTCAAAACAATTACGTTGAGAGTGCCGGCAAAAGTTATCGCGATAATGGTGAGATACAAACAGCAATTATTACTCTTGGTGATGCATCTGATCTTAATAGTGACCTTTTACTTTCGGCGCTAAATGGGATTATGGAAGCCCATGAAGAACTTAAGCCGGAAATAGGAAGTTCCCCCCTGGTTATAGACGGTACGCTAACTACAAAAGACCGAAAAATGAGTGAGATCATTGAAGAACTCCGGGCAAAAATCAGCTTAAAAACCCCACTTATTGGTTTCATGCTGCCTTCTCGGGCAGAGAAAAGAATATTATTAGTCGCACATCATCTAACTCTCGATTTCTATTCATGGAGCATTATAAAAGAGGAACTGGAAGACATACTTTCCAGAGGACATCCAAGAAAAACGAAAGAAAACATTTTAAAAAGATGGTGGGGTAAAACTTTAGATGGTTTGATAGTCGATAAGCATAGATTAGAAGAAGCAACAAAATTCTGGAAATCAATCGATGACGAAACGCATTATGTTAATAATGGGACTGACCGTACAGAGCATTATACCTACGATCACCCGCTTTCAAAGTCAACTGCTCAAGACTTATCTAAATGCCGAGTGTCATTGGAAAGTTTTGCGAATTACATTGTTATAAAAGCGTGCCTTGCCGTAAGCGACACGGAAACATTTTCGTACAATATAGAATCATCGCTCCGCAGTATTGATGCAACAGGTGCATTAAGCGAAGGAATCGGCTGGATGACTTATCTATTTCCACAAAAAGTTAACAAGCAATCGATGCACAATACTTCTCTGGATAGCTTCCATAAGGCGAGTAGTGAGGCAATAAGGCGAGGCTACGAATATGGGTTACTCCGCTACAATATTTTCCCTGAACTTTTCAATAATACAAACGAGCCCTTATGGACTATTAATTACCTCGGTAAAAGCATGGAAAGTATTGATAGGGTTGAAATACTCAGAACACTAACAATAAAGGGGAAACCGTTCATCGAAATTGATATAAGTTACGATGATAATCAACTCTCTTTTGATTATTCTCATAACACAAAGCTAACAAAAACTTATTTTGACGCCATTGATAAAGAAATAAGTAGAGTTATCGTGGAGGTAGTTGGTGATATACAAACTAAAAGAAACAAGCCCAGACTAAGTACTAAGCGCAAAGAAGCTATTTTGCAGAGGTTGAGAAATGCAAAGCGAAATTAAGATTGAAGATGCATATCCGCTTTTGCCAGCGCAGAGAGGCTTCTTAGTTGATAGTCTTGCTGGAGAGGAAGATCAGTATAGACAACAAATTTGTATAGAAATCAAAGTGCCAGTTACTACTACTGCATTAACTCGGGATATACGTTCATTGGTAGCTCGAAATAAAATGCTAAGAACAGTTTTCGATTGGGCTGATGGTGCGCCTATGCAAGTTGTCGTAGAGGGAATCGAGCCAGTCGTTAACGCATTCCCCGACATCAGAGATAAGAATGCGTTAGGCATTGTACTAGAGAGTGAAAAAAATGCGCTTAAGCCAGTTAGTGACGCGCCACCTGTTCGATTTGCGATCATTGATAACGACAACAGGCTACTCCTTGCAGTTACATATCACCACATCATCCTTGACGGGCCGAGTGTCGATATACTTCTCAAGCAGATAATTAACAGGGACTTCCTCCCTGAAGTGCCCGTCGATGCGTACCAGGAGTGGCTCGAGCAAAACGTCGGAAGCAGCGAATACGGAGTCTGGAGGAAACTGTTAAGTGGTTTAAAGAAACAGGATGGAATACTGCCTGGGGTGATTAATGCTAACAAAGTAAAGTGTTATCAAGCAAAATTAGACACCGTATTTTATAAAGATCTACTTTCTAGGGCAAAGGAATTACGCTGTACACCGGCAGTATATATGCAGACACTGTGGTCAGAATGGGCGCTTTCTTATTTCAACAGAAAATCTCTACTTTACGGAGTAGTTATGAGTACTCGTATACCGGAAATTTCCGATCTAGCGATGGGACCATATATTTCGACAGTTCCCTGGTATACACATAAGCAAAATTGCAGTTTTGATATTTTTGTCCAAAAGACGAACGACGAAATAATAAATATCGATGCTGCAAAGCACATCCCATTGGGTGATATCGCCAAGAATGTGTCACCCTTCGCTATTAATTTTGAAGCATTACTAACTATTACCACTCGCCCAATATCTGATAATACGTCCTACAAGGTACTTGAGACATACGAAAATACTGGCTATAAGCTGTCGGCCGATATTGAGATAACTAACAAAGTCAATATTATCTTTTCAGTCCTCATGTATGGAATGGATGATGCCCTCAAATCATTTATTGATTATTCCAAGCGCCAGGTAAGAAGCGTAACAAAGCTATCTGTAAGCCAAAGCCACGAATTCATCCCAGAAATCGGAACTGCTGGCAGTTCAAATATTATTAGCGTAGAGGATGAGCATAAACTCATAAGTAGTATCGCAAAATCTCTGAATATAATGAGAAAGGCTATTGATATGAACGCTTCATTCCTGGAGTTGGGCGGTGATTCAATAGCGGCTTTAAGACTTAGGTCAATGCTCAAAAGTGAGGGGCTCGAAGTTTCCGTCGGGGACATACTACAGGAACTATCAATTAACGAGCTGGCAACAAAAATAAATATACCCGAACAGCGAAGTGACTACACTGAAAATGTCAGTAAAAAAATGAGAGAAAATGCACATGAATTATTCGGAGATATAGTTGAGGACGTGACCGGCATTCCTCTATCAGCGCAGGCTATTGTCAAAGCATATAATCAGGGGTACGACCAAGACTATCACGAGCAAACTGCGTTTCGATTAAAGGGCTTGCTAAATAATACTGTTCTAGCCGAGGCACTTAGTAAGCTTGCGCTGGAATATTCAACATTGCGCCTAGCATATCCACCAGGGCTGCCCGGTCTGCAAGTGCTTACATCTGTTCCACGAACGAGTTTTGAAGCTAAAAAACCTAAGGGGTGGAATTTTGATGAGTTCGTACGCAATGTAAGCGAAGAGAATTGGAAGAAACCACTCGATCTCGTTAACGGTCCATTACTAAGAGTGGTTGTTACTCAAGAACGTGGAAATGAATGGTATTTATTTATGAGCTTCTCCGCACTCGTCACCGATGGCTGGTCTTTTGCTACTATGCTTGAGAGATTTTTTGAAATCTATGGCGAACTACAAGCCGGAAACTATGCCCGAATAAAAATTGATCCATATATTGAATTTTCTAGAATATCTCAAAACAGACAGACGAACGATAGCCGTATATCCAGGTGCCCCGATAAAGATTATTCAAGCGAAATTATCGGCAACGAATTTACAATTGATGAGCACTTAACAAAAAAAATACTAAAGGAGTGTAAGGAGAACCACTGCACAGTAAGTGATGTCCTCGTAAAACTTCTAAGAAAAACACTTAAGGATAAAGATTTTTCTGAACTTATAATCTATGAGAATGGGCGTGACGCTCCCGAGCAATTTGCATCGGTCGGGCCTTATTGTCTGCTCTCTCCCGAAGTAATTAACAGAAATGGTAATAAGTATGCATATTATGTTTTCGAAAATTACGACAGAGGTAGTGAGAACAGATTAAGGAACGGTGAAGTTGAGTATTTCAATGAATGTGGCAACTGGCGGAGAGATTTATTGCCGCCATCTACAACGGCCGGCTATGTGTTTAATTCCGATACAACTGTTATCAATGTGCAAGTACTAGCTCGGAAGCAGCAAAAACAAGAAAAAGATATTATTAATGTATATTGGAATGAGCTAATTTCTACAATAAGGGAGAATATGTAATTACATGAACCATGAAACAATAGATAATAATGAATCGTCAGTCCGTGTTTACTCACGAATCTTCCCCGCTACCTTTGGTCGCGCTATTGGATCGCTAATTTATGATATTGACAATCGCGAGTATATAGACTTCTTTTCTGGTGCAGGAGGCCTTAATTACGGACACAATCAGCCAGTTTTGAAAAGTGCTATGATCGAATATTTACAGCGAGATGGCATTATTCACGGTCTTGATATGGCAACTGAAGCAAAGATTGAATTCATTGATGTATTTCAGAAGTATATATTACAACCAAGGAATCTTAATTATCGCTTTCAATTTACCGGGCCAACGGGAACTAATGCTGTTGAGGCTGCGTTGAAGCTAGCACGGCTTGTTACGAAAAGAACACAAGTAGTTGCGTTTACTAATGCGTTTCATGGCGCAAGCTTGGGTGCTCTTGCAACAACAGCCGATGCCTGGGTTCGTAATGCAGCGGGCGTTGAATTAAGCAATGTAACTTTTATACCGTATGAGGGCTATGTCGAAGGACTCGATTCTATTAAGTATCTCCAAAAACTTCTTGACGATTCAAGCAGTGGCCTCGACACTCCTGCAGCGGTTATCGTGGAGGCGATTCAGGGAGAAGGTGGCGTTAATGTCGCTAGCGTTGCGTGGTTACAAAATCTGCGGCAACTGACTAGTGACCGCGGCATACTCCTAATTATCGACGATATTCAGGCGGGTTGCGGCCGTAGTGGGGATTTCTTCAGCTTCGAAGAAGCAGGTATCGTTCCCGATTTAATTACACTTTCGAAATCACTTTCAGCCTCGGGCTTGCCGATGGCACTTCTTCTGATTAAACCAGAGTATGACATATGGAAACCTGGTCAACACAATGGAACGTTCCGAGGAAACAACCTTGCTTTCGTTTCTGCTTCACATGCCATTAAAGAATTTTGGACTGATGATACTTTTTCTACAGACGTGAAGAGAAAAGGTGGAGTAATTCGTGATAGACTCTCATCAATTGCTGGATCATCCGGTGTGCTGAATATATCTGTCCGTGGCCGGGGCATGTTCTATGGCCTCGTATTCAATAATGAATCTAAGCAAGCAAAGCAGGTTACAGAATACGCATTTTCTAAAAGACTTATTATAGAATTATCCGGGAGTCATAACAAAGTGCTTAAATTGTTACCGGCACTTACAATTAATGACAACACTCTTATTCGGGGACTCGATATCATTCGTGATGGTGTGATGTCACTAGAAAATCCCACATAGCACAGAGGGATAAATTACTTCCCAATGATTAATTCAACCAAGTAATCCACTGAAGTAGCAGTTTTGACTCCTGCTTTCGAGAGAAGTGTAGTTTTAGCTTTAGCTGTTTCGTCACCAGATCGAATAATCGCACCTGCATGGCCTAACTGTTTATTTAAAGGCGCGTAGTGCCCGGTTACATAGGCGAAGACTGGCTTCTTGCTATGTTTTTTAATGTATTCAGCCGCAATCTGTTCGTCATGACCACCGATCTCGCCAACTAAAACAATACTTTTCGTTTTGTCATCTTCTTCGAATTCTTTTAAGCAATCGACAAAAGTTTTTCCCTTAACTGGATCGCCGCCAAGACCGATAATTATACGCTGACCAATTCCGGCTACTGTAAGTGCATCCGCAACTTCATAAACCAACGTTCCCGATCGGCTTGCTATTGCAACATTTCCCGGCATTCCAACCTCAGTGGGGATAATACCGAATTTTCCAATGCCGGGCATTAATATGCCGGGGCAATTTGGTCCGACTATATGCACATTATTCTGATCTGCAAGCTTCTTAACATACAGGAAGTCATGCAAAGGTAAACCTTCGGTAATGCAAATGATCAGTGGAATACGAGCGTAAACTGCTTCAAGTAACGCGTCCTTACAAAAGGGAGCGGGTACGAATACTACGCTTACATCAATATCCGAATACCCTAAGGTATCAGTAATTGTATTGAAAACTGGTATGTCGTGAATTGTCTTGCCCTCACCTCCAGGCACAACTCCAGCAACAATTTGTGTGCCAGAAGCTAGCATCGCTTCAGTGTGAAAACTACCGTGTTTCCCGGTAATACCTTGTACTAAAACTTTGGGTTTATTTTCTAAAATGTCAAACATTTTTGGCTGCTTCTATGCAGTCGTTTAATGATCCGAAAAGTTCTATTCCTGCCTTATCCAGTACTACCCTAGCTTCGTTAAAATTTGTACCATGTAGTCTAATGAATAATGGCGGGAGGGCATTAATTTCATTGCGAGTAGCAATAATTGCCGATGCAACTTGGTCACAATGAGTTATTCCGGCAAAGATATTTACAATAATGGCATTAATATTAGGTAGCTTTGAAAGCTTAGAAAACTGTTTGGCAATTGATTTGCCGCCCGCACCTCCGCCAATGTCTAGAAAATTCGTAGCTATTAGACCGGCTTGATTAACTTGATCAACCGTAGCCATAGCTAGTCCAGCGCCATTGGCGACTATGGCTGTGTTGCCGTTTGGGTTCAGCATAACAAAATTCGCATCAGTCCCGTTGCTGTCTATTTCAGGATGCCGAAACAAAGAATTGTCATCAATCTCCATTTTACAATCTATAGCAACAGGGGTTTTATTAATTATGACTAGGGGGTTAATTTCTAAGAGCAATGCATCACTTTTCACAAAGCAATCGAACACATTGTGTAAAAATGTAAAAAAACTTTCCTTTAGTGAAGTATCGTACCCATAAAACTTGCGTAGTTTATCTGCCACGTCATCAATATGTTTCGGGACAACCTCTAAAGAGAGCAGCTCATCTTGTGTTTCCTCGACATCTACTCCTCCTTTGGCAATCGCCAGCAGTCGGATTGACCCAGTATCATAATCAACAATCAACGAAAAATAATGTTCATGATCAAATTTGAGTATTTCTTCCGCTAAGATTAATTCAGAGTTATACCCGTCGATATTAAGTTGCTTTAATCGCTCAACACTTTTATTGAGATTATCGCAAGAAGCGACTTTCAAAATGCCGCCACGCCTACCTCGATTGCCGGTCGGTACTTGGGCTTTTAGTATGACCTCACCTTCGAATACATAATCCTCGGTTATCAAATGTCCTTCAGGGACTTGGATATGTGCTTTAGTGAGTATTTCTTTCGCTCGGTATTCTAAAAGATGCATTTGACTTAATTATAGTATGTTTCCATGAAATAACTCGGATACTGCTAAATATATACAAAGAAGACCAACATACGGATAGATGGTCTAAATGTGCGTTTCAGCAAGTAACCATTACGTACGGTCACCTTTGGTGTTCAACCTAGTGGGAATGTGGGGTTAGCAACTAAGTCAGAAATATTCATTTTCCCCTAGACTTCCTAATGCTTTGCGGTACCTTGTACCTGTCATGGAAACAAAGGTACCCGAGCTTAAATACTGTTTATATGCTCGAAAATCGAGCGAATCCGACGAACGGCAAATAATGTCCATTGACTCACAACTCAACGAAATGAAATTAATCGCCCAACGCGAAGGCCTGAATATTGTCAAAATACTAGAAGAAAGTCACTCAGCCAAAGATTCGGGTAAACGACCAATATTCAATGAACTTCTGAGCGGTTTTAGAAATGACGAATATAATGCGTGTTTAACCTGGGCACCAGATCGCATGAGTAAGAACGCAGGCGACTTAGGATCATTGGTTGACCTTATGGACAGTAGTTTAGGGGACTAGTTTAGGGGACGGTTCTCTTTAAACCAGACGATTCGTTATTTTCAATCTTCATGATCGGATCCGTGGTTTATCTGGTAACTGGGGGTCGACTAAGATTATGTTACCTCTTAGTATAGGTAACCACATCGACCACCTGCTCGTCAGGAACTCGGTTGAGGCGCTACGGGACGGGCGTAATATTAATCTAGGATATTACGAAGACTTCCCTTATGTCTACGTTAACAAAGAGTCGACTTGGGTTAGCAAACTAACCAGCGGGCTAACCCCGCAGGTAATCGAGGTCAGTCCTAAGGAGTCTGCGAAAAGACTAGCAGCCATAAATTGCTACAGATCCCAGCTCGACATGCTCTGGGAGGATAATAGTGATAAAATATCTCAGATGAATTCAGTTTATGAAAGGTATGGCAAGAAATATGGTGGTAAAGTGGTAAGGCTCTGGGAGCGAATTGTTTGAAGATTGTAGGTATAATTCAATTACCACGGTAATGTACTACTTCTCCACATTTATTTCGGGCTTCCAGGATATTGTTAAATCGTTAATTGGACAGATGCTCAAAGACGTAGAAATAGTGAATATCTTTGATGGTATCGTCCTCTACAAGACCAGCGCTACCCCCGAAACGATAAGGACAATTAAGATTTTTAATAACTCATTTATGCTATTGGCTAGGTATCAGATTCCAGTGGATAAAACTCCAGATTACTTAGTGAAACAGTTTCTGGGGTCTAGTAAAGATATAGGAGGAGTGACCCAATCTGAGATAGACAAGGGTCGGTACAAAACCTTTCGTGTCGTTTCTTCGCACAGGAATCAGTTGTACTCAACCGACCGGGTACTTTTAAAGAAAGTTGAGGAAAAGATCATGCAATGTACAAACATCTCGGTAGACAGGCTGAACCCGGACGTGGAATTCTGGTTTCTAACTCGAAGCGAGGGCACTGGTTTATTTGGCATGAGGATAACCAAGCACAAGTCTTATGACAAAGTTTTACAGAGAGGTGAGCTCAGGCCCGAGTTGGCGAATCTTATGTGCTGGCTCTCTGAACCAAGTAGTGACGATGTGTTCCTAGATCCATTCTGTGGCTACGGTTCCATTCCTTTTGAGAGAAGCAGCATAGCTGGGTATAGAAAAATAATGGCTTCAGACACCGACAGGGAAAAGCTTAGAATTGTTACAACTAAGCTTCAGTCGACTGTTGATAGAAGTAAGGCGGTTGTCTCGGCCGACGATTTTTTCAAGATTTCTGTATCGAAGGATTTAGCAATTAATAAGATTGTTACAGACCCACCCTGGGGAGAGTACGAGAAGATGTCGGTGGAGACGGTCAAATTCTACGAAGAGTTTCTCGGGAAGTGCTCCGAGCTGCTAACGTCCGGTGGCATTCTGGTATTCATCAGCTCTTGCAAGCTGGAGGTCGACGAAGCGCTAAGGAAGCTACCCCCCAAACTAGTCTTGGAGCAGAGCTACGATATTCTGGTCTCAGGGAAAAAGGCGAGAATATACAGGTTCACAAATAGTTAGCTAGTTTTTTTGCTGTCGCTATTAGACTGTCTCCGCTGAACTGCTCCTCGGTGCGCTGGAAACCGTTTAGGCCTATTTTTTTTCTTCTCGACCGAGGGCAATGGCGGTCAATCTGTGAACCATCCGTTCCAAGTGCTCTAAATACCAGCTGTGTACTTTGTCGCCCTCTTTGTGGTTTTCCATAATAGCCTTTTCGGCGTACGAGTCGAGATCCCAAACCACCACGTGCATCATCTCGTGAACGAGGATGTACTCCTCGTCGCGGAAAGGATTGCAGGACAGCTGGATTACCCCGGTCTTCTTTTCTAGATTAACGTCAAAGTTGCCGCTCTGTCGAAAATCTTTTCTTAAAAAATCGACAATCTGAATTTTCAAATCCCAGTCCGTCAGAAAAAGCTTTTTCTGCCACGTAGCCAATAGTTTCTGTAGTTCTACTTTGGACAGTCCGCTCTTTTTCTCAACATCTTTTTTTATTTCATGTTTCATGAGCGTATTGTATCGCTTTATTAAGCGAAATACCCCGTTGGCTTACCGCGGTAATATTTATTCTTCGCGTGAATACCACGGGTGGCAACCCGTGGATGTCGCCTGAAGCTCGCTTTTTCAAAGTGAGAGCAGTCGCCGAAGGCGGCGCGGTACGCGAAGAAGAAGATACCGCGAGCGGGAGCCCGGGGAGCTTTATTTAACAATCTCTGTTGCTGGACTCTTACCGTGTCGGCGCCTTATCAATAAGGGCTTATCTTGAAGCAGATTTAAGAATAATTGATTTAATCTAGTCAGATCGCTAAGAGTAATTGTTTCTATCCTTTTGATTAAAGACGATGGTGTTCCAATAAAGCCACCAGACACTATCTCGTCGACAATACCGTATGATTGGTTTTGGATATCGCCCCATTCAAGTTGAAGGTCAAGCTTTACCCGCTCCTTAATATAGTCTAGGTTATCTTTTATGAAGCTATCGTATCGAATGAGAGTATTTTTAATTTGGCTGACAATTTTGTCTGAGTTGGCTTCGGTTGAAGCAAAATATATTTCAAAAGTATTGATACCGTGATCGGCGTCAACTGAAATGTTGTAAACGAGGCCTTGCTTGGTTCGTAACTCGTCGTAAAGCAGGCCGAAATAGGAGTCAGTTAAACTTCGGCGGTAGAGACGACTGATCAGGAGATCGGGTTTTTCCGGAAGAGAGGTGAGGATAAATGTATCCATGCTGTCAGGAGATTGCCAAGGGTGGTCCAGTTCCACACATTCAATCTCTTGGCGCAGTTCGTTTTTTTCGATTATTGGAAGCCGGTCAAGCTCGGTACTGTCAAATGATAATTTTAACAAAGAGAGGTCGGTGTTGTATTCTTTGAAAATTTCAACGGCTTGGTTGCATGAAAGATCGATGATTGACTCAATATTGTTCCTAGTATTTTGAACCGATGGTGAAGATGGCGTATAAATGGCTTTGGCGAGCTGTTCGCCAACATCAACGAACTCCCCCCTATTCTCATGAAGTTCTTCGATAAGTGTAGATTTTACTTTTTTATAATCGTCTTGATCGATATATAACTCGTTTTTGTGTTCGAGTAGGGTCTCGGCCATATTATCGGCAACCTCTGATTTAACGATCGAATATTCCAACATATAAAAGTCATTGATTAATCCGCAGTGATAGATAATATTTTGGGCGTAAAAATCATTAGTTATGCCGAGCGCTTTGAGCCGTTTTGGTTCGTCAAGGAGGTGCTCAATCAAATGAGCTGCCTGATCCTCTTTTTGGGCTAAGTTTAGTTTGGGCCTGATTAACGCAACAATCGATTGCTTCATGGCGCTATTGTACCAGTTAAGATCGGTGATGTACCCCGATAATCTGGATTACGACGGTGAATTAGACCTCAATTTCTCGGCGACTAATTGCCAGGGGTGAGTGAAATAGTGATCAGCGACCGATTAACAGCTCCCGGTGGTTTTCTGGTAATCTGGGGTGAGTTTTGAGTTTCGAATGAAAAATATATTTGTTTATACGGGCAAAGGGGCTTATCAGGCACGAGATATCGAGGCTTTTTTGGCGGTGTTTGATTACGACTACGAGCGGATCTGCGAACACGACTTTGCTGAACTGGGCCAAAACGATTTGCTGATTGTTCCGGGTGGGGCAATCAAAGAATACGAGGAAGTATTTGGTGCTCACGCCTCCGAGATAAATGAGTTTATTACAGATGGAGGAACCTATATTGGTATTTGCGCTGGAGTATCAGCTTTATCCGCAACAGGATTGATACCGAAGGTAAATCACGCAAAAGGGTTTGCTGAACTTTCTGTTACAGATTCCAGGGGCGATCGCTTTGACGTTCTGGCAGAAAACCCGCCTGAACTACCCGAGATAGACAATGCGCAAACCCTTCTTTCGGACAAGGACAGAAAGCCGGTAGCGCTAGGTTTTACCAAAGGACAAGGGACGATCCTGCTCCTCGCCGTTCACACCGAAGGTAGCGTCTATTACAATAAGCACCCAAAAGAGTTCTCGGGAGCTAAATTCTTGCAAAAGCTAATTAGCTCGGAAGAATAGTGCGTGATTCCTATGTGTCTATTTCGTCTCTGCGAAATGATCCTTGATGCAACAGACAATGGTCTTCTGACAATCTGGGGGTAAGGTCGTCATTTTTAGGGGGACTCTCTCCCTGGATTATAAGTCGGGAATTAAGCACTGTTGGTTTGCTCGATGACAGATGAATACGACCCAAGATTTTTTAATTAAAGCAATTAATTGGCTGATAGATTTTATAATTTATACTTAATGAAGTTTGAGGTGATAGTTAGTCGCCTCGTAGGATCTGTTCATTCGGTTCCTGACTCTTGTTTTTCCTCTGATAGAATAGAGCTAATTAAAATAGCTACATTTTCAAACATTGGAATTCTTGTCGTTTCCTCTTGAGTGAACCACCCAATAGAATGAGATTCTGATTCTCGATGAGTTACTTGTTGTTGAGAAACTGCTACAACATAAATCATATCAAGGTGGTAATGTTCCGGCTGATCACCTCTAGCGTCAATGCGTTCTTCTAGGATATGTCTAGGTAGTGGGAGGGAGAGGGCCCTGTCATCAATAGACTTAGGTTTAGGGAGATGCTCAGTAATATCAATATTAGTTTCCTCTTTTGTCTCTCTTATCGCTGTTTGATATGGATTTTCAAAGTCTTCCTGGTGACCACCGGGTGGCATCCATTTGTCTAGCTTTCTGTGGTGAATGAGCAATACTTTCCGGGGATGGATGTCAGTGATAACGAAAACAGTTGAAGTGTAATGCTTTTCCCCTTTTAATGGATTTTCTTTCGACATTATTACTTACCCCCTGGTTTTGGTAGCTACCCACCAAACCATTGCCTAAATCGTTCCTCTATTATGTCACAAGTTTCCGCCAGCAGGCGGAGTCGTTCTTGAAGGCGAAAGTGGAGAAGGCCGTTAATCGCGGCGACAAGATGACAGGCGTTGATTTGTAATTTAGGAAATTGAAAGAGTCGGAGAGAACTGTCCCCTGATCGTCCTGATCGTCCCTCAAGCGATCGTACCCCAGTCATCGCCTGGCGATATGTTGTCAGTTCAATGCCGAATAGCTCCTTCTTTGTTTTCATAGTCATAGTACCGACTACGCTAACAGGAATTATGAGCTATACGAGGAAAACTCACTGATGTTTTTTATGAGCTAGCGGGGTCCCCTATTTTCCTAGAGTCAATTAAAGTAAACTATGAGCATCCTAAAACAATACGCCGCTCGAGCTAGAAAGAGGTCTCAAGTGTTGACACTGGTCAAGAAAAGTAGTCAAATGGCGCTATCGGTCTTTAACATCATAGTCTATGGAGTGCACACCCCTCATTACAAAAAGAGTACACTGCGCATTCAAGAACAAGCTGGCTCCGCTTGAGGTGTTAACCAACTGCGAGTATTATGTAAATAAATTACCAGTAGAGTGCAATAATGGGTGGCCTTATGCAGACCCTTGGTATTTTCGTTGCTCTGTGCTAATCTTCCCGCAGGAGGCTGTGAAATCGCTTGAACAGCATGTTGTAAATAACGCAATAGGAGAAAATAAATTATGGTATCAAATCCGATTCTGGAGCGAATGCTCAGTCTGCAATGGTCCATCAGTTGCCCGAGACCAAGGTGCAACCAAAACATAATGGAAAAAACCAGAGAAGGAGACGGAATTAAGATCGTCTGTACAAAATGTGGCTTCCAATTCCCAATCCCGAGAGAGTGGTACTACCTAAGCGCAACTGGTATGCTTGACCAGCTTATGAGATTCATCCACCTCCTAACCGAGGATGGCGCGAGGTCGTGGATCAACACCGTTAAGTACACACATCCCTCATATCAGATCTCCCAAGTTGCCGAACGCGACGCAGCGAGAGACGAATTTCGCGAGATCGTCTTTCTAGCCGTGAAAGGTGCGTCTGGTGACAAGATGGGGGACGGCACACGCATCTTAACGGTAGGCTCTAACTCTTGTTACGAGCTCGAGAGCGTCCCAGTGAAATTTGACGAAAAAACCGTGTTGGCCGTTGACGCAAGTGAGTCGTCTTTACGTCTCGGAGTTGCCCGATATCCTAATGTAAGATTTTGCTGCGAATTCATCGAGAAACTAAGCGCAAACTCGCTAGATCTTACAGGTAGGAAATTGGGGGATATGCTACTTGAAACATTTGATCTTTGTCTAGCCCTTCGAGTGTTTCAAGCAAGTCGGTTGCCGCTGTGGGCGGCACTGACACGAATCCGTGACGCAACACATCCAGGAGCAAAAGTGATAATCTCGGTACCTCGGAGTACCGCAATCATTACCGAGGAAGGAGAGACAAACTTGCGCCCCGGCGTATTCAAAGGAGGAAAATTCGATGAAGAGTGGCCTCGTCAAGAGACCGATCGTATCGCTAATGAGATGACGAGCGGGTCGTATATGTACAGCAATGTTACTGTATACTACGGCACCAAGTCATCGGTGGAATATTACATTACAGCTGAAAGGAATTACTAACATGAGAGAAATCGAAGTATTAGTACAAGTGCATGAGAATCTTGAAAAGGCCAGAGAGATTCTGGAGCGTAGCGGGCAATTCGTTAAAGCGTTGAGAATCCACGATGTATATCTCGTTGATCCTAAGAGGTCAAACCTGCGTCCTAACGAATATGGAGGATTAACCGAAGCGTTGAGAATTCGTAAGACGGACGGGGGTGACTTTCTTACCCACAAGATTGACCACTTTGATGGCAAGACCGGCGCATGGACACACTCTGATGAGCAAGAAATCGGGGTAGAATCTGCTCAGACGACGCTCATGATATTCAAACGTCTCGGGTTTGAAGAACTCGTAGTCGTGGACATGGAGAGATTGTATTTTGAAACATCAGAATATGTGATCTCTCTTGAGGATGTGAAGGGTTTAGGTCTTTTTATGGAAGTTGAGGCTCGACCGACGGATGTCCGAGATGCTCCAATTGTCCGTAAGGAGATTATTCAATTCATCCAACAACTCGGTTTCGAGACCAGCAAAGATGTCGGCGTTGGAAAACCCGAACTACTTCTAAGGAAGCGCATGAAAGCGGAGTTGAAGTAATGCGTTCCCCCGGAGATGCACTGCCGTATCGTTCTTAATCGAACGGTGCGGCTTTTTTTGAAAAAGAAAAGCCCTGTCTCATCGTTTGACGAGACAGGGCGATGCCATCACTTGACGGCTTAGAGCTTGAGGGGTTGTAGGCGATTCCGCACCACATCCTGATGGATAAGATCGGGAAGTGCCACCCCCTCGATGACCATGTTACGCGCGGCGCATTCTTCCATCGTCTCCATCCGACACTTGTCGAAAAGAGCGATAGATTCGCGTCCGAACCGGATCGCCTGCTCGTCGTTGCCAGCTCGCTTGTAGAGCTGTGCAAGGACGTATGCATACTCGGCGGCGTTGCGAGGGTCTACCTCGCGCAGTGAGTTAAGGGTCTGTTCCAACGATGCAACCGTCATTGTGTGTACTCCTTTCCAGTTTGAGTTTCGGTGAGTTCTCCGAGGACGAAGTGCACGAAATCGTCCGTCCTCTGCCATGCCACCAGTTCAGCGAGACTGAACCAGTTGGCGATTTCTTGCTCGGCCTCCTCGGTCGTGCCCGAGGCATGGACGAGATTTTTACAGGCGCTTCCCACCACATTTGCCAGATCCGGCGCATTGATGGAGAAGTCGCCACGAATCGTGCCTGGCGTCGCCTTGTACGGCAAGGTGTGCCCGATGAGTTTCCGTACCGTATCCACGGCGTGGATGCCTTCGAGCGCGATCGCCATCACTGGACCGAGCGTCAAGTAGCGGTAGTTCCACTCCTTGATTTTCTGACCAATCGCCAGCGCGTCGGTGGTGCCGAGAATCTCGACGGGGTCGATGTTATACTCACGATAGGTCTCGAGAGTTTTCTCGCCCATTCCCCGAACCCAGTCCTCGGACTTCGGGAAATGACCGTCCAGCAGCTTCCTTGTCGGAAACACCATCTTGCACGCCACGATCTTGAGACCGGCCTGCTCGAAGCGCTGGCAGATAACCCCGATGAGACCCCGCATGACTGCGTCCGGCTTGATGAGCACGAGCGTTCGTTCGCCAAGCATCTTCTGCAGGCGCTCTTTCATCTGCGATACCTCCTATTTTGAATGTACTGCTTGAGAAACCCGATGGGGTCTCTTCTGGTGCAGACCATACCATAACTCTTTATATAATGCAAGGGTTCTGCACAGAATTGCACATTCTAGACTCAACGCACCACTTACGAGTAATATCAGCAGGATAGAAAGGTGGTGTAGAATAGGACTCTTAGGGGACGGTTCTCTTTTTCTTTCTGCGAAGATAATTATTTTCTGGTAATCTGGGGGTAAGATGTTTCCGCCAGCAGGCGGAGTCGTTTTTGAAGGCGAAGGTTGGGAAGTTTTACCGATTCTAAGGATAAAACAACTACCCCCAAACCCTTCTAAAGTTTATGTTTTGTCGTAGTTTCAGGGTATATTACTGAGAATGAAGCTTGAAATTCAGAAAAGTAAACAAGTCTCAAAATACCAAGAAGAGTTAAAGAAAGTGGCCGCCTCTGCTTATAACGACGTTTCGGCGCTACTGCCGATTGAGGGTGTTAAGATTTTTATCCGTCACGATCCATCATCCGCCATACCAGAGTTGGGAGTTGGTGGGTATTCGCCTGATGGTGACGAAATTTATGTAGCTGTTGACGCATCTCACCCGAAGTTCGAAAGTTTTGTGATCCCAAATATCTACAGAACCTTATTGCATGAGATGCATCATACTGCTCGTTGGCGTGGGCCCGGATACGGGGAAACACTGCTTGAGGCGTTAGTGACTGAAGGTTTGGCAGATCATTTTGAGCTCGAGATTACTAATAATTCTCCGCAACCGTGGGACGAAGCGTTATCAGCAGAACAAGAGAGAGCGCTCTTCGATAGGGCGATAGAAGAACTAAACAACAATAAGTACTCGCACGAAGATTGGTTTTATGGTTCTGAAAAAAGAAAAATACCGCGCTGGACCGGTTATACGCTCGGTTTCAATATCGTAGGGGAATATCTAAGAAAAAATCCAGACAAAAAACCCTCCGCTCTATATTCGTGTGACGCCCGTGACATCTACGGTTCGCACAAAGGCTAATCTAATACACGACTTTCGCACTAAAATTCCCTCAACGTTTTGATATCCAGCCGTGTTTCCACGACTTTCTCCCTACGGTGCGAAAGTCGTGTAATAGTGGAGCAAAAGATAATACATTCTGTGCAGAGTCATTTTTAGGGCGAAAGTGGTGATCCTATATTGATACAATTAGAGCATGGCCGTGGATGGTATTAAGATATATCGAGCTAAGACTGGGCGATGGGGCGGAACGAGCTTTGGCGAACTAATCAAGAAAGCTCGTCGTTTGTTTAAGGAGATTGAAAGTAATCCGAGACGAAAGCTACACATCCGTTCGGCGTATTTTAAAAAAGAAAAAGTATTTTTTGATTACTTCTGGCCGCACCTCAATCAAAAGCCACCTCGTCAGCGTCAGAAAAGATTGGCCTATTTGGAATGTGGTATTGAGTTACTCCAGAATTCTCATCACGAACCGACATCTAAGGCGAACCCCAATAGAAAATCCGAAATTTTGCACCGTTTTGCAGGCGTAACCAAAGACGACGAACTATTTTTTGTGCAAGTCAAAGAAGATACTAAGACCAAGGAAAAGTTTTTAATGTCAGTTTTTCCACCAGACTAACAAAAAATCCCCCGCAAGTGAGGTGTATTAACCTCGTGCCGGAGATTCTTCTTGATATAAAGATATCATTTACTTGAGAGTCTGTCAATAGTCACAGACCTCCATTTCTCAATGACAAATTTCCAAGGGTGAGTAAAGGGGTGACTGGCTAATTACCTTCATTTATCTTAGCCCTCCAACACCGAGATATTGGTAATGATAGCTGATTCAAAGAGATCATCTCTCCCAAGGGTATTGACAGTGTACCTCAAGAAGCCCATAATCAATCTGCCAAGAAGCCGGCCTTTTAGTTTCTTGAGTATTTTCGAAGGAGGCCTGAAATGGCCAGCGAGAAACAACGGAAGAATCAGGCGGGTAGAGAGAAGAACAAGGTACGACACCCGGGTGTGAATCCTAAGCCACAGCCAGCCAAACGGCAAACATCCACAACGCACGGTACTTCGCGCAAGGGCGGCGGACAGCCCAATAAGTAGCGGTTTCCATCCTCACCCCGAATCCAGGTGGGTCGGCAAGTTCCGACCCACTTCTTTTTTAAGAATGAAGCATTCATTCTTAACTTCGAATATCTGCAGAGACTATTAAGCGAAGTACCCCAACGGCTTGCCACGGGGATATTTACTCAACAATCTCTGTTGCTGGGCTCTTAGCGTGGCGGCGCTTAATAATAAGCGACTTTTGGTTTAACGAATCCAAATACAAGCGGTTGAACTTACACAAATCTGCGGCAGTAACTGTTTCTACCCTCTTTATCATAGACTCCGGTGTTTCGGCGAACCCGCCAGAAACAACACGGTTGATCATAGTGAAGCTCTGGTTTTGGATATCTCCCCAATCAAGTGCCAATTCAAATTTGATACGACCTTTTATATATTCTAGATTCTTTTCAATGAAACTGTCGTAGTTTCCGAGAGACTTTTTGATCAGATCTACCACCTTACCGGCACCTTCTTTACTGGAAGTAAAATAAATCTCTAAGGTATTAATGTTGTAGTCCATTCCAAGGCTAATATCATAAACAAGGCCGTTATTATGTCTGATCTCGTTGTAAACTATTCCGAAATAATCATCTGTTAGGCTTCGACTATATAAGAGATTAATAAGCAGGTCTGTACTCTTTGGAATCGGAACGACAATGAATGTTTCGATGCTGTCTGGTGATTGCCAGGGATGGGCCAGCTCCACTAGCCTTATATCTTGGCGCAGTACATTTCTTTCGATGGAAGGTATTTTGTCGATTCGATAATCGTCGAATGCTAGTTTTAGCAAGGAATGATCGCTGTTGTATTTATTGAAGATATCAATGGCTTTATCGTATGAGAGGTTGAGAATAGACTCTAAATTGTTTCTGGGGTTCCGACTAGAAGGGGAGCCGGGCTCATAAATTACATTTGATATCTGCTTACCAAGGTCGATGAACTCACCTTCGTCGTCTTTTATCTCCTCGATAATTACAGATCTAACGTTTTCAAAATCGCTCCGCTCAATGTGCAGCTCATTTCTATGGTTAGATATCATCTCCGCGATCTGGTCGGCGACTTCCGACCTTACAATGCCGTACTCTGTTGCGAAGTAGTCATTAATTGACCCGCCATGAACTATGATATTTTGGGCGTAGAAATCATCAGTTATGCCAAGCGATTTGAGCCGTTTTGGTTCGGCAAGGATGTGCTCAATGAGATGAGCCGCCTGATCCTCTTTTTGGGCTAAGTTTAGTTTAGGCCTGATTAACGCAACGATAGATTGCTTCATGGCACTATTGTACCAGTAAAGATCGGTGATGTACCCCGATAACCATGGTTATGACCGTAAAATGGATTTTAGTTTCTCAGCGACTAACTGCCAGGGGTGGGTGAAGGGGTGAGTGGCAAGCAGATTTTGAGATTACGATTTTGGGCGGTCATCTGCTAAAATTGACTAGAGATGGTGTTTATTATCACCCAGTACATTGGGGCGAGTTTGTCGTGGCTCTTGTTGCAGATTTTTACGAATTTTGAAATTCGGGGATTGAAGAATCTAAAAGATATTACCCGACCGTTTATAGTTGTTTCTAATCACGAAAGCCATCTGGACCCACAGCTCGTCGGCGTCGCTTTATTGCACCGCCCAACCTTGTTTCCATTGCGATATATGGCTAAGAACGAGCTATTTAGAGTGCCGGTGCTTAATTTGTTAATCTGGATTCTCGGGGCTTTTAAAGCTCACCGCAAGACGGGT
>JAUYIW010000060.1 GCA_030688135.1 Candidatus Uhrbacteria bacterium | reverse complement strand
GAAAGATTTCTCCTCGCGACCTACAGACTCGTCGAAATGGTAACTTTCTACTTATTAAATGGATCAAACAAATCCTAACCTGGCAGATTAGATGACTCCTCCACTCAAATTGCGTATGATCCGTTCGAATCCCTGTCTATACCGAGAATAGAAAAACAGCCATCAAAAGATGTCTGTTTTTCTATGGTTCCCGGACAGGGATTCGAACCCCGATTCCCAGGACCAAAACCTGGTGTCCTGCCTTTAGACGATCCGGGATCAGTTCGTCTGCGTGCGCCGATCATACTACAAATCGTCCTCTCCGTCAACTATGCTTGCGTGGAATTCAAAACTATCTATTTTTAGTTGCAAAAATAAGTATTGCACTGCCACAGTTCAACAATTGTTTATTATGTTTATATTTTGTATACTGCGTATATATAGAAACTAGACCAATTACAACATTATTTATGATAATGTCGCTTGATGGAAAAATTTCAAGCGGTGATTCCGATAAGCTCGATACAGACCGAGATTGGCAACACATTCGTGGGGTCAAAGAAGGCCTTTGGCAATATTACAATCTTGAAAAGGTAACCGACAATTGTTCCTTGATCACAGGAAGAACTCTGGCCAAGATAGGTTTTAATAAAAAGAAAGAAAAGCCTCATAGGATACCTGTAACATCTGTCATTATTGATAACAAGCCCCATCTTAAAAAGAGTGGCGTAAAATTTCTATCAAATAAATTCAAACGTGTCATAGTTGTAACTACCAACAGCCGGCACCCTGCGATCGGTGCTAGTGATAACGTAGAAGTTATACAATACAAAACTAAAATTGATTTTGTCGATCTTTTCGAAAAGCTAAAGTCTAAATTTAAAATCAACCGAATCACTATCCAATCCGGTGGTACGCTGAATTCCATACTTTTACGAGCCGGACTGATAGATCAACTATCAATAGTGATCGCCCCGCTACTTGTTGGAGGATCAACCACTTCCACACTAATAGATGGTGAGGCGATTCATTATGTCAGCGAACTTGCCAAATTAAAAGCGCTAAAACTAAAATCGAGCATTGTGCTAAAAAACTCCTACCTACATCTTCGCTATAATGTAATCAACGCAACCAAGATAAACTAATATGAAAGTTAAAATAGCCGTAGTTCAATTTAAAAGTCAACTCCATGAACCAGAAATAAATCTTAAACGAGCTGAGGATTTTATAAAAAATGCATCAAGATCAAAAACAAATATAATTGTTTTTCCTGAGAATTTCATTACAGGGCCAGTTGCACTTGAAAAACAGTATTGGGATCCATCAAAGACCTATTGCCAAAAGCTACAAATTATAGCAAAAAAATACAAGATCGATATTGTAACAGGCTCAATTGTTGAGAATACTCATGGAAAAGCTTACGGAACTTCCTATTACATAGATTCACGTGGTCAGATACTACTGAGATATAGGAAAAACCACTTATGGCATTCTGAAAAGGGACACCTCTTGCCTGATAATAAAACTTCAGTTGCTAACACCAAATACGGAAAAGTTGGCATAGTAATTTGCTGGGATTTAGTCTTCCCCGATGTCTGGCAAAAAATGATGCAAATTGGGGCAGAAATTATTTTCTGCCCCAGCTACTGGTCGTATAGTGATGCTGGAAAAGGCATTTTATATAATAATAATTCTGAAATTGAATTTGTGAACTCCATGACAATAGCGAGGGCATTTGAAAATGAGGCTGCTGTTATTTTCTGCAACGCTGCGAATAATAAACAACCTAGAGAACGTTCACTTATCGGAAGGTCTCAAATAGCTTTACCATTTATTGGCCCAATTAAACGCCTTAATCACAATAGAGAAGAAATGTTTATCACGGAAATCGACACAATCATTCTTGACGTTGCCGAGGATACATACCAAATCAAAAAAGATACAAAATAGAAAACTGATGTTTAAACAAGACTCCGTAAAGATAAAGCGCTGACCAAAAAGCAGGACCCGCGGGCCCTGCTTTTCTATCTATCTTAATTTGTGATGATAATCCGTGATCATCACTAACCTACTCCTTTGACTTCAAATCTCTTGAAAGCTTGTCTAAAACTCGTGTCGCATGATCTCTTCCACCAAGTCCAAAAGCTAATCCGCCTGCTAGTGCCAACATGGCAACGAATCCTGTGAATAGGGTCATGATCATTTGATAAGCAATGCCAAGCTGTATTAGCACGGCCATAAAGCTGAACACAATGATTGCCCACTTGGAAATTCCTGCAAGAAATCCTGCGCTTGCTATCTTTGCGGCATCGAGCGCTGACTTAACAACATTTTGTACAAAACTTCCAAGAATAAAACCAACCAAAAGAATAATTACAGAAATAATTACATTTGGAAGGTATGCAACAACGTCAGACAAGAATACAGTAATTTGATCCCATCCAAGAGCATCAGCCGTCGCAATAAGTGCTAGCACTATTACAAACCACTTTACAAGCCAGCCAAGAAAACCAGCAACATCTAGCTTGATTCCTGCTTTTAGAAATGCCTTCTTTACATCTAGCTTTTCCATTAACTCATCTAACTTAATCGTCTGAACTATTCGCACAACAACGGAGCGCAAAATGCTTGCAACAATTAAACCAAGTAAGAAAACAATTATGGCCAATATTAGTCTTGGCAAAAACAGCATTACGGCTGCCCACAGCTCTACAAATGCAGACTGTATGATATCAACGTATTCTGGCATAAGTTTGGGGTTAGATTATAATTTTAAATTATTATATTATCTCGTGAAACCAATAGCTATAAGCTAATAATATTATACATTATTCTTGCTTTCTACCTAAACTATCCTTTGTGGACAACGTAATCTTTGGCTCATTAGAATATTTTGGCTCTAGCGTGTCCACTTTCATAACTTTTATATCGCCTTTTTGAATCTTTTTTATTGTATCAATATCTTGTTCATGTGGATCTTTCTCTAAAGAGTATAGTTCTATGTCACCTGCAAAACCAATGGTATTTAAAATTGAAAGTATGCTTCTTAAAGCAGTTGGCGAACCATTACCAACCACTGCATAAATTTTCGCTATATCCCCTACCTGCTTATTGTTATCGCTTAAATAAATATCAATCGTGCGTAAAAAATCTTCGGGCGAAATATCTTGAATACTAAGCGCGTTATCGTTTCCACTACCAATAATTGAAAGTGCAAGCCTCCCAATATCTTGGCCATTAACATACAGAATCATACGTGTAAAAAATAATTATAATTTCTTATACATCACCTCCAAGTTTATTAATTAGAACAACCTTATCTGTCTCTAAAAGCGAAGAGACAAAACGATCCTTTACCTCGCGCCTGTATAAAAATTCGTCCTTCGGCATATGCGTATAGTTTACTTCTCGACCAATCGCAGTTTCAACATTTTTAATAGCCGCCTGCAAGTCTTCGGCAGAAACAGAACCAACAACAAGTATATCTGAATTTACATCTGAATTATCTATAAATCTTCCTGTAAGGAATAATAAGTCAACTTTTCCTTTTTTATTTAATTCATGAACAAGAGATTGGTTCGTCATGATCGCAGCTTTCTTCATTATAGATCGAAGCTCATCAAAAAAAGGACATGATTTGTTTGCCTGATAGAATTTTTTCTTGTCAGCCCTTTTCTTTAGTACGCCAGGCTCAACATCACTCTCAGTAGAAATAATTTTGCCCTCTACTTCACTAACAACGCCAAGATCAACCAAATTCTGTAATTCCCTACGCACTGAATTCAGCTGAGCATCAATTCTGCGCGTTAACTCTCTTACATAAAAACATCTTTCCTGATTTTCAAGGAAAAGGCTCAATAGCCGTGCTCGAGTCTTTGACCCAAATAACTGTTCAATCTTGTAGCCTGTGGGTAAATCAACAACTGGTTCTTGCTCTACCTTAGGTTTTATAGTGTTTTTCGGCATATAGCTAGGTAATATTTGTATTCAACTGCACTTGTATTGAACCACATATATAGTAAAATGGAAATAGGAATAAGTAAAGGACTAATAGGAGGCAGACATATGCGCAATTTAAGTATCAAGTCCTCAAAATACGTTGCTCTTCCCGGTCAGAATAGTCCATTAGTGTCGAGTATTCTGCATAATCTACCGCATGACGGCGGTTCAATATTTGGTTTAATAAGAATTCTCGGGCGAGTAGACGCAAGTAGAAAGCAAATTGCAGAAGTTATCCACCATCATCTTACAAGATTTCAAGAAACAGTCAGTGAAGATGTTAACATTCCAAGGCGATTTGAACAGATTCTTAAAGCTATAAACGAGGATATAGAGAAATTGATTGCAGAACTTCCAAAATTACCATTTACTGACTTTCATGCTGTTATTGGCATAATCCACCAAGGTCAGGTATTTGTAAGTGGAACTGGCAACTTAAGCGCACTTTTTCTTCATCGTACAGCAAAGCAGCGCTATGTCATATACGAACTCGACGCGCAATTTCATAATCCAGAAGAACAGTCCTGGAATAAACCCTTTGTAACAGTTCTAGACGGTGAGCTTCACCCAGGTGATGTCTTCTACGTTGCAACACGTGTTCCAGCAAGAGAGCTCGACCTTGGTGAGCTGCAAGACATATTAGTAACGCTACCTCCATCAGGAGCGCTTAAACGAGTCCAGCAACACTTACAAACAACAACGCCGTATGGTGCGATTTGCTTTCAAGTTGTAAATCCAGAATCCGACACAAACCTTATAAAAACAAACCCACTCACTTCAATTGAACATCTCGGTAAAACTCAAGAAGAAACCTCTAGCATTCTTGGTGAACAAAGCCCAGATTTTAAGAGTTTTATAAACAAGCTAACTTCGCCAATTGTTAAAAAGCTTTCAAAACCAGGAACCAAAGGAGCTAAAAGTATTTTTCGTAGAATTCTGCAGGCAATTGTAAAAACAATAGCAATAATTGCAGTTGCACTCTACGCATCAATAAAGAAACTTTTCGTGGTGTTCAGCAAATCAACTGGAATTATCTCGAAGTGGCGGAAAACTCGTAGTGAACAATCTGAAAGCGGTCCATCGCTCAAAGTAAAAATTAAAGCTAAAATTGAATCTTTGAAAAATCTTCCAGCCACTGCTAAATACGGAATTCTTGCTGCAATAATAATCATTGCACTTCTTGTGTCTAGCGTAATGTTTATACAATCAAGAAAAGCTCAGCAACAAGACGAACAAGCGTTTAACACAATCGTTAGTCGAATCGAAGAAAAAATGGATGCAGCAGAGGCAAGTCTAATTTACGATGACATTCAGCAATCTAGAACTCTCCTTTCAGAAGCCATCGCACTCCTTGAATCATTGCCGTCTGACGGAAAGTCTTTCGAGTCAGAAACAGAGAGACTTCGCGAAGAGCTAAATTCTGTGTCCATGAAAATTCGAGGAATTACAGATGTTTCTACTACTGTGCTCGCCGATCTCCAAACTATTGCGCCCGAGCAGAAATGGACTTCGGTAATCGATGTAGGCGGTGTGATTTATGGAGTAACAGCAGATCTGGCAATATACCGGTTCAACGAACTTGAACAAGCGTTAGTTCTAGAAGACATAACATATGGCAGTTTAGGATCAGCTGTATTAGGAGCCGAAGCAAACCAAGGATTCTTAATAGTTGATAATGAACATAATTTAGGACGTACAACGCTTTCGTCTGCAACCCTAAATCCAATTGTTAGTGGAATTGGTGACCTTTCAAGTATTGAAGATTTGCTCACCTACAACGACAATCTATACGTTCTTAATGCAAAAGGTCAGCAAGTTATAAAAATGAGGCCACAAGGTGATGGCTATGAAGCCGGAACTCCTTGGATTACCGCTCGGTCGTCTGAAATTACCGATGCGCGTGCAATAGCGATCGATGGAGAGATCTATATGATCACTTCAAATGGAGTAGTTAAATTTAGCTCGGGACGCGAACAGCCAATTCAAATCAATGAAATAGATCCATCACTAAGTAATCCAATAGATATTTGGACAGAACTTGATCACGACTACTTGTATATTCTTGAGCCAAGTCAAAGTCGAGTTGTTGTGCTAAAGAAAGACGGATCGTTTGTTACGCAATATGTAAGTGATGACATTAGCGATGGCATGCAGTTGATTGTAAAGACTGACAAAAATCTAATAATTGTCGCCACCCCAACAAAGCTAATCAGCTTCACTGCAACACACTTACTACAGTAAAACAAAAACCGTCGATTTAATCGGCGGTTTTTTTGATACAGCTTTATTTCTTGCTATCACGAAAGATACGTTCGCTTTTACAAAAGGGCGGGGATAAACCCCGCCCCTACGTGCTCAGAATAACCTCTTCGCGACCTGATTAACCTCTCTTTAACCTCTCCGTTTGTCGTATAACCTCTGCGTAACCTGAAAACTTAGAGATCCGTTCGTC
>JAUYIW010000021.1 GCA_030688135.1 Candidatus Uhrbacteria bacterium | reverse complement strand
CCAACAACAAGAAGTGCGGTTGCAACTTTACTACCACCAATTATTGCAAGCCCTCCAAGAAGATACCCAACATAAGTTGAGCCTCCCTCTCCCAGGAAAATTTGAGCTGGATGTAAATTACAAAGCAAAAATCCCAAAAGTGCAGCAAAGGCTATAAGCGAAAGAAGTGCCAAGTAAGGTTGAAAATACGCAACTGAAAGAGCGAGGAAAGCAATCATTAAAGTGCCTATAGATGTTACTCCTGTTGCTAGGCCATCTAGTCCATCTAACAATTTTGTTGTGTAGATCATTCCAAGGAGCCAAACAAATGTGAATACAAAACTTATCCATGCTCCGATCTCGAAAACTCCACCCATGGGATTAGTTATTTTTGATGGCCCAATTCCCACCAAAGCTGCAGTTAACGCAGCAGCAATTGGAAATAAAACTGTGATTTTTGCCGGCAAGTCAAACTTGTCATCGAGCACACCTCCGGCTACTAAAATTAGACCGCCGACTAAAAAGCCCAATAAGTGCACTAAATCAATATCACCAGAAGTAAAATATCCAGTAGAAGATAAAACAACTATTGTTGGTATTGAAAATGCTAAAAATATGGCAATTCCGCCAAGTTGCGGAATAGCTCCTAAATGCCTTTTTCTTTCTTCGTTTGGCCTGTCGACTATCTGATATCGCTTCGCGATAGTCCTCACAATGTCCGTAATAAGCACCGAGGCAATAAATGCTATGGCTACCGGGTAAATCCACCAGGTTGGCATATTTAAAAATCCTAAATTCTAAACAGTAACTAATCTTAGTGAAGTTTAACCTAGACTAGGTTATTTATCAATAAGAAAACCCGCATCCTTATGGACACGGGTCAGTTGGGCTAGCGCTTTCTTCTGCCCAAGTATTTTTTCACTAGTTTATGATACTCTGCAAAAGCAGGTGTACCTTCGCGTAGCAGGAATGAGCTTTTTCTTCCTATGCCTTCCTCCCAGTGTACAAAGTCAGAGCGGAATTCTGCATCGTGACGCTTAGCAATGAACAAAGGCTCAAAAAAGGCCACGATACGATTTGCTGACCAACCAAACATAGAGATCGCAACATAGCCAGCTCGAAGCCTTAGGAAATGCCTTGACCGAATGGATTCATCCATAAGGTCAATAAGATCACCTACAAAAACTGAGCTCTCACTATTATTTGCTACTTCTATCAAATGAATCCAGTTTTCGTCGTTTAAGAACGCTAAAGTCTTACGTAACGCTACCTTGGAGACCTGGTGCCACCTATGTCCACATGCGAATGCATCCAATACCATTGGATAAGTCCAGTCAACGAGTCCGGCGACCTCAGCTATCAAATTCAGGTAACCTTCTGCTATATCTTCGTACTTGCACATAGCAACTACGAGAGATGACTTGTTTGTCCAATCAATACATTTACGAGTGAATAAAGAGGAATAATTTGGATCCGTTGGACTGCCTCGAAGGCTTTTCCAAATACCAAAGATCGCCTTTATCTTGTCCCCCTTACCAGGGGTAGCGCAAAATCTCTGGTTTACATCAAACGTTTTCAGGAAGCTTATCTGTTCCTCAGTTGGCCATGCCTGAAAACCGACTATTAGGCGCGCAACATCGGACAGATTTTTTGTCTCGCTTAGATTCTCCCACGGACGCTTTGCTTTAACATTCGACTGAATGAGACGATCAGCTACATTCACGGTTGAGTGAATAAACAACTGAGTACGCCAGAATCTATCAAGCTCGGTGTGAGTAGGCTCAGCTACAGATGTAACTCCCATGTAAAAGTCGCGAACTTTCTCAGCAACAGCGTTCATGGCGACCGCAGCCATTGCAAGAATTTCAAAGACCTCTTTATCAGTGCAGGGTTTACAAAATACGTTGGCTTCTGGTCCGTGCTTTTTGAAGGCGCTCGTAGCAATCTTGGCCGCGGCACTGGGCGCTCTACGCGGCAGGGCCTCATACTCGAACATCACAAGCTCTAAAAACTCAACAATCGCAGAGTCTTGTAGCATAAGATACAAATCAACTCCTCGACCTGAGCCAAGCCTGTAAGAGGAACCGGAAGCACTGACTCCGTATCCTGCGGTGAGTGCATTTACCATCAAAGACGCAAGGAATGGGAGCCAGATGCCGCCCGCCTCTGATTTTTCCGTACGTTTTTCACGACAAAAGAATCGTGCTGCGAAATCATTGACAACGGGACTAAGAACAGTATCCCAATCCACTTTTTTCGCAAGATATATTTCGCGCTCCACTCGATCAAGCGTATCAAGGATAGGCTGTATCTCTGCCATGGTAGCAGGTGGAAGATGGTTATGATCGCTAATATGACCATCGTGCCAGTCCCGTAACCTAGATTCGGTTTGCGCATCACTGATTCCGTAGTAAGCAACCTTGCGATCAATCACTACACGAATATAGGATGCGTTAAACACCTTCTCAATACGCACAATAAGCTCTTGCACCTTTTTCTCGCCGATCAAGAAGATCTTTTCGAGAGAGTTCTTCCGAAGTGCGTTCGCGGCTTTTTCAACGTCACCCTTTGTGGCGTACTCAAGCGCAAGGTTCAAAGTGACAATCACAATCCCCTTTGCCCGATTCACCAACCTAGGGTTCCGCTGGTCAAATGACTCTCTGCGAATTACGTGCAAAGTTAGCGTCTCAAGAGCGCTAGCAAACTCAACTTCCACTCCACGTTCGGCAAGTCGCTCAAGAGCGTTCCGCAAAAGCTCAGATTTCTGATGAGCTCTTTCTTCCGGATTTACAACCACAAGTGAATTTGACATCTTATCTCCAAATTTGAATTGTAATGAGCATTAACTCACGATCTATATAATCATGAGTCTTTCTATGTTCACATTACCAGAAAATGAACAGAGAAAGAAAGGCCTCCGGATTGCTCCAGAGGCCCCACGGGGTTTTGACCTTCCGGCCACTAACCGAGATCGAGCTCCAAAACCAGCTGATCGGCCGTTTGCTTCGAGCTAACTACCATAGCAGGTGTAATTGCAAACGCATCACGCATGGCTTCAGAGTGAAGCTCGATCAGATCGGCTTCGAGAGACTCAAGGCTTAAATGCTCCGACAACCTCACGGCATCATAGTAGTAGTCCTCGGGAACTACTACTCGCAACTCGAGCATAAAGTCTTCGTCAACTACGATCACGTTCTCTTCGACTGCAACCAAGAGATATGCCAGAAACTCGGGACCTAGCGCCTCGAGCATGGCCTCGCGCCACGACTGACTATCTGCGCAGAGAATCGTGGTCAGGTAGACCAACACGCGCTCCGGGTGAACCCGAATTGGAATGTCGATCAACTTTCCGGAACCATCCGTAATACGTATTGTGCGACGATCCGTCGCCTCAGCGATCTCTTCGATGCTCTGACCGTGGATGAAGTGATCCATCCAGTTATCCAGTTCATCCATTTTAGAGAAGACTGCTACGTCAACCATTATGGTCTGAAGCGCGACATCTTTGGAAAGTAGAGGAAGCATTGCAGCTTCTAGCCCGCCGCATATCTCCTGGCTCGTAATCGATGCCTGGTGCAAAACCGGCATCGCGCTCAAACACTCTCTGGCATAGCCTGCCGGAATACTCAGTAATGCACCTGCAACACTACCACTTATCCTTCCGGCTACTACCAATGTTGCAAACTCTTCTGGATCTACACGTCGAACCAGTGCGTTGGCGTCCATTTGGACTCCTATTTTGTGGGTTTAAAGAACTGATTTTGCCTTTAATCGGCCGGTTAATCTAACATTATTTCTGAAATTTGTCAACTGGAGCATTAAAAAACCATCAGAACCATTAGAAACACTGGAATAACTCCAAAATTCGTATGTTTCTTAAGGTCTTATGGGACAAATGTTTCTTATGGGTTCTTTGTTTCCCCTAAAGCGCTGCAGCCTTTTCCACCCTAATCTTCCCCCCTGGCTCTAAAATCAAAGAGTCACGTCTGCCTACTTTTCCCTGCAACAAAAACTCAGCAACAGCGTTATCGACCGTTTCCTGAATAACGCGACGCAAAGGCCTTGCGCCAAATTTTGGATCATAGCCTTTCTTTGCAAGTTCGTGAATCGCTTCGTCTGTTGCCTCAAAAGAAATCCCCTTGGCTTCTAATCGAGACCTAACCTTTTCTATCATTAAGTACCCAATCGATACTACGTCCTCTGGCGAAAGTGGCTTAAACACCATTATGCCATCAAATCTATTTAAAAATTCTGGTCGATAAATTTGTTTTAGCTCTTGTTCGATTAAATTCTGTTTGATTACCTCAACATCGACTCCTGCAGCAACTGAATCCTGAATGTATTGTGTGCCAGCATTAGATGTTGCAATCATGATTACATTTGTGAAATCGATTGTACGACCTGCACCATCGGTAAGTCGGCCGTCGTCCATTACTTGCAGGAACAAGTTTAGAATATCCGGATGTGCCTTTTCAAGCTCATCTAAAAGTAAAAGAGAAAATGGATTTTTTCGTACAGCCTCGGTTAACTGACCGCCTTCTCCAGCGCCACCAATCAATCTAGCAATTGAAGCTTTGTCTTGATATTCAGACATATCAAAACGGAGCATAGACTGTTCATTGCCAAAATATACTTGTGCTGTTGCCTTTGCAGTTTCGGTCTTCCCAACACCGGTTGGACCGAGAAATAAAAAGTTTGCGATTGGTCTATTTTCCGCTCTAAGTTCAACACGCGCGCGTCGCAAAGCTGAAGCAACTGCTGTTACCGCTTCTTCCTGCCCAATAACACGCTCGTGCATTAATTTTTCAAGATCGAGCAATTTCGCACCCTCCTCTTGCGTTACCTCGGTAACAGGAATGTTTGTTTTTTCAGAAATTATTGCAGCAACATCGTCTTTTGAAACCCTAGCCCATTCTTGTCCACGCTTGCCAACCATATTGGCAACTTCCTCTGCAAGCAGTAGTCCTTTCTCTGGCAAATAACTTTCATGCATGTAACGACCGGATAAATCAACAAGTCCTGCAACAGCTTCGTAGGTAAAAATAACTGAATTCTTATTTTCGATATTTCCAATACGCGAGGCAATAATTTGAATAGCATCATTTCTGTTTGGCTCTTCAATGTTGATTTTTTGTAACCGTTGACCCAAGATCGACCGTTCAATTGCATTTGTATATCCTTGTGGTGTAGTTGTGCCAATCACGAAAGTGTAGCCTTTTTCAAGTTCAGACCCAACAACCGAAGATAAGTCAACGCCTCCTGCACCAACAAGCTGATCAACATCTTCAATTACTACAACAATATTTCCCGAACGACCAACCTCGGAAAGCGTAACAAGCATTCGCTCCTCAGCACCCGCACCACCTTGAACGCTTACGATATGAGGCACAGATAGCTTTACAAGGCGCTTATCTTGCAAAATAGCAGGAACGCGTTCTTCAACCATTCTAGCTGCAATACCGTCAATTATCGCATCCTTTCCAACGCCAGGAGGACCAACTAGCACAACACTTTGCCTGCCACCCTCAATCGAACGAAGAATTTGATTCATTTCAGACTCACGCCCAATAAGCATTGGTAAATGTCCAGAAGCTGCAGCGCGCGTTAAATCCTGCGAAACCCTATCGAGAAACGGTGTCGCAATCGATGTGTACGAGCGGTTCATGGTTCCTGTTGATTTAAACGACGCGGCCCTAGAAAACTCACGCTGTCTATTTTGTAGCTGTTCGCTTATCCTAATCCAAGCTACCACATTCTCAAGCTCTTCTGCCTCTACGTTAAGTGAGTATAAAAGTTCTTGTAAAAATTCATCACTAGCATAACATTCTGCAAACAACGCGCTTGCAGTAACCTTTGGCTGATTATACATTGCAGCTCGCCTGAATGCTTTGGCAACTATTTCGCGTGCAGCTGAACCGAATTCTGTATCACCAGTAGGAACTGTTTGCATGCGACGCTGAAGCGCGCCTTTCATTTCTTCAAACGAAATTCCAAGCCTCACCATAAGAACGCGAACCGAACGCGAATCAAGAGAGCTTGTAAAAATATGAATCGGCAACACCTCTCTATGCTTAGCGTCGCTTGCAATACCATAAGCAACCTCGAGCGTATGAAATGCACCTGGAGTTAATACTTTTGCAATATCTTCGTGACGTTCAACTACATCGAGCGAAGGGATAACTGTAACTTCATCTAATTTGTCTCGCTCAAGCGATGGCACTTTTTTACTGTCGGTGCTTCTAGAAAGCATTCGGTAAAACATAAACATTGCGCACAAAACAGCAAGCCAAAATCCAAAAATTATTGGGCTTGGCGTCCACCAAGTGTCGGCCTTGATTATTTCTTCCTGAAGCGATAATGCTCCACCTAAAATAAAAACCAAAAGTCCAGCAATGCCAAGAGCGATTATTGCAATATCGATCACGCGCCTTACAGCACCATGTGCCTTACGCACAGCAATAGTGCCAGATGTAATTTCCGGTTTGAAGTGCCAAAATCGGCCATCTACCAAAATTCCAGGAAATCCAACAGCCACCGATGATTGACTGTCTGTTGTTGTCTGATTTTGAGCTAAGTCGGTCATAGACCAAAAATTCCGCCAGTTAAATGAAACATTGCTGCAAAAAAAGCTAGTATTGGTAGCGTAAGATAACCTACTAGCAAAAATAATACAATTACTGTCCAAAGGACTAGCGCAACGCCACGACCAATAATTTGAGCTATGCGCATGAAAAAGCTAATCAACCGGCTTTGCCAATCATAATAGCCAAACATTGGTACAAAGATATTTTTTATCCACACCGCAAGCGCAATGGATTTTGCATAACCCTTGATTGAGCCAATCCCCCACGTTCCAACAAGAATAAAACCTCGTGAGTACCACCAAACAGGCCAGCGTAAAATACCGCCTACAAAGTCGATTGCAAGATATTTAATTGTTAGTGTGAATGCTTGCATGCAATGTAGTATACCAAAAGATTATGTTAAATAGTAGGAATAATTATCAGCAAGTAGCTATAAGCCTTAAAACTGAATATCTGATATACTTTGAATTACGAAACTCGATGAGATTTGCGTGAACGGGCTGTCGATCCCAGTGAACCCTACTAAAACGTAGGGAGAACGGGGGCGATGGGCGCCTGTGAACGTAAAGATCGCGAGTTTCGTAATTTAAGATGATATAATACTTCCATATGCCAAAATGGACGGAACATCACAATCCAATTGACGACCCTTCATTGCACGAGCTTCGCGAAGGCAAAGAACTATCTCAACGAATTGATAGGGATCTTTCAGGCATCCAATCCGATCTGTATGAAATGCTCGACAATACTCAAATGGAGGAATACAGAATGCCAGTGCATCATCCGGATGGTATTTTTGATGGCCTTGCCTATCTCGAACAAGATGCAAAACCATTACCGCAACATGAACGCGAAGATTTTAATGAGAGAATAAATAAACTTAAAACCCAAGCCTTTTATCTGTATCCTCGCTTCTACAAAGATGAGGTGGCGCGCTTTGGATATGCGGCAAGCCGTGGTCGTCATGTAAGCGCTGAGGATATTCGCCAAGGCCTCGAAACAAGCATACATCATATTCGTACAGAGCTTGTCGATCCTGCAAAAACTGAAAAATTAATATTTGATATTGAAGAGCTAAATCAAAAACTCGAAAACTACGAAAAAGAACCAATGTACTATGTTTTTGAAAGAGAGGCAGAAAAGCTTTCTTCTGAGCTGTATCATGAGGCTCAAGAACTTCTTGGATGGTATGGAAGTTCAGAATCTGTAGCAGGACTTTCTGACTCTGGAGAGGCTTCGCGTAAGCGTCAAAAAAAGCTGAGTGACTACCGAAAAAGCTTGGAAAACCTTCGAGCTCTAGAAAATGAAATGCACGATGCTGACGTTAAGGCTATTGCACAAGGTAATCTAAAATCCTTGGGTGCAACGTTAAATAGCCTTGAAGTTCGCGAAGGCGCGCCGACTGACCTTGCGCGACTTGAAAATCGTGTTGGAAGAATGGTTGAAGCCAAGCATAACGGAGAGGACATTGACGAAGATGAGCTTGATGAGCTAATTGCTGATCTTGAAGAATTCGAAATAAGAAGTAGCGCGTATACAATTGAAAGAGCAATTAACAAACGAGCGCAAGTTCTTAAAAATATTGTACAGCAACTAAAACTAAAAGACCTAAATGATATTCCCGATGCATGGCTTGAAATGTTGCGCTTAGCAGAAAGAACAGGAGATTTACGCAGTGCCTATTCTCTACTTGGAATTTCCGAAGTCAGACCTGGAAGAGATGTAATTAAAAAGAAATACCGCGAGCTTGCACTAAAGTATCACACAGACATGAATGAAAACATCAACCGTGAAAAAATACAAATGATTAATGCAGCAATGCAACTTATAAAAAATGTTTGGGCACGTGAAGATTCGCGTGAAAAGCGGAACGGGAGTTAATCAGGTGGCGGAGAGGTTATTCAGGTGACGACAGATTTGTCAGGGGGCTGGCGTCATCCTGAGGAGAGCCGACAAGGCCATCAGGGCTCGACGAACGGATCTCTCTGGATGCGGAGGGGTTATCCTAAAAGCGAAGGGGTTATTCAGGTTGCGGAGGGGGTTATATAATAACAACACAAACTCATGGGAAACATTGGAAACATAGAAAACTGTAAATGTTTCTTATGGTTCTAATAGATCTTATGCTTTGAAGGCCTGCTATCTCGATATGTAAATCAAAACACCCGGCAGTACGGGTGTTTTAGATTATGTTTCGAAGTTCTTGCATTAAGCGGAAGTAAAATCGAAGGTTTTGCATTGTAGCAAGTCTAAGCGCCAACGGCTCATCAGTTTTGAATAGATGCCTTAGATAAGCCTTAGAATAATTTTGCGACGTTGGAGTATCGTTATACTGATCAATAGGTGATGTATCAAATGTAAATTCTTCCTTAGTAATCTGATATTTTTTATAAAGCGCTTCTGCAATTCTAGTATCTGCTGCGCCGTCTACTGCAAGATCGAACGCCTCACGCACAGCTTCGGCCGGATTTTTTGCCCATGTAAAAATAGTGCCGTGCCGAGCATTACGGGTTGGAAGTACACAATCAAACATATCCACACCAACGCTAACATAATAAACAATCTCTTCCGGCATTCCACCACCCATAAAGTAGCGAGGCTTATCTTTTGGCAAAATTGAAGCTACCTGCTTTGTAATGCGGAATGAATCTTCGCGACGTTCGCCAACTGAAAGTCCACCAATGGCATAGCCATCAAAACCTATTTCAATTAAACCTTTTGCAGAACGCTCACGCAAGTCTTCGTGTGTACCGCCTTGCACAATACCAAATAACTTTTGACCGCTAGCGTACGAGTTCTTACAACGTTCCGCCCAACGAAGTGAACGTTCCATTGCTTCCTCATAGCGCTCTCGGATTGAATCCCCCGCTGCAACGTCATCGAACTGCATAATTAAATCTGCGCCTATGGCTTCTTGCATTGCCATCGATCCTTCTGGGGTTAACTTAATGCGCGAGCCGTCTATATGTGACTGAAAGCTTACGCCGTCTTCATCTGTGGAATTGATCTTTGACAAACTAAAGACTTGATATCCACCACTGTCGGTCAGTATTGGCCCGTTCCAGTTCATAAATTTATGCAGTCCTCCTAACTTTTTAATGCCGTCTGATCCAGGGCGCAACAACAAATGATAAGTGTTCGAGAGCACAATCTGCGCGCCTAAAGCGCTAACATCTTCCGATGTTAGAGTTTTGACAGCACCGCGTGTTGCAATCGGCATAAAAAATGGCGTCTCAATAATCCCATGAGATGTCCTTAACTGCCCCCTTCTGGCTCTGCCTTGCTCATTTTTCAATACAAACATATCAGTATTGTACCATAAAACAGCTCAGCAGAGCTGTTTTATGGTATTAAAAACTTTAAATGGAATCTTTAAACGCCGTAATAGTTGTAGTGCCGGAACAGGTACCGCCAACTCCGCTAGATGGGATCTCAATACCCCAATGAGAATAACCGCTTACAGACGTGGATTCGCTCGTTCTTACAATTAACGCCCCGTCGGATGGACTTACTTCCAAATCTATCTCTTGATCGCTAGTTGTCAGCGCTGTAATAAGAGATGCGTAGTCTGAATCTGTGTTTCCAAATTTAATATTTCCAGCAGGGATAGAACCATCAACTGAACACGTTAGCGTGCCCGCATCAGCTCTTGCATTTAAATCAGCGTCGGTGTTGCCAAGGTTTTCCGAAAAGAGATCTTGATTTTGGCTAGCGTTCGTATCGCTTCCAAGCGTACGCCCACCAAAGTCAACCGATGCTGGGAACGATACAGATGTTAACTCATTAACCTCCGTAGTATTAGTGTTACTATTAAAGGCGGAAGATACATCGGTTACAGTAATCGACATTACCCAATTCTGTGCTGAATAATCGTCTGCACTACCTGTCGTTGGGTCAATCCAGTAAGCAACTGCTACATCGCATAAATACCTATGAGTTTCAAGCCCTACATCCATGGCGTCTACAGAACAAGATAATGTATAGCATTGATTTTTATCTGGCGTACAACTCGAACCTACCCCAGACCTGTAGAATACGCCACTCACGCTTGAAATGTCGCTAAAACCATTTAAATCTGTTACGTCTGCAAAGATATCAAAGTTTTTATCAGCACCGATTGCCGGAAGTATAGTACTCGAGTTAGCACAGCTTGAACCATCAGCTGAGTCATCACAAATCTTTACGTTAGCAACACTAGGCGAACTGTTTGTTACAACTACAATTGTATTAAGAGAACCTTCTGGAGGTGGGGCTTCTACCAAAGCTAAAGATAGCGTGCCAGCGTCTCCGTCAACTGCTGAATCAGGACCTATTCCTCCAGCCGCTACAGTAGCTGCGGAAAGGCTAGCTAGAGTGCAACCGGATGACGAATCGGTGGTGTAATTAACAAGAATCATTCCCCCTCCTCCGCCTCCTCCATCGTATCCTACGGTAGCCCCGTCCGCACCATCGCCTCCTGCAACGCTAAGAGTACCGGAACCTGAACAGTTGTAAGTGTTGGTTGTTATGTTAATAGACCCTCCTGAACCTCCTCCAGCAGCGCGGTCCGGGTCCACGTTGCCTCCGTTGCCACCTTTGGCAGAAATAGTACCTTGGTTGGTTAGCGTGCCTGACAATATAAGATTTATATATCCTCCACCGCTTCCACCGAGAGCAAATAATAAGCCTCCGGAACCTCCGTGAGAGCCAAATAATACCGGATTTGCGCTTGAATCATAAACAGCTCCAACTATTCTATTCAAAGTAGTCCCTATTCCTCCAACTCCACCATGACCGGCACCTGCAAGACCTACGCTGTTATTGAAAGTTCCGGTCGTATAACCTGCTGTATTCGCCGTACAAACGTTAGATGGACTTGGCCCATACCCGATGTAGTTATGAACCGGAATGCAGCCTCTTTCGTCAGCCGAAAGCACTGTGCCACTACTTACGGTTAGGTTTGTTAGATTTATCCATTGCGCATTTCCTGTTATTGAGGTTCCATTAGTTAGCGAAATCGCAATATTATCATCGATGGTAAAATAACCTTCGGGCGGAGTTTGAATAGTGACACCGGACCAAACTTGATTGTTGGACGCTGGAATATTAAAATCAACATCAGCATCTCTATTTGCAATCTCAAATATGGTACCGGATGCCAAGTTAAAATCAGACGATGCTGAAAAATTAAACGAAGTTAGAGATGGTGCATTTGTAGCGTCACACACGAGAACTCCATCCCCGTTAAATGTTCCGGCTGAAATAGAAGGAGACACTGCTGATGTTCCGCAAGTCTGATTAGTAGCGGAAGAATCCATTGTGAACGTGGTCACAGTAAAATCGGTGTCATCATATATAAATCCATGGTAAATAGTAACGGCACTACTTCCGGTGTTCTTAATATAAGCAGTGCCCTTTATGCCATCATCTGCCAAATCCGGCCCTGTTCCTCCGGTAGCGGTTACAGAAGAAGTGCTAAATGAAAAAGTTCCTCCATTGTGTTCAATGTGGATTCTGCCCCCGCCTCCTCCACCTCCATCGTAGTTGGCAGTTGCTCCGTCTGCTCCGTTCCCACCATCTGCGGAAAAACTACCTGTTCCATCCATTGTGCCGGAAACTAAAATATGGAGCGATCCACCCGATCCTCCTCCACCGGCTCGGTCAGGGTCGACTGACCCGCCGTTTCCTCCATCTACAGAAATGACTCCGTTGTTTGTAATATTTCCCGAGGTTGTGATTTTTATAACGCCTCCCCCACTGCCGCCGACTGCCTGAGTAAGCCAAGCACTTCCACCTGACGATCCAAACCATGTTGGAGCAAGTCCAGCACCATACGTTACTCCTCCGTCTCCTGAAGCGTTTGCATAAACCGTTCTTGTAGTTCCGTCTCCGCCGTCTCCGCCATAACCGCCTCCACCGGTTCCACGTAAATTGTTAAAGTTTCCATTTCCGAATCCCGCAGTGCTTAAAGTGCATACATTTGAACCGTTTGGTCCATATCCTGGACCATTACCGATATTTTCGCATCCTTTAGCGTTTGCTCCAATTACAGTACCGTTATCTAGTGTCAATGAAGTGAGATTTGTCCACTGTACATTTCCGCTTATCGCTGACCCACTACTTAGCGTGATTGCAACGCTGTCATCAATTGTAAAATAACCTTCAGGCGGAGTTGCAACAGTTACTCCTGACCATGTTTGACTATCAGACGCCGGAATATTAAAGTCAACATCTGCATTTCTTGTACTTATTTCAAAGTTGGTTGCCGAGGCTACATTAAAGTCAGACGATGCTGAAAAATTAAACGAAGTTAATGATGGTGCATTTGTAGCGTTACACAACAGTGACCCACCAAGATTTAGTGTGCCTGCGGTAATTGAAGGCGATACAGCGCTTGAATTACAATACTGATTAGTGGCGGAAGAATCCATTGTTAGTGTGGTTACACTAATGTCAGTGTCGTCGTATGTGAATCCATGGTAAATAGTAGCTGTATCGCTTGAAGTATTCAAAACGTAAGCCGTGCCTTTTGTTCCATCATCTGCTAGTTCCGGTCCTACTCCTTCGGTAGCAGTTACGCTAGCATTGCTAAATGAAAAGCTTCCACCACTATGTTCGATGTGCATTCTACCTCCACCACCTCCTCCACCGCTATAGTTATCCGTTGTTGCGTCTGCTCCATCTCCACCATCTGCGGAAAAGGTACCGGAGCCATTGATAGCACCTGACGCTAAAATATAAAGCGATCCACCGGAGCCTCCTCCACCGGCTCTTGCAGCTTCCGTACTTATGCCAGCTCCTCCGTTTACAGAAATGATACCATCGTTTGTAATGCTACCTGTTATAATTTTGATTACGCCACCACCATTTCCCCCTTTTCCAGCCGATCCCCCGCCTCCACCTGAAGATCCAAATTTCGTTGGAACAAGGCCAGCCCCATACGCTACCCCACCGTCTCCTGAAGCGTTTGCATAAACCGTTCTTGAAGTTCCATCTCCGCCAGCTCCTCCATATCCAGCACCGCCAGCCCCTCTAAGGTTATTAATGTTTCCTTGTCCGTATCCCGCAGTATTGATAGAACAAATATTCGAACCGTTTGGTCCATATCCTGGACCATTACCGATATTTTCGCATCCTTTTTCATCTCCAGAAATCGCAGCGCTCGATCCAACTGAAATATTGTCAATTGTAAGTTGAGGAATATATCCGCTTGCGATTGTGCCAGCTAAAGTCAATATTGCTGTTCCGGTTACATCGAGATCTAGACCACTACAATCCCACGCTGTGCCGTCTGTTGCGG
>JAUYIW010000041.1 GCA_030688135.1 Candidatus Uhrbacteria bacterium | reverse complement strand
GTTTATTGGTCTTTATGTAAAAAAGTGATGGCCAAAGCTATACATCATTTACTTTCTTAGGGGGGTATTTCCCAAGGGGTGATGATGAATGTACAGCTTTTGCCAGGTATTATATCATTGAATGGTAGTATAACTGACTTTTATTCCCCTCTTCAATTTTTCAAAAATATGTCGCCAACGTTAGGATTATGAGAAGTTTGCGGAACGAAGTGGAGCAAATTTGGGAAAATGCCGAGCCGAGGCATTTTCCTCATAATCCTTGTGTGTTGTAATAAATTTTGCTAATTCTCGTGAGTAAAACTCCGCAGAGCTTCGTAGTTCAAAAATATCTTACCCCCAGTTTCCGTGGCTAATCCATTTTGTATAAGGATATTTGCAGCTTCTCTGGCCTGCAAGTCATCAATAATAGATGATTCAATTCCTTCCGCTGCTCTAGGACTTAGAGCTGCAAATAATGTGGTAACTTTCTTGTCACCCTTGTCAAGGATTTCAAGAAAATCTGCTATAGATTCTGCGGGGTTGTGTTTTTTTGAGTCTGGACTGTTCATAATGAAGAATTAGTTTTTATCTTCTAATTATAGCAAAATTTATTATTTCACACACACTCATTAATATACGAAAACACTTCGTATAGGCTCAAATTTACGCTGGATATGGGAGCTTGGCAAACAAAAAGATAGGCCACAAATTACTAATTTATATTTAGCACATCCTTGAGTTGATTCTTTTGGTATTCAATCATGTCACTTGGAAGGTCATTTACCGGATAGAATTTGCCTGACGCGAATTCCGCATTTGGCGCAACTTCAATTTTATAAAAAAGGTGAGAATGTCTTCCTCTGGGATTTGTATCCAGTCTCACGGTTATAAGCTCAGGCTCTTTTGGAAGCTTTGGTATTTCTAATTCGTCAGCAAGACGCGCAAAGATGATTTCAAAAGTATCGTGAAATCTAACTATCGTTCCTGGAAAATGAAGTTCGTTTGGCCAGTATGGGTCGTTTTCCGGCCTTCTAATTAAAAAAATTTCTTCGCCGTGCGCTGATTTTTTTATTACGATTAGCTCAACTGCTGAATTTAACGACACTCCTTCAAGCGCAAAAAAATACCACTCCGGTAATCGTCTGTAAATTTTTTGATACCTACTAAGCGCGTAGAAGATGAGTTTGGCGAACAGCTTCATTAATACGAGTAAAAGTTTTGTCATATATATTTAAAGATATCTGTTTTTATGGCGCGTGTAAAGCGAAAATAATTTAATAACTTATCCTCAAGAACAGAAACCGAACAGGTTTTTTGTTTTGTTTTCGCCTAGTTTTCAGTGGAGTAGGGTGGGAGATTTTGTTTGACGGAAGGGCTCAAGTGGAGTAGAGTGGAGTTACTGAGGCACAAAGTGGGAAATGAATCTGTTTACAGATTTTTCAACAGCCTCCAAAGCTTCATATTGTTGGAACTATTACCAAATACCTATTTGGTCTAAATTCCGGAAATCCGGCATATTTCTTCAAAGATTTTTTCGATGATGCTACGGCATGACCTCAAAAATCTTTGAAGAAATCTACTCGAATTTCTGAAATTTATACTCAAAAGAGTATTTGGCAATAATTCCATTATGCAAGCGGTTCGGGAAACTTCCCCCCATCATAAGGTGTCGCGAGCCTTTTGGGGACTTGTTCTGAATATTCTTCCGGTTAAAAGCAGTTATTTTCACAACCTACAGACTTAGATCTTCTTACCGATGCTACCGCATCGCTTCGTCGATCTTCGTCAGTATTTTGTGCAAAATCCCACGCTTTTACCTCGAAATAATATTCAAAACAAGCCCCCTCGCTCGAAACGCGACACTTTGTGACGTGGCAGACTCTCATTTGCTCGTTTGAGCTTGTGGAGAGTTTGACAACCGCTTGTTCTTTATTTCATAGGCGAGTTTATGTTTATAGGTGAATACAACCACCAAATAGACGAAAAGGGCCGAATTTCGGTCCCAACGAAGTTTCGAAATGACCTCGTGCAAGGCGCGGTTGTCACGCGAGGTCTAGATTCTTCGTTGTTCCTGCTTCCCCTGGAGGAGTGGGACAAGCTGGCAGGTTCTATTGCCGGTTTGCCCTTGGGGCAAGCTAATTCACGTGCCTTCGCCCGACTCATGCTTGCGGGTGCCATGGACGTGAACTTAGATAAGCAGGGACGATTCATAGTTCCTGAGTTCCTGCGTAAATACGCAGGGCTTGAAAAGAAAGTTGTTATTGTCGGCGTTAATACGCGTCTTGAGCTTTGGGACGAAGATACTTGGAACGAGTATCGTACCAAAACTGAACAAGACGCTGAATCAATCGCCGAACAGCTGGGGGAGCTTGGTATATAGCCGTAAAGTATGCAGACACACATTCCAGTATTAGCTAAAGAGGTCTTGAACGGCTTAAATCTATCTTCTGGCGACACTATTCTTGATGCCACCCTTGGGTTAGGTGGCCATGCGACATTAATCCTGAACGAAGTTGGCAAAACGGGCCGTTTAATAGGTTTTGACAAAGATGTTCGTAACCTGGAAATTGCCCAAAAGGCATTATCTGGATTTGACAACGTCACCTACGTACACGATTCGTTTGGCAACATAGAACAACGTGAATTACAACACATTGATAGCGCATTGTTTGACCTTGGTATTTCATCACCCCATGTGGATGACCCATCCCGTGGCTTCTCATTTAGGAATGAAGGACCTCTCGACATGCGTTATGACCAAACGCAGGATCTGACAGCTGAAACAATTGTAAATAGCTGGTCGCAAGAAGAATTAGAGGACTTGTTCAGAATTTACGGTGAAGAGCCTCGTGCACGCGAAATTGCAAAAACGATTACTCACGCTCGACGCAAAAATAGAATTTTAACTACCGCAGCACTCGCGTCACTCGTAGAAGGTGTAGTGCGAAGAAGCGGAAGGCTCCATCCTGCTACGCGAATCTTTCAGGCGCTAAGGATGGAGGTGAACGATGAACTTGGGGAGATAGAACGTGGAATTCCCGCTGTGGTCAATCTGTTAAAGTCAGGAGGACGAATCGCAGTGATAAGTTTCCATTCATTAGAGGATAGGTTAGTCAAACAGTTATTTAAAACTAACTCGGCACTAAATATTATTACTAAAAAAGTTATACAAGCGTCGTTTGAAGAAAAGCGGAGTAACCCGCGTGCGCGTAGTGCAAAACTTCGAGTCGCTGAAAAACAATAGGATCCTATGTTTGGAGGAATTTCAAAATTTAGAACTTTTGTGAGTAGCACCAACTGGCTCTATATAGCAGTTATTATTGCTACATTTGCACTTGGGGCTTTGTATATTTGGCAGGTTAATGTATCTGCTACACGAGGATTTGCAATGCGGGATTTAGATCATAATATTGAAGACCTACGGCTACAGAATGAGCGTTTGCATATGGAGGTTGCAAAGTTACAGTCAATTGATAGCGTTAGCACTAGGGTGCAGATGCTTGGTCTTACACAGGTAAAGAGCATTGAGTATGTGGCGCCTAACGAACCAACCGTTGCTGTTAATCGATAATAAGAATTGAGGAACAGAGATTTATTGACTGAAGAATTAGTTTATTAACGACAAACGAAGTTAATTTTCTTATCTGAATTACGAAACTCGCGATCTTTGCGTTCACGGGCACCCGTCGCCCCCGTTCTCCCTACGTTTTAGTAGGGTTCACAGGGATCGACAGCCCGTTCACGCAAATCTCATCGAGTTTCGTAATTCAAGGTTTCTTGGCGATTAAGGTTTACTCTCGTGGAATAAAAATTGGTGATTAAAATAAAATTTATATTAGCTTATAAAACTTGCTGATAGTAGCATACATTGATGGTCTATTAACCCTAAACGGGTTTTTTTGGTATAATAAAACAACTATGACAGAAGAGTCACTTGAGCCTTCATCTATACAAAGTAATATCGAACCTCGGTCTACAGTAGCGCGTTCACGTCCTGCTGTATTGATTGTGGTTGATGGTCTTGGGGTTGCACCAGATTCAGAAGGAAACGCAGTTACAAGAGCATACACTCCTGTTTTTGATGGACTCATACAACGGTATCCTGTTATGACACTTAGGGCGTCTGGTGAGTTTGTTGGTTTAATGTGGGGAGAGATGGGTAATTCAGAGGTAGGGCATTTAACAATTGGAGCTGGTCGAGTTTATTATCAAACTTATCCTCGCATCGAGCGCTCAATTATAGATGGAACATTTTTTCAAAATGAGGCATTTTTAAAGGCTACGAATCACGTGAAGCAAACTGGCGGAACATTGCATCTCATGGGTATTGTGTCTGGCGGTAAAGTGCACGGCGTTGATACTCATTGCCACGCACTTCTTAAACTTGCTAAAGATCAGGGAATAAAAGATGTTGCTGTGCACGCAATCCTAGACGGAAGAGATACTTTATATAATTCAGGAATCGATTTTTTAACATCACTTGATCAAAAAATAAAAGAGCTTGGTGTTGGAAAGATTGCTACGCTGTCAGGCAGGTATTATGCAATGGACCGTGACAACAGGTGGGACAGAATTGAAAAGGCATACAATGCTATCGCCCTTGGACAGTCTGCGCAAACTGCAGAAAATCCATTCGATGCTCTGAAGGCGTCTTATGCAAAAGAAGTGTACGACGAAGAGTTTGTGCCAACTGTGATTACCAAGAACGGAGAACCCATTGCGACCGTAAAGTCAAATGATGCTGTCATATTTTTTAATTACCGTCCAGATCGCGCCCGCGAGATTACAAAATCGTTTGTTTTGCCGTCTTTTGATAAGTTCGAGCGTAAGTATATTGAAAATCTGGCATTTACTACTGCGACTGAATACGAAGAGGGACTTCCGGTTAATGTAGCGTTTGCGCCTGAAAAGATTCTGAACTGCCTTTCGGAAGTGCTTTCAAACGCTGGCCTAGTCCAGCTTCATATCGCAGAAACTGAAAAGTACGCTCATGTTACATTTTTCTTTAATGGAACGCGGGAAGATCCATTTCCAAATGAAGATCGCGCCATAATTCCTTCACCAAAGGTTGCGAGTTATGACCTAGCGCCTGCGATGTCTGCGAAGCAACTTACTGACCGTGTTATTAGCGAATTAAAAACTGATAATTATGATATAATTATTATGAACTTTGCAAATCCTGACATGGTGGGGCATACTGGTAGTACTAACGCAACAATTCAGGGAGTCGAAGCGGTTGATGAAGGAGTTGGTAGAATAGTTGATGAGGTCTTGAAAAAGAATGGAGTAGTTTTTATAACCGCAGATCATGGCAACGGTGAAGAGGTTGCAAATCTTCAGACAGGAGATATAGATAAAGAACATAGCACAAATCCTGTACCGTTTTACATTATTGGTAGGCAATTTGAAGGACAGGCTGGCATTGCCGGTGATGTTCCAAATGGAGACTTGTCGCTAATGCCACCGGTAGGTATGTTAGCCGACGTTGCACCAACAATATTAAAAATTTTAGGTTTACCGATTCCATCAGAGATGAACGGTACTCCATTAATTGAATAGACATTTTATGGAGAGCTTACAGCAAGAAAAGAAGTACTCATTGAGTTCAATTATTAGCCGTAATCCGAATGAGCTAATTTTTACCCTAGTTGTAATTTTTATAATTAGTATTTTTGCTCTTGGTTCTGTAATAGTCGGTGGGATTATGCAGAGTCAGATTTCTGATATAGAAAGAATAGTTCTAACTGTTCCACCGGAAGGAAGGGGCACTGTACTTATAGATAATGAGGAGGGTGAGATAGTACATTATTCTGGAAGTAGCAATATTCCATCGTTTGATTATCTTTTAGGTTGGCACATTGCCTCTACTAATGCTTTAGATTATCTTGATAGCGAATATGTTATGTTTGTAAATGCAGATCCAATAAATATCTGCGAGGGTTGTGATGGCCCAGGAGCTTCGATTGTGATTTCTGCTTTTTATAGACCTGATACGGATAACAATGGAGATGACTTTATTTCAGATCGTTTGGAAAGCTACAAGCAGGAATACTATTCTGAAGTTCTCTCAAGCACTACATCGTTTGCAAATGGGGAAAAGACCAAAGTTTCTGGTCATATTGAAACAGGCCTTGCTGGCCCAGCAGATTTTGAAGAAGTTTATTTTGAGGGTGAAGATTATATTGTATTAGTACTTTTTTCCGATAATGATTCGACCGAGGCTGACAACGTTGCTTGGAATTTAATTCAAGGTTCGCTTGATTTCGAAACAGTTGAATAAATATATATGCCACAAGCAAATAATCAGAAAAAGGGAATGTTTGAGCCGTCAGCTGTAAAGCAAGAGCCCTTAAAACACGAGGCATTGCATTTTTTGGCAGCTGCTGTAGCTGTCGCATTTGTTACACTTGCTTGCGCGGTGGTATATCTAGTCATTAAAGATGCTTTTTTCCCGCCAGAGATTGAGCTCAGCTTAGTTCAGCAGTTTGAGCAAGAATCAGGTTTGGACGAAATAGTTACGCAGGTCACAGTGGAAGACGAACGAGTTTTTGATGAACGGACACTAAACTTTGAATATCCTGAGGGCGTGCGCGTCTCTATAGAAAGGTCGATAGGAGGTATGCTATCAAGTGGGACGGTACGATTTTGGACCGAGAACGAAGACGGAATTTTGGAATATACCGGACTCAGCTTAGTTTATCTTGAGGCTTTGGAGTACGGTGAAGATGGTGGAGCCACCTTTGAGGAGGCTAGGATACATTGGGATACTGTTCCGGTAGAGTTAATTGAGTATACGATTGATGATCGTGATGCGTTTAGAGTCAACACTCTCGACATGAGTGGCGATACATTCACACTTTATATTCCAGCAGAAGATGAGGGTTACTCATATCAATTTCATGGATCGTTTCTTAACAAAGACGTAGTCGAAGAGATTCTCGATATGTTTGCAGATACTGCGGAGTTGAAATCATAATTTATTGGGATTTTTGCAAAAATACTCGTTTGTAGTCCGTACGGACCATAGACGAGTATTTTGTGTTAAGGGCCATATTCAGGTAAAATAGATGTATTCGATATAGATGTATTCGATATAGAGGTATCCGATATAAAGGGGATCATACGCAATTTGGGTGGAGGAGTCGTCCAATCTGCCAGGTTAGAATTTGTTTGATCCATTTAATAAGTAGAAAGTTACCATTTCGACGAGTCTGTAGGTCGCGAGGAGAAATCTTTCGGAGATCTCAGCGAACCGC
>JAUYIW010000025.1 GCA_030688135.1 Candidatus Uhrbacteria bacterium | reverse complement strand
TTCTCCCTACGTTTTAGTAGGGTTCACGGGGATCGACAGCCCGTTCACGCAAATCTCATCGAGTTTCGTAATTCAAGGTACTTAAAGCCTCACCCGGCAATCTTCCTCGCCACTGCATCAATGCTCCCCGCTCCCATAATCACAATCACATCTCCGGCTTCGACAACATCGCGCAAGTGACTTTCAGCCTCAACGTGGTTAGCAGCGTAAAGTACCTTGCTTATTTTTCCACGACTATTTATAGCTTCAGTCAAATCAGCAGACGACTCAAAGTGCTTCTCAGTTCGACCAGTCACTTCGTAAATTTCAGATAAAATTAAAACATCGGCCCCATCGAATGCGCTAACAAAATCATCGAACAACTCATGTGTTCTTGAATGCTGATGAGGCTCATAAACAATAACTAGTCGTCGATCCGGAAAAAACTCTCGGAATGCTTCAATAGAACCCATAACCGCTGTTGGATGATGCGCGTAATCGCTGTAAACAGATGCTTCATGCCACTCACCAACATGCTCAAAACGCCTCCACGTCCCGGCGAACTCCGCTAGAGCCTTTAACGCAACGTCATCCACAACTCCGGCAATATGCGCTACCGTCAAAGCCGCCGCTGCATTTTCCGCGTTAAATTCTCCTGGAATCTTAAGCATAACTTCAACTCCGGCCACATCAAATATTTGTTTACCATTTTCTGTGTGGCGATTTTCAACTGCAAAATTATCAACGTACTTTGCATTTAGTTTTTGAGATTCCGCGTCTGTCTTATTCAATACAATGTTCGCGCATTTATCTTTACAATCAATCCACTTTTGGAATGTTTCACGAATATGATCAATATCGCGATAAAAATCCAAATGATCTTCTTCGATATTTGTAATGACAGCAATATTTGGGATGATCTCTAACATACTAGCCATATGCTCGCATGCCTCCACAACAAGCCAATCCCCTTTTCCAATCCTAAGATTTCCATCTTTCCAACCCGGCACCTGAGTTCCAACAATCACCGAAGGATCATAACCTGCCTCAACTAAAATAGAAGCGATCATTGCTGTTGTAGTGCTCTTTCCATTTGTTCCGCTAACTGCGATTGTTTTATACGACTTTGCAAGCTGTCCCAAAAACTGTGCAAACGATAATTCTGTAATGCCTCGCTCGCGCGCAACTTGTCGTTCAGGATTACTCTCAGAAACCGCACGCGAGTAAACTACAAGATCGCACATTTCAGGAACATTTGCTGTGGCATGACCAATCTGAACATCAACTCCACGTAACTTAAGATTCTGAATTATATCACTTGGGTGCGTATCCGAACCTGTAACGGTAGCTCCGGAATGCAAAAACCACTTTGCAACTGCGGAAGTTCCAATACCACCAATGCCTATAATATGAACGTTTGATGATTTTTGCATAGAATACTAAATTCAAAACTCCAAATCTTAAATATTTCAACCTATAACCCAAAACCTTACAGCCATAACCTAACACCTAAGCCTATTGTATCAGATTTTGCACATTACATCAGTAAGGCGTAAAATGCCAGGGAGTCATTGAAGCTAATTTAATCTTGAATTACGAAACTCGCGATCTTTGCGTTCACGGGCGCCCGTCGCCCCGTTCTCCCTACATTTTAGTAGGGTTCACGTGGATCGACAGCCCGTTCACGCAAATTTCATCGAGTTTCGTAATTCAAGGTAATTTAATATCTTCCTAACATGTTGAGAGACCCTACAGTTTAATGTTCGTTGACTGGCTGTCGGCGCTGCCGGTCATTCGTCTGACGGCAGAGTGTTCGTACTCGGCCGGTAGCCTCGTGTTCGCAAATTTGAACGAACGCGAGCATTGCGTGCACGAACAAAAAGTCGACAGACGAATGCGGCCATACGTCGACAGGGCCGTAATTAACACCTGTAACCAAAATCTATGACCCTACGAAACTTTGACCCTCAAACAGCTGATTCACTGCAAGCTGAATTAAATCGCCAGCGAGACGGCCTTGAAATGATCCCAAGCGAAAACTTTGTATCAATGGCTGTTCTTGAAGCACTTGGCTCAATTGCAACAAACAAATATGCCGAAGGATACCCAGGAAAGCGATATTATGGTGGATGTGAAAAAATCGATGAGATCGAATCACTTGCGATCGAAAGAGCAAAGCAGATTTTTGGAGCAGAGCATGTAAATGTACAGCCTCTTTCCGGTGCTCCTGCAAACATCGCAGCTTATGAAGCTCTTCTTGAACCGGGTGACACTGTGCTTGGCATGGATTTATCACACGGAGGACACCTTACGCATGGCCACCCGGTAACTCAGTCTGCAAAAATCTATAACTTTGTACGCTACAAAACCAATGCCGAGGGTAAGCTTGATCTTGAAAACTTGCGTGAAATGGCGATTGAACATAAACCAAAGCTCATCTTGGTTGGCTATAGCGCATACTCTCGTGAAATAGATTTTGAGCGTGTACAAGAAATAGCAGATGAAGTTGGAGCCATGACAATGGCAGATATAGCGCATATCGCAGGGCTAGTTGCGGCAGGAGAAATGAATAATCCCGTACCGATCTTTGATCTTGTTACCACCACGACTCATAAAACTCTGCGGGGTCCGCGCGGTGGAATGATAATGTGCAAAATGAAACATGCGAAAGCCGTTAACAAAGCAGTGTTTCCGGGTTTACAAGGCGGGCCACACGAAAATGTAATTGCTGCAAAAGCGGTTGCATTTAAGGAAGCGCTTCTTCCGGAGTTTAAAGAATACGCACGTCAAATAAAACTAAATGCAAAAGTTCTCGAACGAATATTTAATGAGCGTGGTTATAGACTAATGTTTGGCGGAACTGATAATCATCTACTTTTAATAGATGTAACTCCGAAAGGCACAACAGGAGCCGAGGCAGAAACGGCACTCGACAAAGCAGGAATTACAGTAAATAAAAATATGATTCCAGATGATCCTCGCTCGCCAATGGATCCTTCAGGTATTCGACTTGGAACGCCAGCTTTAACTTCACGCGGAATGAAAGAAGCTGAGATGGCTCAAATTGGCGCATGGATCGACGAAGCAATAATGAATCGTGCAGATGACGCAAAGCTTGAATCTATTCGACAGCAAGTAAAACTGATGACTGCAAAGTTCCCGCTTTACGAGGGGCTGGAGTACTAGCTGAATGCGCGGAGGTTATGCGATGTACGAAGGGGTTATTCAGATTGCTAAGAGGTTCATCAGGTTGCTATGGGGTTATACGGGAGGCGAAGAGGTTTTACGATGAGCGAGGAGGTTAGCCAGGTAGCGGAAGGGTTACTGCTGACGCTGAAGTGGCAGGCATTGCCGGACATCCTGAGGAGAGTCGACAAGGTCATCAGGGCTCGACGAACGGATCTCTCCGAATGCCAGATGGGTTAATCTGAATGCTGAGGTGGCCGGCGGAGCCGGACATCCTGAGGAGGTAGAGCCGACGAAGGATCTCTCTGTAAGCGGAGAGGTTAAATAGAGGTTTACGTAGGGGCGGGGTTTCCCCGCCCTTTTTGGTTGCATTCCACCATCCTGAGCAAAGCGAGGTATCTCTTGTCAGCTTTTCGACAAATCGAGTAGGGACTCTTTCCGCCACGATTACATCGGCGGACCACCCGTAACTTTATGTGAAGGGTGGCGCATGCGCTCAGAGTGGTAATTCAGATCTACATTGATCTTTTTTTTACGATCCGTCTCAATCTCTTAAAATGAAAACCCCCACACCGACAATGTCGATGCGGGGGCTTAGTGTAGCGCCCTATATTGCGCGCTACTCGGGGGCAACGGTGGCTTCGACGATTGCCGATTCCACAAGCTCACGCACGGTTTCGAGCGAAAGCTTGGTAGGGGTCTCTGCGTGGGTCGAGGACCCATTCAGGAAAAACCCACCCTCTGCCCAAAGGTGCCAGTGAGGAGCTCCGGGGAGCTTTCCACCGACTTCCAGGACGGCCTCGAGCTCGGCGAGCAGTGGCGCTGTGCCACCGTTCTCCAATCCGCAAAGCCTTGCTTCCTCCACTACCAGTCCACGAGCAATGCCGGGAACAAGGTGCTGAACCTCGCGCTGGAGGAAAATAATGACGTTTCCACCACTGTTCCTCTGCACAAATGCCTTTGCGCCCCTTTGTGTGTGAGCTTTCTTCCACAGGTCGGTTCGGTCACTCTGACCATGGCCGAACTTCACACCGCACACCTCGCTCATGACGAGCTCGCCATCAGTGATGGCGGAGTTGAAGGCCACGCCCGACGCTTCGTACGCATCGAGAATATTCGCAACCTCCTTCCAAACCTCATGCGCCTCCAACGTGCCATGGCTATTCAAGACGGCCACAGCGTTCGGAAGCTCCAGGAACTCAATGCCCTCAGGTGTCTCTTCGAACCTCGCAAACTCTTTCAGCAACATATGCAACTGTGCCATCTTGCTGACCTTCAGAGCTTCGGCAACGGCTTCTACCGTTACATCTGGGCCGAACTGTCCACCAGTAAACCCGATGAACAGGGTGTCGTCGCGCTCCTCAAGTGAGCCCTTGCCAAACTTCAGATCCTCGTCCGTATGGACAAAATGGATCTGCGGACGAACTCTGTCGGAGAACGCCCTCTTGCCGAACAACATGACCAGCCAGAGCTTCATCAGCTCGCGGACCGGCGCATAGGCCGGAATCACCACGTGGCGCAAGATGGACTTGCGCCCAGGTCGCACGGCGTTCTCGCCGAGCTCCACCTGGATCTCAACAGGCGTGCGCTTTGGCTCATCACCACGTTCCCGGCGCGCGTACGCGTCGGAGAATTTCTTCCACATGTTGAACATACGGAAGTCGTGGCTACTCTGGTCGGCGTCGTAGGCGTGATTATGAAGTGTCTTCACAATGTTCGCCATAGAAAGATGTGGCTGTCCGCCCTCGGTGTCAGCTCGTAGAACTTCTGCAAGCATACGCCGATTCTCAGGCAGGTCAGCCACGTCGAGGTCTTCCACCACCAGCTTGGCACAACACGTGTCAGGCTTGCGACTTCCGTCCGGGTTGTGGTCGTTGTACGGGCTATCCTTGCCCGTACCAAAGAGCAGTGCATTTGACCGCTCGTCGACCATCGACGCCAACTCGGCATCGCCCTCGAAAAAAACCACTCGGATGCGCCGGTCGGGATGACCGTGCAGGCGAAAGAAATACCTGGAAAGACCGTGGCGCAGAAACTGCACCAGCCCCTCCAAATCATCAATGTGGGCCTTACGGTGGGTTCCTGCGAAGTCTACTTGCGACTTTCTCTCGTTCGACATTTCTGTCTCCTTTCCCAATTTTGGGATTTTTTCTGGGTTGTAAAGAAGTTAATCGAAACTTACGCCAAATATTATCTTTGGATTCAGTCTCAAGAAACAGCTAATAATAGCATAAAAAATAAGTTTTGTCAAGTATAAATTGGCAAAAATACAGTATATTTACATATAATTCCACCTTGAATTACGAAACTCGATGAGATTTGCGTGAACGGGCTGTCGATCCACGTGAACCCTACTAAAACGTAGGGAGACCTCTGCATAAGTCGCGATCTTGCGACGTTCAGGCACCCAGGCGCCTCTTCAACGTCCGTTTTAGGACGTTTTCAGAGATCGCCAGCCCGAACGTCGCAATCTCATCGACTTTTGGAGAGGTCTCTAGGGAAGTCGGGGGCGACGGGCGCCCGTGAACGCAAAGATCGCGAGTTTCGTAATTCAAGATAATTCCAGCATCGAGTTTATAGATTATTGCTTACATTAGTGACTTTTTGCATTTGAACATTAGCCCTTGATTTATTCCTATGTATGACTATAATGTCGATAAATCATAAATATCGAATTTAGCGGTTGATACTCCGTAATTCGCAGTAACCTATCCCCTAATACTTATTTTCATAATTTATAATTAGTACATTTGTAAAATTCGTAGATTTGTAACAACAACCTCATGACTGAACTTCTAAAAGGTAAACTTCTTGCTGAGAACATACGCGATAAAGCAAAAGCAAGGATAGACAAACTCGACCATCCTCCCGGATTGGCAGTTATTTTAGTAGGTAATGATCCAGCCTCACACCTCTACGTTGCGCTAAAAGAAAAAGCTGCGCGCGACGTTGGTATCTACTTTGAAAAATTCAGCTATCCGGATCACATTACCGACTACGAACTTGTTGGAAAAATAAAAGAGTTAAACGAGAGAGATGATATAAATGGAATAATTGTTCAGCTTCCGCTTCCCGAACAAGATGAAGATACAATTGTTTCTGCAATTGACGAATCCAAAGACGTCGATGGATTTCATCCGAAAAATCGTAGAAAGCTAGGAGCCGGCGAACCTACTCTCGCGCCCCCCGTGGCGCTAGCTGTCATGCGCCTAATCGAGGCTTCACATCAACCGCTAAAAGGAAAGAAAGCTGTGGTAATTGGCAACAGCCATGTGTTTGCAGAACCCGTTATGCAAATACTGCAAGAGCAAGGAATTGCAACATCATTTCTACCAAGAGATGAATCAGCGCTAGCCGCCAAAGCTCGTATTGCGGATATTATCGTTGTCGCTGTTGGTGAAGCGGATTTTCTAAAAGCTGATATGGTAAAAGATGGAGCTATTATTATCGACGTTGGTACAAATAAAAAAGAAGATGCGACTATTGGCGACACCTCCAAGGAAGCATTTCAAAAAGCCGCTTTTGTTAGTCCGGTACCGGGTGGCGTAGGGCCTCTTACAGTTGCGTACTTACTAATGAATGTTATGCGCGCAGCCGAGATTCAGGAGTCGAAAAGCTAAAATTTATTACAGAGCTACAGGGCTCTACCTAAACTCCAAACAAAGTTAGAATTGCGCCAAGACTAAATACAGCGACGCACAAATATAAAACCCAATTAGGAATTAAAAGACATCGCTTTGGAACACAAGCGTGTTTTTTTGCTTTTAGATATGTATAAATCGCAAGCACTCCAAGAAGCCCGCCAAGTAATCCTCCAGTGAATCCAATTACATGTATAAAACTTCGAGCTCCAAAGATAAATAAAATGAATGGCACAGCAATAGTAAAAAACCAACTAGCAAAGTATCGACGCTTAAAATCGAATATCATTGTGTCCATAACTGACACTCCAAGAATAAGAAAACTGGTAAGCACTGAAAAAAGACCAATCACCGAACCAAGTATAATTGCCCAATTTCCCAGTACCGAACCAAGACCGACTATTGCTTCTTCCGAGGTATTGCTGCCGGTTACAGCAACAATGATTCCGGAGAAAGCAATATATACAAAAGAAATAATTGAAATGCCTACAATGATTCCACGTCTTAGTAATTGTTTCTGCCTTCCAAGCACATGAGCCATTTCAGGTACTGCCGCCAGACCTCCAAAGGCAAACAAAATCACACCAAAAGGAAGAAACCAATTGGCAGAATCTACATTGGTAAGATTTGAAAATTCAGCATACGGAACAGCTCCGGCTAGGATTACAAAAAGCATTACGAGCAACGCTAGAACAAAAAACACCTCTAGACGAGTGATGAAGCCAAGACCTCCAATTAGTAAAAACGATGACACAAAAAAGAATACACATTGGTAAACGATTAATCCACCACCTATGACCGGTGATAGCAGAACGTGCAAAAAAGTACCACCGATTATTATATAGGCAATCATCGCTCCCCAAGTTGCTCCAAACATTAGAACTGTTGCTACCCATGACCAAGCTTTGCCCAAATAACGATTTACAACTCCAGTGAAACGCGGATGCCCGCTCGTGTTAATGATAATGTCACCAAAGGCAAGTAAGAGAACAGCGTTTACGAACGCCAACACAAGAAGATAAACTAACGCTATAAAAAACCCGGATTGTGCAAAAACAAAAGGAAGTCCAAAAATGCCAACCCCAATCACAGAACCAACAAGTGGCTGAATGCTACGCCAAAAAATTCTTTGTTTTGATTCTTGCATAGATACATTGTACCACAACCGGCGATCAAAAAACTGAAAGTTATATCAAAATATAAACAATGTTAATTGTAGTAACAAGCGTTAAGCCCAATCCCCACCCTATGCACTTGCCAATCCAGAGAAATGAGTTAAGATGTAGGCTCATGTCAAACATTGTACAAAAAATCCCACCGCACAATATTGAAGCTGAAGAATCGCTAGTTGGCGCCATTCTTGTTGACCAAGATGCGCTCATAAAAATAGCCGATATGGTGCGAGCGGAAGACTTTTATAGAGATTCACATAGGACTATCTTCGAAACTATGGTGGAACTTTTCGAGCGGCATGAGCCGATCGACCTCTTGACTCTTGGAAACAGATTGGAAGAAAAAAATCAATTAAAACTCGTTGGCGGACGAACAACCCTTGTTGAACTAACAAACAAAATTACAACAGCGGCGCACATTACACACTACGCTGAAATCATTCAAAAAAAGGCAACGCTAAGGCGATTGCTTAAGGCAGCTTCAGAAATAACAGCGCTCGGATATAACGAAACAGAAGACGCAGATGTCTTAATAGACGATGCTGAGCAAAAACTGTTTAACGTTTCGTCGAACTTTATTAAGCAATCTTTTGTACCAATTCGTTCTGTTCTCGCAGATGCATTCGACAGAATCGATGAACTCCATAAACAAAAAGGTAAGCTACGTGGAGTTCCCACCGGCTTCATTGGAGTCGACAATTTACTTGCGGGACTTCAAAAATCTGACCTGGTTATACTTGCCGCACGACCTTCCGTTGGAAAAACATCGTTAGCACTAGACATTACTCGACACGTTGCAGTAAAAACAAATATGCCTGTTGGATTGTTTTCACTCGAAATGTCAAAGGAGCAATTAGTAGACCGTATGATTTGTGCTGAAGCCGATATTGATCTTTGGAAGCTTAGAACCGGCAGATTATCTGAACGCGATGACGACTTCCCGAGAATTGGAAACGCAATCGCAGTACTTTCCGACGCTCCAATTTATATTGATGACTCAGCAACGGCGAATATAATGAGTATTCGAACAAAAGCTAGAAGATTACAAGCTGAACACAATCTTTCCATGATTGTAATCGACTACTTGCAACTTATGGAAGGTAGGACAAATAAAGCTGACAACCGTGTGCAAGAAGTATCAGAAATCAGTCGAGGGCTTAAGCAAATCGCACGTGAGCTTAATGTTCCTGTGCTAGCGCTCTCACAGCTTTCTCGTGCAGTTGAAAATACAAAACCTGCAATACCAAAACTCTCTCACCTTCGTGAGTCAGGTTCTATTGAGCAGGATGCTGATGTAGTAATGTTTTTGTATAGAAAAGCTGCCGACCGTAACTATCAACCAGATGAATTATCGTCCGAAGAAAAGAAAATCGGAGAGGTGCACATTGCAAAACATCGCAATGGACCGACAGGCATGGTAAAATTGTTCTGGAACGCAGAAAGAGCATCATTTAAAAATCTTGAAGTTCGAAGAGAGCCAGAGCCAATGCAAAATACTGCAACCAATCCTATAAATATCGGGCTGCCCCCAGGAGCGCCTCCTAAGTAATAATAAATGCTAAAGCTCAAATGACAAATCGAAAATTTGATATTTGGATTTTGAAATTTGAAATTTAAGTAATAAGAAACAATATGTTCAACAAATTAAAACAAATCAAAGATCTTCGAACACAGGCTAAAGAAATGCAGTCAGTGCTTGGTGAAATTGTAATTGTTGGCCACTCTGGTGG
>JAUYIW010000009.1 GCA_030688135.1 Candidatus Uhrbacteria bacterium | reverse complement strand
TCTGTAGGTCGCGAGGAGAAATCTTTCGGAGATCTCAGCGAACCGCGAAAGATCTCTCGTCGTGGATTGCAAGCTCCTCGAGATGGTGGGGTTCGAAAGATCTCTCACCCGACAGCAGAAAGTTAAGTCGGGTTCGAGATGGTAGAAAGCAAGAGCTTCGCCGCTTCTACCGATTGAGCTAACCTTTGGCCTCTATGTATTTTCCACCCAAATTGCGTATGATCCATTTTTATATTCCAATCTATACTGATATAATATGATTATATGAAACCGTATCTTATTGGAATAGCAGGACCGAGCGGTGGTGGTAAATCAATTTTCTGCCGACTTATTCAATCAACCTTTGCAAACGTTTCGCGCTTAAAGCTTGACGACTTTTTTAAAGATATTGAAGACGTGCCAAAATTCAAAAATTGGATATACTGGGATCATCCGAATAGCATTAAGTGGGATGGTTTAATCCGGGCGGCGAGCGATTTAAAATCCGGTAAACATGCAATAGTGCCAAATTATTCTCGCAAAGATGATCGTCAAATTGGAGAAAAGTGTGTCTTCCCCGCTGAAATAATGCTAGTTGATGGATTTATGACACTTGTTAATCCGGAGCTACGCGAATTACTGGATTTAAAAATATTTTTTAATTTATCTGAAGACAGTCAAATTAAACGTAGGATTATGCGTCAGCCCTGGGTTGAAGAAGGATATTTACATCAGATCATGATACCAAGCGCGCGAGAAATTATTATGCCTTCAAAACAATACGCTGATTACATAGTAAACGCAGAACTGCCAGTACAAAGCGTTGCCGATCATGGGATTTCTATTGTGAGTCACGAACTTCTGCATCGATTAAAAAAGCTGGAAAAACGCAAACTCTATCAAACCGTTTCTGTTAAGGCAAACATATGAAACTTGAATATAAAACTCAAGACGTTCGAAACCCACTAGACGTACTCAGAAAAGCCGGGTACTCTCCATTTCGAGATCCAAACACAAATGAAGACAGTTTTATTTTACGCCTAACAAGTGGATTTTACCCAAGAATGCATATGTACCTTCAGGATAAAGGTGATACCATTATTTTTAATTTGCACCTTGATCAAAAAAAAGCCAGCTATCAAGGAACAAGCGCGCATGCCGGTGAATACGATGGCCCTACAGTAGAACGTGAGGCTACTCGTGTTGCAGGATGGGTTCGTTCTGTTGCCGGTGCAGAACCTCTAAATCCAATTCAAAATTCGCAAGGTAGAACAGCAACAACAGGAACTCCGGATCAAATTCTTACTACAAATCCCCCTGTCCATAAAGAGGTTCCTACTGAGGATACATCGGTAAAAAAAGATAATAATAAATTATTCGGTGGTATATTCTAAGTTGATCATAGTGTTATCTTAATTAAAAAGCCAAATAAACCGCAAATTATAGCGGTTTTTCTTGACAAACATCCAAAATACTGCTAGTTTATAGTGTTTCCGCACATTGTGGAAATTTAAGATCTTTCAAAAAAAGGATAAAAGAATGAGCCATACAGGCGGATCAAATTCCGGACAAAAACCGGTAATTCGCGGAAAACGCACTATTATTCGCAGACGCGATGGCGCAGTTACCAAGCGTATCGAAGTAGGCGTTGAAGGACGCATCCAAAAACTGCACAATCTTGAGGCAGACATTGAGGACAGGTCTATCGAGGCACGCGTGCGAATGGCCGCTACTCGCATGGATGAGTCAACCAAAGGCTCGCGAGTTGTTGATTCGGCAATGCGTCTTCGTACCGAGCAGGTGGCAGTGTTTGAAGATATCGCTCGTTTTATGAGCGATTGCGTAACCTATGACTCTACCGCGTCTATGGAGCGCAGAAACTACGGTAGGATCATTCAGCCTCCGCGTACAGGCAAGACTGTAATCATCGGCGAAACAATCGCAGGCAGCGGAGCAACCGCTGTCGTGATAGTTCCTACGACAACTCTGGTTGATCAGGCGGCCGCAGATTTGCAAAGGCATCTTCCAACTATTAGGGTTGGCGTGTACTACGGCGAAGAAAAGCGTATCGTGCACCACGGTGTCATTGTGACAACCTATGCCATTATGCAACTGCGCCATAAGGAAGACGCAGTTCCTAAATGCATTAAAGACGCTACAATTGTTTTCCTCGATGAAGCGCACCACTCAATGTCGAACGAAAGGCAGGAAATGATCGAGCAAGCGTTTCATGCGTCTGCGATTCGTATCGCCCTCACGGCAACTCCTGACTACGACGAACAGCGAGCGCTTGCGCGATTCTTCCCTACTCTCATCCACGAGATCACCCTTCAGGAAGCTGTTGAGCTCGACCTGTTGGCAGATCTGAAAGTGTGGGTTGTGGAAGTCGATGCAGACGCTTCGAGTGTACGGCTTGTGGCCGGAGACTTTGACAGCGAAGAGCTTGGTCGCATTATGTCGACTGCTCCGTTTTTCGAAGCCGCACGAATCTTCCGGTATACTACCGAGGAGAACGAACGCAGTCCTGCGCTTATCTGTTGCAGAACGCGTCAGCAAGCCTATGACTGCCACAAGTACTTCTTGGAGCACAAGCCGGAAGGAAGCAAAGCTCCGGGGTTGATTCTGCAAGAAACAACAAGAGACAAGCGCAGAGAGCTCCTTCTAAAATTTGAGCGAGGCACGATCGACACACTGATCAACGTGCGCGTTCTGACCGAAGGCTGGAACTCGCCACATTGTAGCTTGCTGATCGACATGGATCCAAGTCAGTCGTTTGTTCGAAGCAAGCAAAAATTCTTCAGACCAATGACAAAGACAGCGGGTGGAAAGAAAGCGCGGATCTATATGTTGATTCCTGCACGCCTGCCAGGCATTCCAATCTTCCCGCAAGATCTTTTCGGCGCATCGATCGAAATCCATGGCTTTGAAGAGCTTGAGGTAAAACTCAAGAGCCAAGCTGCGAAACAGGCAGAAAAGGCAATCAAAAGACGTGGAAAAACCGCAGTCGAAGAAGTGGAAGTTGCTACTCGAGTACTACTTGAGGCCGGCACGGGTAGGCACAAGCTAAACCCGCGAGACCTTGAGCAAATTCGCGAAGTAATCGCAAGCGGAATTAAAGTTGATAAATGGCTTCCGCAGTTCAGTAGTTTCCGAAGACTGACTTTCCAACACGACCTTTTTACAGGTCGAGGAGAGCAACTTCTGCGATACTGTGGTTATGTACCTAGCAATAAGGAGTACGCGCAGTTCATGCGACGTTTGTTCCCTGGAATAAGCGCAGATATGCTGATTATGCGCTCAGGACGAGCGCCCATGAGCGATTCTTCCTGTGCTGAAGATGTTGCGTTCATGCGTTCTGTAGAAATATCTGAAAAGCCATTGTCTGAAACTCGCGCACGAAACTTCGAGTCCGGGTGGATAGCACTGTGTGGTGGCGAAGAAGAGCAAGAAACGCCCGAAGAACTGGTTACGAAAAAAGAAGAGTGGGAGATCACAATGGCATGTATTTCATCGTCCAGACTTATGCGCCCAATTAGTCAACAGACTATTTGTCTCTACTACGGACTACTGGACGACGACCCAAAGGGACTGCAAGAAATAGAAACAATATTTGAACAATCCGGTCTTAGCAAATACTACAATAGATCGGAACGCTGTCTTGAGCACGCACATCTAAGTCTACGGAATGTAATGAGGGCACTTAGCCTTAAGTATATCACTAAGCGCGAGCTGCTTGACCGGCTTGACCAAAACGCCGAGTACGACGACAATCAAGACATTGCTAACTTGATATGGTGTCGCTAGACAACCTAGTGGCGTATCATGAACAGCAACTCAACGGGTAAAGGTAAATTCTTTACCCGTTTTAATTTTCAAAATAAAAATAGGATCTCTTTAAGATCTGTTCCGACGAACAGTCCAATATAGATCCTATTTTACAACTTCACAATACTATTCTGCTAATGCCTGATCAATGATGTCAATAAGTGTATCGTATGGCACGGCACCCGAGACCATTATGCCATTTACAAATGTAGCTGGCGTACCACGCACACCGGCTAACTGTCCGCTTGCCAAATCCTCTTCAATACTTGCTGAATAAGCATTCGACTCATAACACTCTGTAAAGGCACTCACATCTAATCCAATATCACCAGCAACTGTAAGATACAATTCATCGCTTAACTCATCCTGATTTTCAAACATGACGTCAGCAAACTCCCAAAACTTGTCCTGCTCTGCCGCACATTCAGAAGCTAAAGCTGCTGGCTCTGCCTCTGCATGGAATGAGAGTGGGAAGTGTCTGTACACCCAAGCAACATCGTCTCCATAATTATCCATAATGTCGAGCATAGTTGGATGATGACGTCCGCAAAATGGACATTCAAAATCGGAATACTCAACAAGAACTACTTTTGCATTCTGAATATCTCCTCTAATATGTTCATCTGCGGTTATTGGAGCAAGAACTGCTACCGACCCCGTATCTGCGGAATCGCCAGTGTCTGCAGTGTCGGCAGTATCAAACGACCTAACAACTGAATTACCGTCTCCTGACGCAAAGCTTGGAAGTGAAATACTTCCTCCTAAAATTGATGTTAACGCAACGCCTGTGACTAGTCCAAACGCAAATAGCATTTTTGGATTTCCGTCAAAAAAACCTCTCTTTGGTTCATTCATAAGAATATTATTACTTTTTCTTGGTTTTTATTGCCATCCACACGCCAAATACGACGAGTGCGACGGATAGATATTGAGCTGGTGTAAGACTGAAGTATTTTACATCAATTGTACGTAAAAAGTCCAACATGAATCTAACAACGCCATACCAAATTGAAAATACGGCTAAATATACACCAATTGGTTGCTTCTTCCTTGAAAGCCAAAGAAACACCAAGGCTAGTGCTAAACCATTCAATGAAAGATAAAGCCCGTGATCGTGCCTGACAATTTGATCCGGATATTCAACCCCAAGAATAAAATTAGTAGCAGTTCCAGGGTGATCGTGAATTAAAAAACAACCTATCCTTCCAATAAACAAGCCCACTGGAAGTCCAAAAATAGCCGAATCTGCATATGCCCAAACATTAAGCTTCTTTGTTTTAAAATAAATAACACCAACAATAGCAGCTGCAATGAATCCTCCAAAAACAGAAAGGCCGCCCTCCCAAATTGAGAAAATCTTAATTGGATTTTCCATGTAATAAGCTGGATCATAAAGCAAAACATGGCCGAGCCTACCGCCAACTAAGCCTGCGACCATTGCCCAAGCTGTAAAATCATAAATTACTTTTGAATCTTGTCCGCGCTTACGCGCCATCCACCCAGCGACTAGCGAACCGGCAATAAAGCCAAGCGCCACAAAAAGCCCCCAAACGTAAATGGTTAGCGGGCCTATTGCAATAGTTGTCCATTCAAAATATGGAATCATATCCTGGACGTCTCTAAGAGACATATACTTTATTTATCGTCTTGGACGTCTCTAAGAGACGTCCATTTGCGGCTAGACCATTCCATCAGGTAACTAATATAATCTGATTGAAGTGGAAAATTCTCAAGAATAAACTCAATGTCTACCACCGGAAGTTCTTGTTCCCTGGACATATACACTGAATGGCTGGACCACTTATAATTATTTAAGTAGGTCATTGCATCTTCCCATTTATCTACTTTTCCATCTCGCCAATTAAAATCAGTTAGATCTAGAGCATTCAAATGTATATATCTCGGCAAATGATAAGCCTGTGCCTCTTCTTCTTGCAATATTGCCTCAAAGATACCTTGGTATAGCCTTCCTACTCGCTTATGTCTAAGATTAAAATAACGCGCATGCCCCATCAGTAGCTTGTGCATGAATTTTGAGATTCCATCTTCAGAAATCTGCATTAACGCTAAATGTATGTGATTAGGCATTAAGATAAAACTAATAATTTTAACATACGGACTCCTAAAGCAGCCTAATACCTCATTTGAGGCTAGCAATATGTCATTCCATGGTACATCCGTCCTCCCGCCCGGATTTGAGTAATGTTCATCGTTAAATAGAAACATTGAACAATAAAACCTTTTAAAATCCCTGTCGTCCAAAAAAATTCGACGTTTTTCAACTCCGCGAGTCACAATATGATATATCTCATCATTTGAAAATGATTCTTTTCTCATAGAAAACTTTATTTCCGCAATTGGACGTCTCTTAGAGACGTCCGCATTCGAATTTAGAAATTCATGATAGTAGCGTATAGTTGCAGCTATAAACTGTGAACTGACCCGTCAGGTATCTTCAAATGCCAATCAGTAAACTCTTGGAATGCCGCGGCTACTTGTAAAACTTTACCATCGTCTAGCGCACTACCCATTATTTGCAAACCAACTGGCAGGTTATGTGCAAACCCACACGGAACAGAAATACCCGGCGCGCCAACAATATTTGCAGTAACTGTGAAAATATCAGCTAAATACATTGCGATTGGATCGTTAAACTTTTCTCCAATGTCCCAGGCAACTGTTGGTGATGTTGGCCCTAAAATAACATCAACTTCCTTAAATATATCATTCATCTCATTTTGAATAGCCGTCCTTACAGCTTGAGCTTTTTTGTAATATGCGTCGTAGTAACCTGCAGACAAAATATAAGTCCCCAAAAGTATGCGACGTTTTACTTCAGCACCAAAACCTTCACCACGCGCATGCACATAGCTTTCTTGTAGCTTATCGGATTCAGCACGAGTACCATAACGAATGCCATCAAATCGCCCAAGGTTTGAACTAGCCTCTGCAGGTTGAATAATATAATATGTTGGCAAAGCATATTCTGTAAGAGAAAGGCTGACCTCCACGATTTCGGCTCCATGGCTTTTAAGAACTTCAATCGCCTCTTCAACTCGAGCCCTGACTTCATCATCCATTCCAGGAACAAAAAATTCTTTTGGAACACCAATCTTTAAACCTTCAACACTTGGATTGATTAACTCAGTTACAGTTTTATTTGGAAGATCAAGCGATGTTGCATCTTTTTCATCACCACCTTCAATAACTTCCAAAATAAGCGCAGCATCTGTTGCGGTGTTTGCAAATACTCCAATCTGATCCAGACTTGAAGCAAGCGCCATCAATCCACTACGCGACACTCGTCCATAAGTTGGCTTTAGGCCAGTAACTCCGCACAAAGAGGCAGGTTGGCGAATTGATCCACCTGTATCAGAACCTAGCGCTACCGGCACCATTCCGGACGCTACTGCCGCGGCAGAACCTCCTGAAGACCCACCCGGTACTTTTGATACGTCCCATGGATTTGCAGTGTTGCCCCAAAACGAGGTCTCAGTACTTGATCCCATTGCGAACTCATCCATGTTAGTTCGACCAATAATAATAGCACCGGCATCTTTTAACCTTTGGATTACCGTAGCGTCATATGTTGCAGTGTAATTTTCAAGCATTTTTGATCCAGCACTCGCAACATGGCCTTTCACTAAAATATTATCTTTGATCGC
>JAUYIW010000007.1 GCA_030688135.1 Candidatus Uhrbacteria bacterium | reverse complement strand
ATAATTTTTGCCTTTACTTTTTTTGCTTCGATCGCAGCAGATAATACTTCTTCGGTTGATCCGGAAAAGCTTGAAAGAATTACCAGTGTTTTACTAGTAACCGACGCAGGCACGCTGTAACCACGAACAATTGTAAATGGCACTTTAATACGACTAAAAAATACGCTTTCCAAAATATGTGATCCAAGCGCAGAGCCCCCCATACCAACGAGCACAACATTCGTACAGCCGTTATAATTTGCCGGCAAACTAAGAGCTCGAGTGCCGTCCCAGGCAATACCAATTTGCTCTGGAAGACGCCGAATACCAAGACCGATCTGTTCTTTATCGTAGGCTTTGTAAGTTGCTTCGCTATCTAGAATCATAAAAAGTCGCCAAGATTTATGACGACATTATACAGTTCCTTGGATCAATTGTACATTATAGCATTCCGCCCTCTTGAATCGCTTTTGTGATCTCTTGGCGCTCCCTTGTATCGCCAACCATTATGCCTCCAACCAACTTACCGCCTCGAACAAACAGCTCGGTTGCATGATCATCTCCTTCAATATGCTGGATTACTTCATCCGCATGCTCACGGCTAGTATCGCCCACAAAAACAATTTGCATACCAAGTAAAGAAGCCGAGTAAGAAGATACAAGCCTAAATTCTGTTCGCTTCCCAGTCATAGTGCTTGCTACCGCACGCGCTTGCATAATGGCGCTCATCCAATTGCCTGCACGCAAACGCCTACCAGCAATTACATCATGAAATTCTACAATATCTCCTGCTGCATAAATATTTGGCAGGTTTGTTTCAAGATATGAATTTACTAAAAGCCCATTTTGAACCTCGAGCCCGGCATCGAGAAATATTTTAGTCTTCATTTCAAGGCCTATACCAACCCCTAGTAATCTAGTAGGAAGGATTGAGCCATCTTTTAGTTCAAGTCCTTCAATCTCATTTTTACCAATTAAAGAAAGATCACGCTCCTCAAACTTAACTGCCATGCCCCGCGCTACAGCATGCGACAACAATATATCCTGCGTGCTTTTAGACATCACACGCGACCAAAATCCCAGAGAACGCATTAATATTGTAGTGTTGATATTATAATGTGCAAAAATATTGATGTACTCAAGTGAAATAAAACCACCGCCAAAAATTGCAGCCGCCTGCTGATCACTTGGCAATGTTCTTAACTCGGCAATGAGCTTAATCAAATGGTCAGCGTCGTCCAGCGTGCGCAGATAAGACACGCCTCTTAAATCTTCTGGCAATAGTTTTACTTCTCCGCCAGTTGTAATCAACAGCTTCTCATACGGTAGCTCGCGACCCTCGCTTGTTAACACAAATTGATTCTTAGCATCAATGCTCACAACCTCAACGCCACTCATTAGTTCGATATTCTGTTCCGAATACCATTGCTCACGTTTTAAAAAGATTTTCTCGCGCTCAATTTGACCCTCGACATACTTAGCAAGCAACACCCGCGAGTAAAGCCGGTGCTGTTCTAAATCAATAATTGTAATGGCTCCTGTGGGATCAAGCTTTCTTATTCGTTCAGCCGCCGTAGTTCCGGCAATACCCCCACCGATAATTAAATACTTGGTCATAATTAGACTTCAGGGTAAAGCTGATGACCGCTTTCGTCAAAAATGAGTATTGCAAGAGTTGGGCACGATTGCGCTGCCATAATCATTATTTCTTTTTCCTCTTCCGTAACCTCGACCGTCCGCTCATACTGAGGACCATCTGGTGCTTGCCCGTGATCGAGCACCTCTGCTTTATTTTCATTGTTAAGCTCAAATGTGTCTGGAGCGATTGTAACGCAACTTGCTGCGCCAATGCATAGATCTGGGTCTACTTTGATTGTGAGTTTCATATTATTAGGTTATAGGTTTTAGGGATTAGGTTTTAGGTTATGTTGGGGAGAATGTCAGAAGGTCTAAAGTCCTACGAACAAACTACTGGCTACTGAATGCCTACTCTTGCGGCCCGCCTCCGAAATACTTTTCCCTATAGAATTTTATCAGCTCCTCTACAGCCGGAAGCACACTTGGATTCCCAATTCCAACTTTAGTTTTTTGTTGGACTAATTCAAGTGTTTGAGCGCCTTCTAGTACGGCTTCTTCAATGTCGCGGTCAGTTACACGAGACACTGGATCGATAATTCGCGTGGCCTCGACTGCAATTCTATCAAACTGTCCAGTTCTGCGATAGTAGTCATTAACCGCATCGCGCAATGCTTTATCGCATAGTACAGAACAATGGAATTTTCGTGCAGGCAATCCGCCAAGGCGCTCCATAACATCTTGTGGCTTAATAGTGCGGGCCTCGCTCAAAGTCATACCTCCATTTTCTAGTACCATTTCTGAAATCATAGATGTTGCTGCAATAGCAGAGCCACAGCCAAACGTTTTCCATCTGAATGATTTAATCTGCTCTGAAGAAGAGTCAACTAAAAGCCAAACACGTAATTCATCGCCACATGCAGGTGAGCCAACCTTACCGACTGCATTAAACTCTCCCTCCTCGGGCTCACGATCCAAAAAATTACGAGGATTAAAAAAATGATCCTTAACAATGTCACTATAAAACCAAGACTGAGTTTTATCATGACTACTGACGTCCCCTCCTGTGCCAGGTTTTGATTTTGATGAATGATTCCCCATATAATTAATAATATTTCTCATCAACTTTGACCGGACTAATTTTCCGCAATTTTTCTACAAGCGGAGGCAAGGTTTCAAGAACATAATCGACATCTTCTTCTGTTGTATCTCTGCCAAGCGAAAATCTAATACTGCCGTGCGCAACTTCATATGGCATGCCAAGCGCTAAAATCACATGACTTGGGTCGAGCGATTGACTTGTGCAAGCAGAACCAGTCGATACGTAAACTCCTTTAGAATCTAAGTAAAGCAAAAGCGCTTCGCCTTCGATATCCATGAAAGAGATATTCACGTTATTTGGAAGTCTTTCAGTTTTATGTCCGTTAAGTCGAGTTTTTGAAATCGAACTTAAAATACCATTGATTAATTTGTCTCGCAACTCAGTCGTTTTCTGAACGTACTGCACGCGACCATCATCTGCAATCTGAAGCGCACTGGCAAGCCCTACAATGCCAGCAACGTTCTCTGTTCCTGGACGAACTCTTTTCTCTTGCGCTCCCCCAAATTGCAAAGGCTGTAACTTTATGCCACGCCGCACGTAAAGCAGGCCCGCCCCCTTTGGACCATAAATTTTTGAACCGTTGAGCGTGAGCATGTCGACATTTAACTTTTGAATGTTGAGCTCAAGCGCGCTGGCCGCCTGACATGCGTCGATATGTAGCACAGGAAAGTTCTTGGCAGATCCCTTTCTCGCTCGCTGAATCTTAGCGCCAATTTCACGAATAGGATTCACGGTGCCAATTTCATTATTTGCATAAATCACAGATGCCAAAATAGTATCATCTCGAAGCGCACCTTCTACTTGATCGGCAGTTACCATACCGTACTCATCAACATCTAAGTAGGTTACCTCAAAACCTTCGCGCTCAAGTTCTGCACAAGATTCAAGCACTGCCTCATGTTCAGCCTTGGTAGTAATTATATGTTTCCCAAAATCCTTATTCTTTCTAGCGTAACCTAGAATTGCTAAATTGTCAGACTCAGTACCGCCGGACGTAAAAATAACTTCGTCAGCACGAGCTCCAAGAATTTGCGCAATGCTAGAGCGAGCGTTCAGGATAGCGTCAGACGCCACCTTCCCAACTGAGTGAAAACTCGATGGATTACCATAGCTTTCATTTAGAAAAGGCAACATAACCTCGACTACCTTGCGGTCAATCGGGGTTGCAGCTGCATGATCCATGTATACATTTCGAACTTGCATAAGGCTATACCATATAAAAAAAACACGCTCGTGTCAAGACGAGCGTGTTTTGAATCTTACTTTTTGGCTACACTATGTTTCTTAGACTTGCCCGGTAATGTAATTGTAAATGTAGTGCCCTTGCCCACCTCTGTGTCTACTGAAATGTGACCCTTGTGAGAATCTACAATTACCTTCGCTAAATAAAGACCAAGCCCTTGTCCATCGGTATAGGTCAATATTGCATTTTTAGCCCTGTAGAATTTATCCCAAATTTTATCTAAATCATTTTTAGGTATACCAATGCCTGTGTCCGATACTGTTATGCGAACGTTGTTCCCCTCTTTGCTTACATCAAATTTAACCTCGCCTTTTGGCGTGTACTGCAGTGCATTTGAAATGATGCTGTCACAAACCGATACAAGCCTTTGTTCGTCTCCAAACATTTTGATTGGTGAAATTTTAAAACTACACTTTATGTTTCTTCTCGTGCATTTTTCCTGGAATTTTTGTAATACTGGCTCAAAAGCTGTGCGAGCAGAAAAAGTATCTCCCTTAACCTTAAAGGTTCCTCGCTCTATAGCAATACTATCGAACAACCTATCCAGTGTGCTAATAAGAAATAGTGAGCGATCATGAGCGTCATGCAAGCCCTCTTTAGCTTCCTTACTCAAGCTCTTTCCATAGGTATCGAGTACGGCTTCTAGATTCCACCTAATTGCGGAAAGCGGTGTTCTAAACCTGTGAGACACAACGCCGATAAATTCTGATTTTACTTTGTCCAGACTGGCTAGTTCATCGTAGAGATGTTTAATTTCTGCATACTTTGCGGCATTCTCAATAGCAGGTGCCACAGCTGAACGAATCATGTCTAGAAATTGAACATCATCTTTATACAAAACCTTATCAACTTTCCTTTCGCCCAATATGAAAAGTGCAACGACTCGCGAATCTATAGTGAATGGAATTGCTACATTTATTCCAGCGTCCCTCAACGCTACAAGTTGCTTGCCAGCACGTCGTTTAATTTTATTATCTTTGCCAAATTTTACCTGCCAGTCGAGCTCATTCACTTCCACGATGCCGTACTTATTAGTCTTGATGGTTTCTATGATGTCTTTTAAATAGCGCGACTGTATGTGCATCCCGACATCCTTCGAATACAAGATGTCTGTTGATCTTGGACGAAATGCTATGAAGGAGTACTCAGAAGGCAAGAAACATTCGTATAAGCTTGCTGTAATTAAATCTACTAACTCTTTAAGTTCTACAGTGCTCCGAGCATCGTCAAAGATTCCTCTTGCAACCTCTTCCGGATTATACCTACCGCCATGCATTAATTTAGACAATATCTTATTAAGCCATTGATAGAGGGGTCTATATAAGAAAACCACCCCGGCTACAGCTATAAAAATCGATAACTCTGTCTTTACAAGGCTAGATAGTAAAAACAAAGTACCGACAATAATCCACAATGTCACTCCCACGAGTAAGGAATAAATAACGCCCTTTCCAAAAATCCAGCGCATATTCATCAAGCGATATTTCAAAACCGAATATGAGAGCATTATAACTGGAAATATTGTAAAAACCGGGCCAAGATTATTAAAGCGCCAATCATTAAAAAGTACAGGTAGTAATAAATTAGTAATAACTGAAGGTATAAAGTATAGAAGGAATCCTGTAATCATTAGCCACATCCTACTTCTATCTACTCCTTGTGTTTTTAATGTACGAACAAGCAATAGAATAAGGATAACAATAAAATACCCAGTGTAGTATAACGTCCAGAGACCCAATAGTGTTGGATTGAAATCCGCAACGATGTGTCCTTCAACGATCTCCGGGTTCACTAAGAACGCAGGAATGAAAGGAAGTATTATGAAAATTAAGCCTAAAATCCAAGAAAAAATTGTAATCCTTTTGTAAAAACGTATAGGGCGTGGAAAAAGGAAAACAAACCAAGAAAAAGAAGCAATAACGAGCGCACCGAAAGAAAAAGATAGATATGCAGGAAACAACGGAGGCACTAGATGGTTTAACAATAAAAAGATCGATAGGTTCCAACCAGCCATCGCAAGAGCGGCTACGGCTAGAGCCTGGTGAATGGGATTCTTTGAATCACGCGACAACACGTAAATACCAATTATAGCTCCTGCTAGGAAAGTAAAAAATTCTAACAAAGTGATCCATTGAAACATAAACTTCAACGGAGGCTGGTTCCTCCTTAATAATTTTATTATCTTATTGTTAGTATAACAAAAAACAGGATATATTCACATACATCCTGTGAGTGCTTCACCAAGCTAAGGTGCAAGACGGCGACAAACGAAGTCGTAGTCGCGAAGCGCAAGGATACCTGCTTCAGCCTCCTCCCCATAGTATTCATGGGTTCCATTTATAAGCCTTTCAAATTTCCAGCCATCATGGCGCATATTATCCACCTGCCTAGGGTTTGCCGCATAAACCCAGTGGCGCAAACCTAGTTCGTTACTCTTACGAAGCAATGCACTGAATAGCAACATTGAAACAAGGACGCGTTTGCCAGAATCCAGTTGAACAGACGGAGCTACAAGACGTGAGGCCTCTGCCGTTGTGTCGAGCCGTACCTCCTCTCCTCCAGATATTTCCGGCAGCACAAACCTCTGATCGCCGAAGATGCCATCCTTCAAAAAATATCCAAGGTGGCATGGAGTCAAGCGAAACGTTCCGACCAACTCCACCTCACCATGATACTCTTTCCAGTCACCGAACAAGATAGAATGACCGTCATATGCATCGATTTCGCGTCCATCAGGATAGTCAGCCTTTGGCAGACGACTCCTCTGGATGCAGAATGTATCGAAACGCATACGAAGACATGTGTTCTTTTCATCCTCCGTTGCTACGGGTCTGGCAAAAAAGTCTACCCCTCCAATCGACCAACGTTCCATGGTATCCATCCCTCCTCCTAATGGTGTGTTAAAGCAACTGCAAGATGATACCACAAAATAATAAAATCGCTGAATATGCTCATAGAAAAACCGCGCTAGTTAAGCGCGGTCAAATCAGATCACTTCAATGCGACTGCGAGAAGAGAAGTGCCCGCATAGACTTGGTGCATTGACTGTACTGTAAATCCGGCTGCATTTAGCTCATCAGCTAGCCTTTCTTGTTGCCAAAAATGTAACTGCTTTCGCCCAACCGCCTCTGCGATCACATCGTTGAATGCTCTTGCAACCTTTGTAGCCCACGCTACTTCCGCGTACTTGACTCGATCTTCTTGAGTCGCTTCTTCAGAGAGCCATATGTCATGAGAACACTGAATAGCATCTAAATCGGGTTGAAAGGGATTAACGAGCACCAATCGACCTTCCGGCTTCAATACGCCACGTGCAATTCTCAGAAACCCGCCTGGATCCCCAAGTGCGTATAGCGCGTTTACCGAAAATACGACATCGGCAAGTGGCAGTGCCGCTGACCAATGTTCATTATCTAGATCACAAGTGAGAAATTCGGACCTCACCTCACGTCTACCCTGTAGCATTTTCGCCCTAGCGAAATCAAGCGCGACTGGCTGCCAATCAAGTCCGATGACTTTACCGCACTCCATACCAACTGCGATCCTAGCGATCAGGTTACCCGTGCCACACCCTGCGTCAATGACTGTATCACCTGATTGAACCTCGGACAACTCGAGCACGGTATCAATCAATTTCCGATATGGCCACAGGGTCGCGACCCCAAGATCATAAATTTGCATATACACACGCCAAAACTCTGGCGGTAATCTTTGCATTTCTTCCTCCTTTGAAAGAACTAACGGTAGCGTACAATCAAAAAAAGACTTTGTCGAGTCTTTTTCATACAGCTCTTAATTAGACCTCCTTACAACTGCCAAATGTAAATGCAAACAACTCAAGATTTGACGAAGCTGTTTTTAACTTTAACGTTCCGTAGTGATAAGAATCAGAATCAACCAAGCGATACATGCGTGCTTGATTTATAGAAAGTATTGCCTTACCGTCCTTTTCAATTGTAACATCCTGACCAGCCATATCTTCTGGTAGGGGTTGGCCATCTAGTTCGACTTCGATTTTTGACGTTTTACTATTTAATGATTTTACCACAAGGTTAACTGAGAAAGCGCTGTACTTTATAGCTAAGTATTCTGTTGCTGCTGGCAGATTTCGTGTATGCGATACGCTTTCAGGACCAAGCTCCCAATGACCGTGCAGATAAACAAGCTCATCTTTCCTGTCTTCAATATCCGAAAATGCATGCTCGGTATTTGGCACTACGCCCCCTGTATTACCGTATCTGCCCCTAACATATCCAAGATATGTTTCAGGTGTTGTCTGGTAGCATATCCCCCCACCAAATCTTTCGTCTGGAGGTATAGCTGGCCTATCCTTCATTCCAATGGTTGACAGCGCTTCCTGTATTGCTACCTCGGTTTGAGCATACCCGCCCTCACCAACATGGTCATAAACAATTGCTCCATTGCTATCAATCAAAAATTTACGTGGCCACCATCGATTAGTGTAGAGATTCCAAATCTTGTAGTCGTTGTCTAATACTATAGGATATTTAATTTTAAAGTCGGCGATTGCCTTCTCTACATTATCGAATGATTTTTCAAACTCAAATTCTGGAGTGTGTACTCCAATTATCTGCAACCCATGCTTTGCATAAATTTCATTCCATCGCTTTAGGTGGGGCATGGTTCTAATACAATTGATGCAAGAATACGTCCAAAAATCAATTAGAACGACTTTGCCAAGTAGTCGTTTCATGGTTAGCGGATCAGAGTTGAGCCACTCTAGGCCCTTTGGAAATTCGGGCGCTTTAACTTTTCCTAGTCGATGGAGAAACATTAGTAGCTTTTAGGTTATAGGTTTTTTTGGTGCTTAGTTTCAGGCTCAGAGCACTGAAACGCCAAAAAAGTCAGAAATAAGACGGCCAATCAAGAATCCTAATGCTGCTGCAGTAAGCGATACCAAAGTCATTTCAAGTCCGCCCTTTAACCAATGCGTGCCAACAACCTTCGCCTTCGCAAGACCAAGGGCGAATAACAATATAGCTGTTATTATCACTGATGGAATAATCGCAGAATTCACTGGAAGGAAAAAATATGTTAGTAGTGGGAAGATTCCACCAACTAAGTAAAACACTCCCATCACAATGCCTGAACGTAAAGGAGAACCTGACACATCTGGAATAAATTTATACTCATGTCGCTCAACTTCTTTTAGCCATAGCTTTCTTTCCCGCGAAAACGCAGAAAGCACCTTTTCAATATCACCTTCGGAAAATCTCTTGCGTTTAAGTGCGTCATGCAAAGATTCGTCATCGCTAATGCGTTCCTGTAAAATTCTAGCTGCATCCTGACCATGTCTACGTTCATAAACTTCTCTAGCCGACTTTGAAGATAAGTAACTTCCAGCGGACATCGAAACTGATTCTGCAAAGATCAAAACAATACCGGAAAGCACTACAATGTACGTGCTTCCAGTTCCTGCCGCAATACCAGTTATGGCGCCTAGCGTTGAAACAAGACTGTCTTCGAGACCAAATACAATTTCTCGAATTGATGTTTCAATTACCGAGCGCAACCTTCCTCCCTTCATATGCCATCAGTATACCAAATAAATAACTTTTTCTCTATTTTATTATCTTCCAAAAACTGGTATAATATATTCATATGCAGATATCAAATCATTACCTTCCTTACACGGAGAAAACGCTGATAATTCTTACAAACAACGAATTTGCAAAGCTATTTTCTGCTTTTGAACGCGAAGTTGAAGAGCTTGAAGTGATGGAAGTCACAACACAAATTCCAAAACAAAGATCAACTGGAACCCCTAACTCAGGGCCTCCTGATGTTGATGAAATAAAACGTCACAGTAGAATGGAGCTGTATGGGGATCTAAGTGTGCGAGTGCTAAATCTTATTAAGGACGGATACACAAACGTTGTTCTTTGCGCGCCAGAAGCATACAAAAATGAGATAATCGACGCAATGCACACCGATGTACAAAATATGATTGGCGATGTTATACCTAAGAATCTTGCCATGTTACCGCTAGACCAAGTGATTAGAATCTTGCAAGAGAATAGAGCTTAATCCTGAAAAATAAACAAATTGTATTTTGGGTTGAGTAGCGACACGAGCTTCAGTTTTGCTTGACAAAATTGAAAAATTGGGCTATGGTTTGCATCGTGCAAATCCTCGCAGTGCGGGAAAGGAGAATAGCATGCGTTTTATAATGTACATTGCGATCATCGGCCTCATTCTGGATGGCCCAGCACTTGCTGATAAAGCACCTAAGTACCGCAGAATCGGGCTGACCTATGGCAAGATCAACGGAAAAGATCTTTATACAGCATCTGTCGACTCAGTCAACGGAATAGAACAATGGGTGGTAGTTTGGGGCGAAGAACAAAGCCCGGCTTACACTTTGGTGGTCATAGAAAACTACGGGAAGGGCAAGATCGTCTATCTCGCCAGAGTCAAAGGCAAGTTGGTTCAACGCACATTCGGCCAAGAACCAGAACGCCCATAGAAAAATCAGGCTACGGACAACCGAAAGGGCATGGGAACACCTGCCCTTTTTATAATATAAGCATAACGCACAATGTTCGAAGCTCTTAGCATTTTGACGTATTAGTGAATTTTTGATACCCTCTCTGCACAAGCTACTCGAGACTGTTGCCGAATGTGCTCCTGAGTACAAACGTGCTGTGCTCCGAACGGAATAGCATTTAGCTACGATATCGATACGGCCACGTGGCGAAGTTGGTTAACGCGGAGGTCTGCAAAACCTCTATCCGCCGGTTCGAGTCCGGCCGTGGCCTCCATCCCCCACCGTTCCATTACTGGAACTATGGGGGATTTAGTTTTAATCACATCTTAAACAATACAACCCCTAGGACTGGGATCATACGCAATTTAGGTGGAAGATGCATAGAGGCCAAAGGTTAGCTCAACCGGTAGAAGCGGCGAATCTCTTGCTCTCTATCATCTCGAACCCGACTTAACTTTCTGCTGTCGGGTGAAAGATCTTTCGAACCCCACCATCTCGAGGAGCTTGCAATCCACGACGAGAGATCTTTCGCGGTTCGCTGAGATCTCCGAAAGATTTCTCCTCGCGACTTACAGACTCGTCGAAATGGTAACTTTCTACTTATTAAATGGATCAAACAAATCCTAACCTGGCAGATTAGATGACTCCTCCACCCAAATTGCGTATGATCC
>JAUYIW010000006.1 GCA_030688135.1 Candidatus Uhrbacteria bacterium | reverse complement strand
GGCGATTGGTACTCGCGAGGAAGCAAGGTTACATCTTGATGTTGAAGATATCGTAGAAGCCGAGCGTCGTGTTATTTCTTATGTCCGTGAACAATTCGAAAAGATTGTTTAATAAAGGAGTAAGAGCCATAAGAACCATTAGAAGCATAAGATCCATTTTAGGGTCTTTTTTTGTTCCAATGTTTCTATTGGTTCATATATTTCCATTGCGAATTGGCTGGCCATTGATTTTTTGCGCAGGATTCGTTAAACTGACCCTGTATGGGAATAGATCAAAACGATATTAGTAAGGCCTACGAGGCACAAGATGTTGAAGACAATATTTATTCCGCTTGGGAAAAGAGCGGATATTTTACACCTGAAAATCTTCCAGATTTAGAAGATCGCAAAGAAGCTTTTACCATTGTTCTTCCACCGCCTAACGTTACCGGCACTCTTCATATTGGTCATGCTGTAATGCTTGCGATTGAAGACGCAATGGTTCGATTTGCTCGAATGCGAGGAAAGCGCGTGCTTTGGATTCCTGGAACCGATCACGCCGCAATAGCAACTCAGGCCAAGGTTGAAAAGCTACTTATTAAAGATGGACTTAAGGATCCCAGACATGATTTGGGTAGAGAAGTGTTTTTAGATCACGTAGAAAAGTTTGCAGTAGAAAGTCATGACACAATTGTGCATCAGACAAAAAAGATGGGCGCGTCACTTGATTGGTCACGCGAAGCTTATACGTTAGACGAAGACAGAAGCCTTGCTGTACGTACAGTTTTCAAAATGATGTATGACGATGGTTTGATTTATCGTGGCGATCGAGTAATTAACTGGTGCCCACGTTGTAAATCAACTCTTGCTGACGATGAAGTTGAATACAAAGAAGGAAAGACGCCATTTTATTATTTTAAATATGGCCCAGTTGTTATTGCTACCGCTCGTCCCGAAACGAAATTTTTAGATAAAACTATTGTAGTGCATCCACTAGACAAGCGTTATAAAGATTTAGTCGGTTCTGAGTTTGAAATAGAGTGGATCGATGGAAAGATTAAGGCTCACATGATTGCAGACGAAGCTGCATATATGGAACTTGGTTCAGGCGCGATGACAATCACTCCAGCGCATAGTTTAGTTGACTTTGAGATTGCCAAGAAGCATAACCTGCCAGTAGTGAAGATCATCGATGAAGATGGAAATTTCACCGATGCAGCAGGGGATTTTGCTGGAAAGAATGCTCATGCTTCTCGTGACGCAATAGTACAGAAGCTTCAAGATAAAGGGCTAGTGGACCATATAGACGAAGATTACACTCACAGTCTTTCGGTATGCTATAGGTGTTCTACGCCAATTGAGCCTTTGCCAAAGGTTCAGTGGTTTATTGATGTAAATAAGGGATTTAAGTTTCGTGCTTCAAAACATGCTCCAATAAATGGTATTAAGAATGGACAGGAAATTACACTTAAGGAGTTAATGCAACACGTTGTTAAATCCAATCAGATTGAAGTGATCCCTGATAGATTTATCAAAACCTATTTTAACTGGATCGATAATTTGCGTGATTGGAACATAAGCAGGCAGATTTGGTTTGGTCATCGAGTTCCAGTTTGGTACAAAGGTGAAGAAGTTTATGTTGGCGTTGAAGCGCCAGTTGGTAAGGGCTGGGAGCAAGATAGCGACACGCTAGACACTTGGTTTAGTGCGGGGCTTTGGACGTTTTCAACTCTTGGTTGGCCAAAGAAAGATAACGATCTGAATATTTATCATCCAACTCAGGTTTTAGAAACCGGATATGATATTATTTTCTTTTGGGTGGCGCGCATGATTTTGATGACAACTTACGCGCTCGGTGAAGTTCCATTTAAGCAGGTTTATTTGCACGGACTTGTACGAGATGAGCAAGGGCGAAAGATGAGCAAATCACTCGACAACGTGATAGACCCTCTCGATACAATCAAACAATATGGAGCTGACGCGACTCGTTTGGCGCTTATGATTGGATCTACTCCAGGAAGCGACAGCAAGTTATCGCTTGAGAAGATTGGAAGCTATCGCAACTTCACAAACAAGCTTTGGAACATTTCACGTTTTGCATTCATGAATGTAGATGAAGTGAAGAGTATGGAAAAGGTTGAGCCTAAAACCCTCGCAGATCGATGGGTACTCGGACGTTTTGCTGAAGTAGTCGAGAAGGTTACAGGGCACATGGAGAAGTATGAATTCTCCCTTGCCGGCGAAATGCTACGTGATTTTACTTGGAACGAGTTTGCAGATTGGTATCTTGAGATTGCGAAAGTTCAAAAAACGCAAGTATCCAGTAGCCAGAATTTAGTAGACAGAACAGATGACATACTACTTTATATTCTTGAGCGCTTGCTTATCATGTGGCATCCGTTTATGCCGTTTGTTACAGAGGAGATTTACAAGCAGTTTGATTCGGGCATGTTGATTGTTGCCAAGTGGCCAGATCTGGATCAGAACCCCCCTGTGTCCCCCCTTGGAAAGGGTGGAGCACGATGGCTCAAAAAGGCTGATCGTGAAGCTTTTGAGGGTCTTCAAGGAATCATAATTGCTATTCGAAACACTCGCGCTAGGTACAAGGTAAATCCTGGAAAAAAACTCGATGTTACTATTGCGTCACTTGAAACTCTGGATGATCAAGTAGGTATTATTAAGGCTCTTGCAAAGGTGAGCGAACTTACGCTTGATCCTAATGCTAAAAAACCTGAAGGAGCCGCCGCTGCGGTGTCTGGTAAAACAAAAGTTTACATCCCGCTTGCAGATTTAGTCGATTTTGTTGCTGAGCGTAAAAAGTTAGAAGCTGAACTTGCAGATCTCATGCAATACGTGGGATCATTGGAAGGAAAGCTTAAAAATCAAAGTTATACAAAGAACGCTCCAGCCGATGTTGTTTCTGCAGACAAGCTTAGGCTTGAAGATGCAAGCAATAAGGTGAAAACATTAAAAGTCGAGATTGACGATTTACCCAAGTAAATTTAAACCTGTTTATTTGTTACCTTGAATTACGAAACTCGATGAGATTTGCGTGAACGGGCTGTCGATCCCAGTGAACCCTACTAAAACGTAGGGAGAACGGGGGCGACGGGCGCCCGTGAACGCAAAGATCGCGAGTTTC
>JAUYIW010000082.1 GCA_030688135.1 Candidatus Uhrbacteria bacterium | reverse complement strand
GTCGCATAGCCGCTGTTGGACGATGTCGCGAGCTTTGCGAGCGACGAGGGCAACAGCGGCGAAGCCGCGGCACATTGGACAAAACGGCAGTGGCGCAGCCACTGACGAGCTCGCGAAGCGAGCGATTTTGTCCAACTCGTTTCTATACGAAAACACTTCGTATAACCTCAAGTTTACGCTGGATACGGGAACTTGGCAAACAAAAAGACAGGCCACAAAAACCTGTCTTTTTTGCCTAAATCTTATTTTAGTGAAACTGCACCGCCAGCTTCCTCGATCTTCTTCTTCATCTCTTCTGCATCTGACTTTGAAACACCTTCCTTCACCATTGAAGGAGCAGCGTCTACAATGTCCTTTGCTTCCTTTAGTCCAAGACCTGTGATCTCTCGTACAGCTTTGATTACGTTAATCTTGCTGTCACCGATTGCACTAAGCTCAACGTTGAATATTGACTTCTCTTCTGCTACAGCCTCACCTGCGCCTGCGGCAGGACCTGCCATCATCATTGCCGGAGCTGCTGCTGAAACACCAAACTTGTCTTCTAGCACGTGCACTAACTCTGAAAGATCGATAACTGACATCTTTTCGATCTCTTCAACTAAAGCCTTAAACTTAGCTGGAACCTCTACCTTAGTCTCTTCTGCAACTGCTGGAGCTGCTGTGGTCTCTTCGACCTTCTCTTCGTCTGTCATATTGTTTTGATTATAATTGTTGATTATAAATTTTTGATATTGTCGACGACCAATGTCATTCGTCAATAACTATTGTTTCTCCTACGCTGTTTTCTGCTCCTTGATCGCGTCGAGCACAGTTACTAGACCTCGCAAGTTGCCCGCTAGGACATTTACGAATCCAGAAACTGGAGCGTTCAACGTTCCAACAAGCATTCCAAGTAATTGTTGCTTGCTTGGAAGTGCTGCTAGCGCTGTGACTTCCTCTGCGGTCAAACCTTTACCTTCTAGAACACCTGCTACAAAAGTCAGGATGTCCTTGTGTGCCTTATCAAACTCTTTTAGAAGCTTGGCGGCAGAAACCTCATCACCGTAAGAAACGGCTGTTAGAATCGATCCATCAAAACCTGCAGGGTCGATTCCTTCCAATCCTGCTTCTTTAGCTGCGAGTCCAAGAAGCGTTTTCTTGGTAACAAACACTTCTACGTTTTGTTCACTCGCCTTTTGTCGAAGCTCATCGGACTGAGGCATAGTAAGGCCTGAAACAGAAGTAAAGGCAGCGGCTTTCATATTACGGAACTTTTCCGCAACGACTCCCACTATGTCTTCCTTCTCTTGTCGTGTTTTAGGCATATCTGGAATTACACTTGGTTTTGGGTTTTAGGTTTTGGGTTTTAGTCGATTTTTGTACATCGAACCTATAACCTAGAACCTAGCACCTAAAACCTAAATTAAAATACGGCGCACCACGCCGTAGAAATACAGGAAAACAACTAGTTTTCGCGCCTCAGCAGGACTTACGCCATTAGGCAACCTACTTTCTACAGCTTTGGATTTGATGAAATTGTACACGAACCGCTAAAATGTGTCAAGGATAGCACTAATTGCACTATCCATCGTTCGTAGCCGCATGAATCTTACCTGCAAACTCCTCACGAATTGCTTTAATCTTTATTTGCTCTGCTAACAGAATATCAAATAATTTTCGCAAAGTTGTTTCGTCCATGTGTGGAATAATAACCAACCAAGCATTTCGTTCCTCTTCGCTCATTTGAGACTGCCCTAATAATGTACCGAGTTGTTGTGAGTCTACCATATTATTTTGCTTGTTCTGTTAGCTGATTAGGTTTCTCAGTTAATACATCTAACGCTCGCGACACTGATCCGCTAACCGAAGACAAAGTATCCACAAGTCTTTTAGCCAATGAAAATCTATCTGCAGTGGCGCGACTATGAGCCTCGACAGCCCGACGGTCAGCTTCAATTAAAAAAGCCCTTATACGTTCCTGCTGATCTGTAGATAGTCCAGCCTCAACCGTAGATCCATCAGCCTTCGAAGCCGTAACCGAAAGCATAGCTTCACGAAGTATTTTAAAATCTTCAGCAGTCATAGCTCCCCTTTTCTCCGGCGTTCGTTGTTCTGGTGATAGTAATTCATTCATATACTGTTTATCTTACACGATAATCTAGTTAATGCAAAATGGTACCAATAAAATCCTTTCCGTCTAATAACTTTTGAACATTGTCCATATTCTCCCCGTGAATAATGGCAACCTCCATATGATTCTTGTGTGCAAATTTTGAGGCCACTGGATCAAACGGAGCTGACTTCACAGGGCTCCATTCATTACCAACAATAGAACGATAATCCTTCCATTTCATGTCTTCGGCAGGTTTTGCGTTCTTGTATTTTCGAGGATCGATATTATAAACATGATCGACATTTGAGACGTTTAGCACAGTACTTGATCCCAATCGCTTAGCAATCCTACAGGCAACATAATCTGTTGACCACCCCGGTTTCCAACCAGCTGCAATTAATACTTTGCCCTTCCACCTTATCGGCGTTATGGTTGGATTTTTGATTACAATGGGGTGCGCAACTTCACGAAAAATCGTGCGCAATAAATGACCGTTGAGTCTTGTTGCATGGATTCCTAGCCAGTCCAAATCCTCTGAAGCGATTTTATTCGGACGCAAAGCTTCTGCAGCATGCACGTAATGCCTAGCAGTTTTTCCACCACCAGTAACGATTACTATTCTACGGCCTTTCTTGATTTGGATATCGATTAGTTTTTTTAGCGATCTTAAAAATTCTACATCAGGCCCGCCATTCGGGACAATCAGCGACCCTCCTATCGACATTACTATTGGTTTTTTGTAGTTGATATTTAGTTTTGGCATAAGCTAGAAATGACAAATATCAAAGCTCAAATGTCAAATACTTATATAATTATAATGTCAAATGTCAAAGCTCAAGTGTCAAATCGATTGCCTAGGATTCATTGGAAATACTCGAACGAATTATGGCAGAAAAAATGAGTGCTAATTCATGCGCCTCTTGAGCGAGCTTGTCACAATCACTAGAAATTTCAGGACTAGGTTTACAAATCATACGCAACCAGTGTTTTGTTTCCTTTGCCTCCTTCTTACATAGTGCGATCTTATGACGAAAATCCCTACTGCTCTCTGCACCATCTGCCTCCATATAATTCGCCCCAATGCTCGTACCGGAACGTACAATCTGCCGAATAAGCACATTATTGACTACATTGCTCTGCATGCCCTTAACAAAAATTATGATTTCCTCGCCAAATCGAGCTGTGCGATCTTCCAGGTCATACAATTTTATACTTGAATTTTGATCTTGATTTGTCATTTAGATTTTGACATTTGGCATTCCTATCTTTAACTTGATCTTGATTTGTCATTTAGATTTTGACATTTGGCATTCCTATCTTAAACTTGATCTTGATTTGTCATTTAGATTTTGACATTTGGCATTCTCTAAGTATTCTTCGTTGCTCTTATAAACCAGCTAGTCAATACACCAACTGCCCACAAGATGATGGCGGCAAGTAACGCTACCCAGAATCCTGCAATAGCAAATCCTGAAACAAAAGTACTTACAAACCAAATTATCAAAGCATTGATTACGAACGTGAACAATCCAAGCGTTAAAACATTAATAGGCAAAGTTAACACAATGAGTAATGGTCGAATTACAGCATTCAAAAGTCCGATTATAAGTGCTGCAATAAGCGCGATGTAGAAACTAGAAACCTCAAATCCTGAAAGAATTTGAGTTAGGGCCAAAAGCGCAACTGCATTTATTAGCCAGCGTAAGATTAATGACATATTTATATAATTACAAATGTCAAAACTCAAATTTCAAAATGCTATTTTTAGCATTTAAATTTTGTTATTTGGCATTTTTTGATTATTCCTCAAACTTTTTCTTTAGTGTTGTAACTTTATTCTCAACTTCGGCAAGCTTCTTTTTGCAAATTTGCGCCAACTCCAAACCTCGCTCAAATTTAGTAAGCCCATCATCAAGATCGACCTCTTCGGTTTCAAACCATTCTGTAAGTTTCTCAAGCTCTGCAAAAGCTTCTGCAAACGATAATTCTTTTTTTGTAGGCATATTATTTGATTACTTCAATTTGTCCGGTTAAATATTGTCTAGTTAAAGTCGTTGATCCCATATCAGATATCGTGAACCAAACAATTCCGTTAGCCAGCATCGCCAACGTTACCAATGCCCAAACAATAACTAACAAGGCTTTTGATTTTTTCATTTGCGCCCACAAGAAATACCACCAAATAATACTTAAAAGCACGATAAGCTTTATGAATATGTAAATAATTGGCATCCAGAAAATGTCTTGCTCCTGCAAGGTTACAGCATCACTTTGCGAATCATTTAAATCAAGAGAAAGGTCGAGAAACGGAATCCAATAACTTGGTGAAGAATTCTCTAAAGGTAAGGCGGGTAACAGTAACATTGAAGGCGCGATAATTAGGTTGCTGACTGAATCAATAAACCCATCATAAATTGATTCACCAGGAGAAATAAAGCTTTCATTGACCTCAGTACCTCCACACGGAGAACTCGCACACGGCCCTCGCTCAATACCCGTAACATTACTACCCAAAAAACAGACAGCAAAAAATAAAATCATAGGCAAATGCTTCCTAATCTTTTTCAACTTAGTGCCCTTTTCCATATTATTTTACTTCAGCATCGATTGTACCGCGTGCTAATTGTACCTTGATTTCATCCCCCCGATCAAGTTTTGAAGCATCTTGCACTGCTTTTGCTCCTTTTCTAACAATACAGTACCCTCTCTCCAGCACCTTTTGAACATCAAAACTTTCAAACAGTCTTATAGTCGACGTTGCTGACTGCTTTGCGCTCTCATATACTCGCATAAACGAATGCTGAATCACCTCTTGATTTCGTTCAATGTACTGTCTGGTCGATATAAGACTGAGTCTAAATCTATCAAATGAATGACTAAATCGTTCGATTGTTGATTCTAAATCACGAACCTTACGCTCAATAAATCTATCAAGAACCGACACTGAATGATCAACTTTTCGCGCGCGACGTTCTAACTCCATATTAATCACGTCTTCCATTCTTGTGGCGCTCATTTCAATCTCGCGCAAAATCTCTGCACGATCTGGCACAACAATCTCGGCTGCATTACTAGGAGTCGACGCCCGAACATCGGCCACAAAATCGCAAAGCGATTCATCACGCTCATGTCCAACTCCCACTATTACTGGAATCGATGATTTAAAAACTGCGCGTGCAACTGCTTCGTCGTTAAATGCATGGAGGTCCTCCAAGCTACCACCACCGCGAGTTAGCACAATGCAATCTGGGCGATCGGAAACTGCAAGCGCTTCAAAGGTTTCAAATGCAGTAATGATTTCGGAAACTGCGTGCTGGCCCTGAACGTACACAGGAATGTGCACGACCTCAACCCCACTCCAACGATTATTCAAAATTCGCAAAAAGTCGCCGTATGCCGCAGCATCACTCGAAGTGATTAAACCAATTCGTGATGGAAAACGCGGAATAATACGTTTTCTACCAACGTCAAACAAACCTTCAGTTGCGAGCTTATTTTTGAGCATCTCATATGCTTTTGCCAAAGCTCCCTCCCCAACCAAATCAATCGAACGTACGTTTAAAGAAAACTTTCCAAAACGCTCGTAAACCTTTGGAGAGCCGGAAACCTGAACCTTCATGCCATTTTCGATTGGTATGTTAACTTGAAAAGTAGTTGCGAAACACGAAATTTTTGCCTCCTGTTCCTCATCTTTTAAATCAAAATTAATCCACTTTCCTTGACTAACACGGTAATCGCTAATTTCCCCCAAAACTAAAACCTCTTCGCTTGGAATAAGCGCAAGAGTGTCATTTACAAGTTTAAGATAATCCGCGACTGTTAGAATCTGTGGCATGGGGTGATTATAGCATGATTATTGATTGACTATTAATTATTAGCTCTTAGCTCTAATGCCCTCTCGTCCGTCACTTAGTGACGAGGAGGATTCTGAATGTACCATTTCGACGAGAAAAGCGAGGAGAAATCATACGCGCTCAAATTAACAAGCTATTAAATATAAATTTTCGATGCTTTTTATTAACCTTTCTTTAATTATACTCGTTTATAGTCCGTACGGACCATAAACGAGTTTTTGAATAAAACTAACTAAATTTATAATCACGCCTTAAAGCGTGATTAAAATCTGATCAATAAAAATGACCCTTTAGACTCTATCCTCCTAAAAAATAAAACGGTTCATAGTACTGAATTAACATCCACAAAATTACACCCTCAAACATTAAACTAATCAATGTTTCAAACCATACGGTATTACCTTCCTTGCGTCCAAAAAAGCCCAATCCAATCAGTGGCAAAACCAATGCGCCGAGTACAATCCAACACAGGAATGCAAAAATTAGCATTGAAAGAATCGTGTACGGCAAATACGTAATCAACAGCCAGCCCTGACCTGCAAAAAGCGTATAGGTCAAACCATATAATCCGCCAATAATCAACTGAAGCAATAATCCAATTGCAAATATCTCCCCCTCTGTAAGCTTACGCCCGCGCCATGCGTGAACGTCAATCAAGAGAGGTAGATTTGTAACTCTCCGTGCGGTGTCCAAAATAATTGCCGGAATAGACAGCAAGAAAGCTATTAATACTCCAAGCGCTGTTCCGATTAAGATATCCATATGATATAAATTCGAAATTCTAAATTATTAATCCTAAAGAAATCCGAAACTCTAAATAAATTCGAAAATCTAAGAACCTTTCATCCTATTTACAATAATTGATCCTAAAATCTTCATAATCTCCGTGACCTCCTGATACAACTTTTGCCTTTCCTCTTCATGCTCTGCGCCTACCTCGATTAACCTGAGCCAATAACGGGTTTCCTTAGCTTCTTTACGCGCGATTCTAGCTCTATAAAGAAAATCCTTTTTTCCTAGCGCCTCATTTGCTTCAACATAATTAGCTCCAACTGAGGTTGATGACCGTATAAACTGCTTTATGAGCTCAAGGTTGATCATTGTGCGAGGCAACGTCTTTGTGAATGCAAGCACGTCTTGAGAAAACTTCAAAGTCCTATCCTCAAGATCATAATATGATTTTGAATTTTGAGCCATGACGTTTATTTAGGATTTCAGATTTAGTATTTAAAATTTGGTATTTTACGGTGAGATAAAAATAACGCGCTTGGCACCATTGGCAGGATCGCCATTATTCCAGTCCCCCATAGCTTCCATAATTACATCAATGTCGTACACGTAACTTTCACCATTTCGAGTTCCAGGATCGTTCGTAATAAAAAAGTCCTCGGTGTAACCCTTAATTACTAGCATGTGATAAAGCGGTCCAGCTCCGGTAAAATTTGGATTACCAAGTTCGCGTCCTGCTGCAGGAACAATAACTGGTCGACCGGCGGCAATCTCAGTTTTAATGTCGTCAACAGTTGGATTCTCCACTGCCCTAGCCGATAGTCCGTAAAACATGTCTATAAAGCTAACTGTTTCTGCTACAGTAGTGTCTAAATAAAATCCAAGAAAATCTTCTTCAAATGCTACAACTTCTAAAATTGCAGTTTCGGCAACAATAGGGTCAATCTGACCTGCTACCGTGCCCTTGTAATACTCTGAAACCATGTAAGCAGAGGCTTCTTCACACGCTTCTTGATACGGTAAATCCCAATTGGAACTTGGCGCTTGCGAAGTAAAAGGAACTCCAAGATTGAATTCTGCCGGAATGGTTTCGTTAGTTTCAGATGTTTCATCAGTTTCATCGGTTTCAGAGACTTCGGATGTTTCAGATGTTTCATCAGCGTCCCCATTAACCACTACGCCGCCAGACATAACCTCTCCGCTTTCCGCTAACCCCTCCGCGACCTGATTAACATCCTCATAGCTCACTTCTGGCACGTCTGCAACTGTTTCATTGTAATCAATAAAATAAAAATATGCGCCGTAACCAACCAAGGCAATAAGTGCAAGCTTTACAATCAATTTGAACATATTGGTAATAAGTCTTAAAGTCTAAAGTTAAGAGTAAAATGCGCTGAATCATTAGAAACACTGGGATCATTCAATATTATAGTGCTTCTTATGTTTACTATGTATCTTATGGTTCACTATCTATTCCTCGCACACTCCAGTGCCATTAACTAAATCAATACACGAAAATCCAAACGGACACTGGCTACTACTAGTACATTCGCAATACTCTACGCAAACATCCATACATACTAACTCAGGAGTGGTTCTGCACGCAGATCCGCAACTATTCCAAACACCCCCTGACACTCCACATGTTTGCTCATTTAAAATAATGGACTCTACGGGCGTATTTGATTCTTCTACTATTTTAGGATGACCGACTCTTTGTACCACGCCAAGTACCACCGCGACTAGTATTACTACCACAAAAAGCCATGCATGCCAAGACTTGTAATTCACTGATTTATTTTGTATTAAACCCATATTGAAAGTTTTGTTTAGTCGAGTTTTAAGATGGTAATCAAACTCTGTTGCCAACTAAGAAGTGCCTGGGCGCCTGTGAAAGTCAAGATCGCGAGTTTTAGAATGATGTTAGACTAAAATTGTAAATAGTGTACCTTCGCTTGCAAGGCTGTTCTAAAACTCGATGATATTGGCTTAAACGGGCTGGCATCCTCTGAAACGTACCAAGATGTACGTTGAAGAGGTGCCTGGGTGCCCGTGAAAGTCAAGATCGCGAGTTTTAGAACAGCCTCCTAAACGGCATTTTTCATTGCCCAATTACGCACATACCACGTCGCAAGCACGTCATCTTCATTGTAATCAATAGTTGTCTGAAGTGCGTCCTTGTCGCCCTTATCGAGCCAGTCCTGATACCAAAGAATTGAATCAAGACCCGACGCTTCTGCCGTGCGCCAATTAAATCCTAAAAATTTTGCAATGTCTTTTAGTGAATAAAATGGCGTAGGAAAAATTACTTTCTCTCGCATACGAACCAACAAATCAATCATTTGCTCATCAAACATCCGCTTTACAGAATCGCTCACTCCAAATTTCTCGCCAAGCCGTCGAAATACATCAGACTCATACCAACCATAATGATATATATTCGCGCCTTCGTACTGCTCTAGAAAATTAGTGAACTGCTCCCATGCCTCGCGCGCTTCGCTAGGATCTTTTGCAAGAAATGCATGGTAATTCTGATCCTCCCCTTCTACCACTAAAACGCCAAATAAATAATCAAGATCACGCAAAGGATCACTTTCAATATCCACAACCAACGCAATACCATCTTCCTCCGGTAAATCAATTTGTCCAAGAGTTATCGCCTTGTTGTCGGAAAGTGAAATTGCCTGTTGCTGAATAAAATATAATCTATCCATGCTCACACCACTAACTTTCTTAAGATCGTCCATTGAGGCATCTGCAAGTTGAGTTACCGTTTCGATTTTTGCATCACGCAATGCGCCTACTTCGCTTCTCCATACTCGATTCAAAAGTGACAAATCATCACATTCTCGAGTTTCCATTTTACATTCAGAAAAATATGGTGACTGTTTACAGCCCGATGTTAAAAAGTGAGCTTCGCGCTTGCCGTCTAAAATATCTTCTATCGAGTCAAGTGTGAGTTTAAATTCAGTATAAAAATCTTCAAGCATATACGATTCTACCGTGCCGTCAGGATGCATAACATATCCCTGAATTGGCCTAACGCCTTGAACCTTAGCAAGAATTTCGGCGTAGAATGATCCTTGAAATCTATATTCGTCTTTTAGGTGCCGTGAACGTTTAATGTCGCAGGCAACGTAATACCATTCACCAAGCTTTGATTTTCCTTCTACTCGCTCTAAAACATCTGGTCTTCCAACCCACTCACCAAAAGTGAGGACTCCCTTATAAATAGTCTGCGCGCCATCGCGCATAAGTTCTAGAGTTTTTACTGCTGCTTCGTCTATATCATCTAAATCTACTTCTGAAATCCGGCGACCCTTAAGGAGTTCGAGCTCGGTTTCTCGAATTAATCCCTCATTCTGAAGCTTTTCAATCAAAGTATCCTGCACCGCCTCTCCCTCTTCGGCATCACGTGCAATCCATGCCGGACACTTAATATACTTAAAAAAGCTATGTTCTGTGATTGTCTTATTCACAAGAAGATTATACCACGGCGCATGCCGGAATGAGAAAGTAAAAAATGTTCAAAAAAAGAGAGCGCGGACTTTGCGCTCTCAACTACTTCTTATTCGCTACCCCCTACTTCCCATCAATAACTACTGAGTTCATAACATCACCAACTGCAATTGCATCCACGACATCCATTCCTACTGTAACCTCACCAAAAATTGTGTATGCCTTTGGTAATGGCACATCGGCAAGCATAATGAAGAACTGACTACCGTTGGTGTCGGGTCCACGATTTGCCATTGCTACAATACCACGAGTGTAAGAATAATTGTCATCGAGCTCATCTTCAAATTCATAACCGGGTCCGCCAGTACCGTTTCCGCTTGGGTCGCCACCTTGGATCACAAAACCTTCTTCACGTCTGTGGAAAGTAAGACCATCAAAGTAACCAGCTTCGGCAAGGTAAACAAAGTTCGAAACTGTTGCTGGTGCGGTGTCTGCAAAAAGATCGAACACAATATCACCATTACTTGTTGAAATACGAGCTTGCGTATTATTTATTCTAGCCGAGCTCAGCACTCCTTGATAAGAATATGTCATAGGTTCTTCTGAATTTGATGTATTAGATTCTGACTCACTAGCAACACCCTCTGTATCATCTACTACTACGTCTTCACCGGATGTATCTTCCGAACTAACATCCTCAATAGCCGACGACTCTTCTCCGACTTCCGTTGGCTCAGGTAATGTGTAGTTATACCATGCCCAAATACCTAGCAACAATATGATTACTCCAAAGGATAAAATTGGTTTTAGTTTTTGCATATGCATTAAAATATTAAATCAAAAGGAGGCCTAACGCCCATTGGTCACTATATCGCAATTTTTAGGAGTCGCCAAGTGGAGTTATCCTAAAACTCTATGATATTGCAGTGTTTGGGCTCCGACCCGCGCCAACCATACTTAACGTAGTGCGAGCAGGGTCGGTGGGTGCCAGTAAACCGCAAGATCGCGGATTCTAAAGCAACTCCAGGCCTCCTTTTATTATTTTTGACTAAGTATCTTCGCCTCCAAAACTTCTATTTGATGTGATTGCTGATTAAGCGCATACACTGACGTAAGCAAAACTGCCGTAAGTGCAAAGGTCATCACTAGCATTAAGGTTACAATCTCGACTGTTCCAGCAGGAAGCGAATGACAAGCTCTGCAAACAGTTGGGAGTGGCTTAACTTTTGCCTGTACCATGTTTACAACTGCAGTTTTTTTCTTCACTACTGACTTTACAACTTTTTTCTTTGCAGGCTTTTCAACTGATTTTTTTACAATCGGTTTTTTAGCCACAGTTGTTTTTTTGTTAGTAGCTACCTTTGTAGCAGTTGAACTGACCTTTTTAGTAGGCATAATTTCGCTCCTCCTTTCTTTTTATTAATTTTGAAATGCGTATTGTACACGATCGACCGATAGCCGATTACTAATTTAGATTATATCACACGTTGTTAAAAAATTCCAAATTCTGCGCAGGTGTACAACCTTCAATATCATTCACAAACCATCTTGCCACAAATAAAAATTCTATTTCTGTATCAACATTATTTAATAAAACGCGAGCTGACTGTTGAATCTTCGAAAACTCTTCATTATTTCCGTGTTGTACTATACCGCTACATCCTCCTGTCCTTTCAGATGAGCGAATCTGTATTATTGTCCCGTCGCCCGCCATGTAGCCTGTTGACATTTCAAATCCTACAGTGCCGGCAGGAGCCATGCTTAGCAGTTGATCGTATGTTGTAAGGAAAGCAGGTGCTTCAATGTCTGGCTGAATACCAAGCGAGTATCTACCCAAAGTATTTACCTCTACCGTAATTGATTCTTTGCTTCTTTTAACCTCGCGCGTAACTTGTTCCCACATTAATAAATCTGATTCATACCTAAATACAGCAACGTTATTTGGTGATTCAAGATCTAGCAAACTAAACGCTAAAGTAGCGGCATCTTCTAAATAAGCGCCATATGGATCGACATCATAAACTGTGCCAAACAATACATCGCCACCGGCAGGGTCGGTTAAATCAATATTAAAAGGCTGGGAAATGCGCGCCAATCCTTGCACAGTTAAAATCCCGTCGGTAGATTCGACCAATGACTCCTCTGGCTCGAGCGCGATAACTAATGCGACCGATACAATCGCAATTATGATTATGAGCGCTGGAAAAAAATATATATACTTTTTTTGCATGTTAGCATTATAGCACGAAAAACAATTGATAACCGCTCATAAAAAACAGTTCAATTTGAGCCGGCTTTTTGATTGGTTGTGCACAAAGAGGGGCTTGACTTGTATATAATTAGTTAGGCGATGTATTCCTTTTCTTTTGTCCCGTCATCGGCGGGACTTGTTTTAAAAATTTTTCAAATTTCTTTTTCCGTTCCTGCCTGCCGGCAGGCAGGGGGGTTAGGGGTGAATGCCCGCCACCCAAAACACCACTTTCTGGTTTGAGGGAGGGGCAAGAAGGGAACAAAAGTCAGTTATACTACCATTCAATGATATAATACCTGGCAAAAGCTGTACATTCATCATCACCCCTTGGGAAATACCCCCCTAAGAAAGTAAATGATGTATAGCTTTGGCCATCACT
>JAUYIW010000080.1 GCA_030688135.1 Candidatus Uhrbacteria bacterium | reverse complement strand
GTCTGCGATTGCCATGTTTCAGATTGAGATCCTAGGCGAGGTAGTTGGTATTGTAGCCTCACATTGGGTGCAGGCGATTCTTGCCTCGATTGTTGTACTTGGTCCTGGAATGACATTCCATAAAACTACGTTCAAGCAGTTTCTTCGACTCCGTGCCAACATGGATACGCTAATTACACTTGGTACCGGCGCGGCGCTGTTATTCAGCTGGTGGCAAATGTTTGTAGGCGGTGAATTATATTTTGATGCCGCTGCAATAATTATAGGCTTTATCTTACTTGGACGTTATTTTGAAGCGCTCAGTAAAGGTAGAGCAGGGGAGGCTGTTAAAAAGCTGCTAGAGCTTGGTGCTAAGACTGCTCACAGGTTAAAAGTAGATGGAAGCGTTGAAGAGGTTTCGGTTGAAGATCTTAAAATTGGAGATAACGTTCTTGTAAAGCCAGGTGAGAAAATTCCACTCGATGGCCAGGTTTTAGAAGGTGAATCTTCTGTTAATGAATCTATGCTTACTGGCGAGAGTTTGCCTGTTACAAAGCGCAAGGGTTCAAAGGTTTTTGGTGCAACTGTGAATCAACAAGGAGCTCTTACAATTATTGTAGAACAAGTTGGGGAAAATACTGTTCTAGCGCAGATCATTCGATTAGTAGACGAAGCGCAGGAAACAAAGGCGCCAATTCAACGGTTAGTCGATAAGATCTCTGGAATTTTTGTTCCCGTTGTTATAGCTATTTCAATCATCACATTTTTTGTTTGGCTAGGTATTACCGGCGATGTTAGCTTGGCGCTTATTCCGGCCGTGACAGTGTTAATAATTGCATGTCCATGCGCGCTTGGGCTTGCCACTCCAACAGCTATTCTTGTTGGTACCGGAAGAGCCGCCCGTGAAGGCGTTCTAATCAAGGGAGGCGAGGCACTTGAGCGTGGACGTGACTTGGACGTAATAATGCTCGATAAAACTGGAACACTTACAGAGGGCGTTCCAAAAGTAACTGACATGATTACTGCAAAGGGCGCTAGCGAATCTCAGCTTTTGGAATTTGCTGCAGGGCTCGAGGCATATTCGGAACATCCGCTTGCGAGAGCAATAATTGAGGAGGCGTATAAAAAAGATTTAAAGCCACCGGTAGTAAAGAATTTTATTTCAGTTACAGGTCGTGGAATTAAGGGTGATCTTTTAGGCAAAGAGGCACTGCTTGGTAACCCGGCCTTTATGGAAGAGTCTAAAATTGATCTTCGAGAAATGCAGGATGATTTAGTACGTTTGCAAGATGAGGGCAAGACCGTTGTGATTTTGGCTTACAAAAAGAAAGCGCTTGGGTTGATTGCAATAGCCGATATCGCTAAAGACAAAGCGCGTGACAGCGTAGAGAAGTTGAAGCGTATGGGGCTTGAGGTAATGATGTTGACCGGAGATAATCGCAGAACAGCAGAAGCGATTGGAAAAGTTTTGGGGATCGAGCAAATTGAAGCAGAGGTAATGCCTGAAGAAAAATTAGCCATTGTTAAGCTTTGGCAACAGAAGGGCAAGCGTGTTGCGTTTGTGGGAGACGGAATAAACGATGCCCCTGCTATTGTTCAGGCCGATCTTGGCATAGCTATTGGAACTGGAACTGACGTTGCGATTGAAGCCGGGCAGATTGTATTGGTTTCAGGCGGGCCAGAGAAAGTTGTAGCAGCGATTCAACTGTCACGTCGAACTGACCGAATAATAAAGCAAAATTTATTTTGGGCATTTTTCTACAATACTGTAAGTGTACCGGTTGCCGCTTTGGGTCTCTTGTCTCCAATCATAGCCTCTGCAGCAATGGCATTTTCATCAGTTTCTGTAGTTTTGAATTCCCTAAGAATTAGAAAAAAGTGATACAATAGATTCATGGGATCAAAGATAACATTCATTCTAGCAATTATTAGCGCCTTTGGGGTTATAATTTTGATTTTTTTGTTTCAGGCTGGAGATTTTAACTTTGATTTTTTGAAAGATACTTCATCTGCACAGCCTGTTGTATCTACAGGAATAACCAGCGCGCTTACTACTGTTAGCGCGACCGATCATACAAGAGGCTCAGAGAATCCTGATATTATTTGGATTGAATATTCAGATTTTGAGTGTCCTTATTGCAAGCGATTTTATCCTGTTGTGAACCAGACCTTAGAGAAATACGGTGATCGGGTACAATTTATATATCGTCATTTTCCATTTCCAACTCACGTCGGCGCAGAAGCAAAGGCTATAGCTTCAGAGTGTGTAAATGAGATCGCCGGTGAGGATGCATTTTGGCTTTTTCACGATATAATGTTTGAATTTTCAAATACAGATGGCACAGGAATTGAGGTAGCTGACCTTGAGCCAATCGTAGGGCAGATCGGAATTAATACCCAGGTGTTTTCAAACTGTTTGGAAAGCGGAAGATATGACGACAGGGTTACAACAGATTTAGTTATTGCAACGCAGGCCGGCGTTAAGGGAACGCCGACGTCGTTTGTTATTGGGCCTGATGGAAGTGTTCAGGTTGTAGAGGGTGCTGCATCGTTTAGCAAAGTTGAAAGTATAATTATAGAAATGCTTGGGGATCTATGAGGAAAATCATGAATGAGTTTTTAACTGCGAGTAAGCTGGCGCTAAAAACAAACTTAGGACTATGCTGTTTTGTGTTAATTTCTATTGTAATCTTTCTTTTTTTTGTTATGGTGCCGGTTTTAAGCATTCCCGGTAACGATATACTTTTTCAGCTATCAATTACTCCCCCGGTAGTTTTTGTATTAATGGCTATACTTGCTTTTGGCAATGGGCTATTAATTGCAATGCAGGTTTATATTAGGAAAGCTATTAAAGCACATAGGAATTTAAAAATTACAGCTGCTAAATCTGCAACGGCTCTTGGGATAATACTTAGTTCACTTGCTGCAACCGTTGCTTGCGTTGCGTGCTACTCTAGTCTTCTTGCAATTTTTGGACTTGGCGCTTCAATATTTTTTGCAACTTATAGAATACCAATAAGCATCTTTGCTGTAGCTCTAACACTAGTAGCTCTATATTTTTCATCGCGTAGAATTAATAGTCATTGCGATGTTTGCGCAGTGCACTAATATTTACTTCCTAATTTTAATTTATGAGCACTCGATCACAACAACTGGCGATTTCACGATGGTTCTTCTTATTGGTTGCTGTATTAATAATTTATCTATTTTGGCAGATTGTAAAACCTTTTGCATTGGTTTTAGTGAGCGCAGGAATTATTGCAGTTGTTATTTCTCCAATCGATGACAGGTTAAGAAAACTAGTGAAGTATAAAAATCTTTCAGCGATCTTAATGGTTGGAGCTGTATTTTTAATTGGGCTAATTCCACTTTTCATTGCATCGGTGTTAATGATTGGGCAGGCAACAGAAATTATCGCTTCGGTTGGAAGTATTGAGTGGCTTAACGGCTTTGATATTACTACTTTTGCAGCTTTCCAATTTTTTCCAGACATTGTAAAGCAGGAGATTCTTGCAATCGATCTTTCCGAGCTTGGACGTGGGGCTGCTGAATGGGTTCTCTTAAATATTGGCAATATTTTTGCCAGCTCTGCACGATTAGTTTTTGGAGTATTTATTTTCTTTATCTCTCTATATTACTTTTTGGTTGATCGTCAAAAGTTGCGTCAAGAGGTGCTTGACTTAAGTCCATTCAAGGACAGGTTGGACTCAGATATTGTGGCAAGAATTGTAAGCACCATTCGCAACGTTGTTTTTGGTGTACTTATTGTTGCCATAGTCCAAGGATTTTTTGCAGCTCTAGGTATGACTATCTTTGGAGTTCCAGGAGCGCTTCTGTGGGGAGCACTTGTTGTTATTGCAGCGCAAGTTCCAATGTTCGGAGTGAGTCTTGTTATGGTTCCAGCAATAATTTATTTGTACTATACTGGCCATTCTGGAGCTGCTGTAGGATTATTGATTTGGTCGGTTGTGATTGTTGGTTTGGTCGATAACGTACTATCACCATTACTTATTCAAGGTAGAACAAAAATGCACGCTCTTCTAATTTTAATTTCTATTCTTGGAGGGCTTAAAATGTTTGGTACGATTGGGTTAGTTATTGGTCCCACGATTCTTGCGTCTATTATGGTTGTGCTTGATTTGTATAAAGCTGGAATTTTAGAAGGAAAACAATAGATTCAGTAATTTTTAATAATAAAAAAGACGCTTGCATACCGGTAATCCATGTATAAGCGTCTTTTAGTTTTGTTGAGTTACAGCTAGATCAGCCAAGGATTCTTTTTCACAAACTTCTGATTCTTCCACCATTTTCCAAATCCCAAATATTCGCCAGATGGGCTTAGTGCAAATCCTACGGAGAGGATTGCAAACATAATATGTTCATCTAGGAATGGATTGTGTTCCGGTGGCATAGCGCCAGCAAGGTACATAAGCACGTACATTAGTGCCGCAGAGTAACCTGCTACCCGAACGCCAATTCCAAGAAGCAGTGAAAGTCCGATTAGCAGAAGGCCTAGCATAAACAGCCACTCTACTAATGTGCTCGTTGCCATTGCTTGGAAGATTCCGGCAAATGGTCCTTTGGTTGCAAAGCTTAGGTATCCAAAGGTTGGAGATCCACCTGCAAGCCATCCGCTCCCAGCCTCTGTTGAAAACCCAAGGCCCCACAATTTATCTATGAAAGACCAAAGAAATATCCAGCCGAGTCCAAGGCGTAGCAAGCCCCAGATTAATGGATTTGATTCAAGCTTCATACACATGTAACTAGTTAGTAAAACTTGATTATAGTATATCAAAGGGCAAACATTAGTCGAAGTATCTCTGGGGACAGCTAGTAAATTTAATTATGTAATTTTGGCTTGTAAGTTTTAAAATTACGATGAAGTTCAGATAGACGAAACATAAAAAAACACCACCGACTTGTGGTCGGTGGGGAATTCTCTCTCCTCCATAGGCGCGCTGCGTCCATGGTACTTTCTATATAAGTCTGTTCAAGTTGAACATAATTTTATAGAAGGTGCCAAAGCGTCGTATTAGTTTCGGCGTCACTCGCAAGCGAGCGACTGTATCTGCCAGAACGGTGTTGAAACCTTTACGAACGTTTCAGCGTTTGATCATTGCTACTCTTGCGAGTAGACCTCCTTTTGATCATTTTTATTCCCATATAAACACCAATTTGATGTTCATATGGGAATCCCGAATCGATAAGCGATTCGGGAAGTGGGTACGCGCATATGTCATTGGACCGTCACGGTACCGTATATGCGCGCTGGGGCCTGATCCCCGTGTCGATAGATTTATCCGCGTGTGGAGGCGGAAATTATCAAGTCGACTCTTCGCATGCATTACTGCATACATTCTCACGCCATAGCCTCCCATAGGCTTGCGTGCGGGCTCTAATCAGGATTTGGAAAGCTGTTCTCACGAATAGCCTTCATGGCCTCGGGATTGTAACCTACAGTAGGACTTGGCATAGCCAGTAAGCTTTGCGTGCCGTGCCAGTGCCCCGTAAGTTTCCATACAACTACCACCCTTTGATAGTTATGTGGAAACCTCCGAGCGAACTCGGAGGAAGGCCACACAGAGCCTTTTCTGTGAAATGTGCAGCGCATGCCGCACACTTCCGGCTCAGGGCTATTGCCCTCACACATTCACCATTTTATGATGCTCGTGTGAGGATCCCCGACCAACATTGGAGCAAGCTCACAGTGTTGTCGGGGAAGAAGGGGGGAGATGTTACGTAAAGCATCCCCGTGAAGCTGCCCTGAAAGGCGTACGAGGGCTTGCGACCCCAGCTTCTTTGACCTCTCCTTGCGCATCTAGCCCGATGGAGTTCGGTCGAGGTGGTTAGCCTCTTAGGACAAAGAGTCTTCTCAGCTTTTCCAAGGATGGCCGTCCCCGTACTTTGCTGAGCGGATCGGTTAGGGAGTTGCTAACCGGTCCGCCTTTTTATCCTTCCGAAGAAGGTTAGGCCCGTCGACTCTTTGAACGCACATGTTTTTACTCCAGCTACCAAGACAATCCCGGTTGAGGATTCTCCACGTCAGTGTAGATGGTTGGTAATAGGTACTATGTGCAAGGGCTCTGCCCAACCTATGCGTTGTCTGCCTCTTTGGTATCGAGACTCGCAACTGATTCCTGAAAGGGTACCACCCCTTACAGGCACATTGTTAAGAATTACCTGCGTTTCCGCAGAAATCCTCGCAGTTACCTTTCGGAAACTGCTGCAGGTTGATGTGCCGTCGCCGACCCTGCTTCACAATGCGTGGCGCTATGAATGCAAGAATGCATCCCCCCGGCTACCAACCGAGAGTTTATTCCTGTTGCCAGGATTATCTTCGGCTTGCGCCAGGGTGTGCCAAGCACCCAAAGCCTTGCGGCTTTTTACTGAGCTTAGCATGGGAAAGCACAGTAAGAAGCCGCCAGGAGGGTACTAAATAGTCAATTTTTAATGTTCTATAGCTGGTTGACGTTCAGTGTCTTAAGCTTAGAAAAACACTTTAACACAATCAAAAATATTTGTCAAGTCTTTGGTTGAATTAAATTAGAGATTAGCTAAATTAAGGCTAAAATTAGTCAATTTTAAGTCCAAAAAAGGCTGAAAGATTAGCTAATTTGGCTAAAACTAGCTAAATTGATGGCTAAGCACTATTGACAAGTGAGTGGTTTTATGCTATTATACATATGCGTTGGTCTAAGTGGACCTTCGTACAACTCATCGACTTGCGCTTTGCAAGTCGATACATCAACGTGGAGGAATCATGGGCGGAGTCGGATAATCGCTTCGCGCCCCACCCATCACAGCTTTCCTGGCAGTCGGGAACGGTGGCGCTAGCGCATGCTAAGCGCGTAAAGAGAAAAAAGGTCGACGAAAAAGCTTTCGTTGACAATCTGAAATACCGTCACCCCCAAGCCTGGAGGGCAAAATGGGAAGTGGGTAGCCAACAACAACGGGCCGAAAGGCCCACAACTAACGTCGTTTCTGGTCTTGTACCGGAGCGACGTTCTTTCTTTTGTGGATATTTTACGCAAACAAAAATGATGCGATCAAGTCGCATCATTTTTGTTTTTACCAATTTATAACTACTAGCTACTATAATGTTTACTCCTGTATTAAACTTATCTTTGATTCCTTACTTTGGCTCCACGCTATATCGAACATCATTTTCATAGTATTCGCAAGAGTCTCGCTTTCTATAATCACAACGGAAGTGATGCCAATATAAGTTACAAATGTAACAAAGTTATCATAAATGGAAATATTACCGTGAAAGTCACCCCATTGGTGTCCAAGCTCTCTGAATTGCGCTCCGGCACGTGGGTTTCGTAATTTGCCACGATGGAGCAGACGAATTTTTGTATGTTTCGCCCAGCTATATGCTTTTCTTGCAGATTTTACTTTTTCATCATCGAGGTATTCGTAAACATCATCAAGGTTTGAAAGTTCATCAAAACTTTGTGGTTTAACAGTGGCTATATGATCAAAATATGCGTGTAGCGCTTCTTCACCTTCATATGCTCTAACAGAGGGCTTAATACCGCCTGCCATTAATTTCATTGCCTCGACCGAACTGGTAATATCTTGCAAGGTAGATTGAAATTTTTGCTGTTCTTCTCTTAAGTAAGTTACAATTCTCTCAGGGCTTTCGGCTGCAAATAATTTTCGTTTACCGCGAGTTGAAGAGCTAATCAGCCCACGTTTTTGGAGAGCTTCAATAGCCTCATATCCTGCAGTACGTGAAATATTTGCTTTTTTAGCAACGTTTTGTACGGTTGAAGGACCTAGCTCAAGCGAGGCCATATAGACCTTAACTTCGCTAGGTAAAAATCCAACATCGATTAATAGTTTTGTGTAATTCTTTGACATACCCTGTAGTGAAAACTTTGATTTATATGTGTCTATTAAAACTTATAAGACTATTTTAATAATGGTGGTAATGCTTTGTTTTAAGATAAATTGCCAGGCTTGTATAAACTTCAAAAAGTTTTTAAAAGTTTCTACTACAGGGCATAGTAGTGTATTCGTTATCGAGTATGGGTCAATCAATGTGTCGGCCGGTTGTAAGTATTATAGTGCAGATTGACATTTCAGTAAACGGTTAGTCGGTAATTGACAATATCTGTGGTTCATGCTAAAAAGATTGAGATTTAACCGCCTAATGGTGGTTAAAGTCCGCCTCGAAGCGGCTGCATATGGTGATTCGCTTATGCTAGTCGATGAATTTGAGAGGTGGAGCTGTTCAGTCGCCACAAGAGTTCGTTTGTCCTGCGGGAAGGGTTTAGCGAAACGACGGCTGTTCTGGCTGGAAGACCCGTAAGATCGGTCGATCGGCTCAGGCCTGTCGATATATATTCTCTTGTCGACCAGACGTTTTGCAGCTTTGCAAACATCTGGTCGTTTTTTCTCTTCGGGCCTTTCGTGCGAAAGGTAGCAAGAATTGGGTTGACAAAATAAAGGATTTTCTGTATTCTACCGACACAAATCGACCACGGCTTCATCATGTCGAGTGCGATTGAGCTTAAATATGGCCCCATCCCGGCGTAGCCGGGCAGGCTGTCTAGCCCGGCGAAGCCGGACCAGGCTCCGCCTGGCATCCCTCGAATATGCATACAGTATACGTAATAAAAAGTGACGCGTTTAATCGTATTTATATCGGAACAACTGAAGATGTAAATACGAGGCTAGCGCAGCACAATGCAGGTAAGACACGATCTACTAAGCCGTATTGTCCATGGCGTCAAATTTATTCCGAAACCTTTGAGGATAAATCTGAAGCACTAAGACGAGAGCGACAAATAAAACAATCAGGACTTATACGAAATGCCTTGAGAAATGAAGATTATCGAGGCCCCATCGTCTAGTGGTTAGGACGCCAGGTTTTCATCCTGGAAATCGGGGTTCAATTCCCCGTGGGGTCACCACAAAACCGTTCATCTTATGATGAGCGTTTTTGTTTTAGATAATACTTATAGGTTTTTCCGGCGAAGCCGGATCCCGCCAAAGGCGGGACATCCTCAATTCATTGCCAAAGATATAATAAGGCTCCATCGTCTAACGGTTAGGACACATGGTTTTTCCGGCGAAGCCGGACCAGGCTCCGCCTGGCATCCTGGAAATCGGGGTTCAATTCCCCGTGGGGTCACCACAAAACCGTTCATCTTATGATGAGCGTTTTTGTTTTAGATAATACAGATTACCAACATCTGGGGTTGGTAATGATTGATAATTAGGCTGAAAATTCGCTAAAAAAAGCGGATTTTTTTATTAGTTATGCGAAAAATACCAACACCTGGGGTTGGTAATGATTCTTTAAAAAATGGTCTAAATACCACAACAAATATGTACCTTATGCCCATAATGCTACAAGTAACGAACTGACCCCAAATACGCTTTTTCTTCCTCATCACGATGAATCAAATACGCAAGTCCAAAATAAATAAGGCGTTTGAAAAGCAAAAGCGCACCCGACGGCGGCCACGAAGGGTGGCTCTTGCCGCGCGAATGCGCTACGTGGTTTAACTGTCGATCTGAGCGAGCAACATGTCGGTCGCCGAGGCCCAGGTGTTGCGCTCCAGCTCCTTGGGGTTCACCATAAGCTCGAAGAACATCGATTGTTCGCTCTGGATGCGCCCTCCCTCCTGAACAATCTCCGCCTTGACCCAGTACCCGAATAACGGAATGCGGGTGAAGGTGAACGTGGAGCCCTCGTCATAGCCCTTTTGTCAAGGCAAATACGCAAAGTAATGGCTTATATTAGCCAACTTGTTCGATCCGATTGACCATGTTTCTTTCTTTGAAAATCCCGTGTGCTGGTTATAGGGCTGGATTCGTTGAGCGTATGCAACCACGGTAACCGAATTATGGAATATCCGCATGAATCTCGGTAACCTTTTTATGGCCTATAACGTTACCTTGACAAAATGGCTATTTTGTGGTATTTTGTTCAGTTGAACGGCGCCATTCTCGTCGCCCTTCACACCCCTCCAAGGAGGCCTCATGCGTTCACTCTGTCTTCTCGCGCTTCTCGTCATGGTCGGTTGTGGTAAAAAAACGACGGCCAGCGAGAACGATTTCTTGCTCGCCGCCGCCGAGGCGGGTTGCTCGGTGCTCAACCCCTGCGGGTTCACCGTAGACACCAACCTCTCCGCCATCCGCTTCCATGCCACCACGCCACGATGGGACGGCACGAAGTCCACCGAGACCTTCAAGTCCGTCGGTGTGGACTCCGACTGTCTCCTTCTCACTGAAGGCGCTCGCATCGGGTGCGACGGCAAGGTCGAGTGCGAGTTCACCATGGTACGCGGGGAGTATCCCAACGTCTTTTTCCTCGTCAACGCAATCGACAAGGAGGACGAGGGCACGCTCTTCAACCTGCGTTACAACGCACTGTCCATCGAGAAGTAGCTCGCGCGTTCCGCGAGGCAAGGGTCGCCGACCGTCGGCAACCCTGCCCGACGGGACGCGCTCTTTGTTTTTATCTCCAACAATGCAAAAGACGGCCACCGTTTGGTGGTCGTCTTTTGGTAGCGTAACGGTCAGAAGGGGGAGATACTACGCCTCCCATGTGGCCAGAGGCGTCATGTCTTCGAGCAGAAACTCCTTCGGACGTTCCGTAAACGAGAGCGGTGCGGTGGTCAGGTTGAGTTCGCGGGTGAGTTTGATGAGAAGGTCAAAGAGGCGTTCGGTTGGGACGGTGGCCATGTCCCGCCTCGCAAGCTCGTTTTCAACCGTATCCAGTTGCTTGGCAAACATTTCCACCTTCCGCTCCGCTCCCATGCGATATTTCTCACGTATGGCCTCGATGTGGATTTGTCGCAAGTTGCCAATCTCGTACTTGTTGTCTTTACTCCATGTAATGAGGGTGGACTTTGCAACGCCAAGACGCTCGGCAATCGCGGCGAAGCTCATGCCTTGTGCCCGAAGCTCTATAAACTGTTCCTGTGTAGCGAGGTCTTTCACATTATCGCTTTACTTGGCTCTGTTTTACTTCTCGGTGAGGTTCATGCCCTGCTTGGGAGAGGAAATAGCGGCATTGCTATGCCCTTGCTCCCCCAAGGTTACGCGTTCCCCGTTGCTTGAAACAACCGTCCCTGCCGGTTTGTTGTCGTTGCCACTCGCCATCGCTGGGAGATTTTGCACTACGTCGCTGATGTTGCTTTCGCCGTCGGCCATAGTAAAGGGTTTATTTTCTTCTATTCTACGCCTGCTCAATAGGTGACGGCAACAAGCTGTGGCTTTCGTTCCTGTTGCAAAAACCCACTCATCTCCCCGTTCCAAGTGGGAACAAGCGGGATGATGTCTTTTGCTCGCCGCCAAAGGTTCATGGCAGTTGTCTTTGAGGTCACCATCGCCGAATCGGTGTCCAAACAGAGCTCCCTGAAAGGGGAGTTTTGTGTTATGTCAGCGACTTTTTGGTCGGTGATGGTGACGTTCATGAAGATTTTTCGCATGATGAAATCAAGGTCGGCCATGATATCCATTTTGAGAAGGTTGATCTCCGTAGCATCTGAAAAGAAGAGTATATTGTTATGTAGTGTACCACTATGAATCGAACGGACAAATTCGAAATGAATAAGGCGTTCAAAACAAAGAGCGCACCGACGGGCTACGCTCCTTGCAACGATTGAACGTTGGGAGCGGTAGCCACGCCGATGCGCGAGAGCTACGAACGGCTATTGCGCCGCTCGCGGATGTCTTTCTCGTGGATCGCCCGCGCCATGCGCTGGTTTTCCTTCCAGTCATTCCCCTTCGCCGCCCACACCGCGACCGTCTGCTTCCGCCAGATCTTGGGGAAGCGGCACCCCCACTTGACCTTGGCCTCGGGGCCGCGAGTCGGGCAGCGGTGAAGCGCCTTGCGGTAGATGCGGTGCGCTTCGGCCCACTGCTGGGCCGTGAAGGGGGAGGTCTTGCGGCTGGGCCGCTTCTAGGGGTCGGTGGGGAAAGTAAGGATCTTCTTGGCGATGCGAGTGTTCACGGTGCCTCCTGACTGATTGAGAAACGTTGATGGGTCTAGTACGGCTTTAAGCGCGGGATGCCGACTTCGTCGAGCAGACCGCTGACCGCGTCGCACAGGTCGGGGTGGATGCTGGAAAACTGTCCGAACGACATGAAGGCGCAACGCACCTCCTCGGCGTTGTTGAATGTCACGGTGACCAGCGGCCACCGCACGGTAATGGGTTGAGCCATCTTGGAAAGGGCGCACTTGCCACCCTCGGTGAAACGGTCGGTGTCATCCATCACCTCAACGGTGAAAGTGACGGGCGTCTCACCCCCCCCAATACGGAGGGTCATTTCCCTACGGGCTGACTTCATGGGAACTCCTACGAAAGGATAGCTTGATGCCACCCCCTCTTTCGTCAGAGACGACGAAGAAATATACCATAAAATAGCCCTTTTGTCAAGGCAAATACGCAAAGTAATGGCTTATATTAGCCAACTTGTTCGATCCGATTGACCATGTTTCTTTCTTTGAAAATCCCGTGTGCTGGTTGTAGGGCTGGATTCGTTGAGCGTATGCAACCACGGTAACCGAATTATGGAATATCCGCATGAATTTCGGTAACCTTTTTTATGGCCTATAACGTGCGGTTGCGTAAAGTGATTGTATCCAGTACACTGCTTTTCTAATTATGAATACAAAACAGGATAAAACTAAAGTGGAGCTTTTAGCTCCGGCGGGTTCGTACGAAGCATTACACGCCGCAATAAGTGCCGGATGCGATGCCATCTATTTTGGAGTTGATGGATTTAATATGCGTGCAAATTCTGCAGCGCACTTTACGCTCGATGACCTCACAAAAATTGCAGATATTTGTCACAAAGAAAATATAAAATGTTATTTAGCATTGAATACCCTTGTTTACGATCAAAATTTAGATAACATGAAGAAAGCAGTTAATGCCGCAAAAGAGGCAGACGTTGACGCGATTATTACATTTGACTTTTCTGCTATAGAATATGCAAAATCACAAGGTGTAGAAGTACATATTTCAACCCAACATTCCATTTCAAATATTGAAGCAGTAAAGTTTTTCTCAAAATGGGCAGATAGAATGGTACTTGCGCGAGAGCTGACCCTACGGCAAATCAAGGAAATCATTTCAGAAATTAAGGAGCAAGATATTCATGGACCAAAAGGCAAATTAATAGAGATTGAGATTTTTATTCATGGCGCTATGTGCGTAGCAGTTAGCGGTCGTTGCGGAATGAGTCTTTATATGTACAACACGTCTGCAAATTGCGGAGCGTGCAGTCAGCCATGTCGGCGTTCTTTTACTGTGACTGATAAATCAACAGGACAGCAACTTGATGTTGAGAATGAATTTGTAATGAGCACGCAGGATTTGTGTACGGTTGGTATGTTAGATGAGATTGTGGCATCTGGTGCAGTATCGTTAAAAATTGAAGGTCGCGGAAGATCGCCGGAATATGTTGATGTAGTTGTTCGATCTTACAGAGAGGTTCTTACTGCCATTGAAGAGGGGACTTATAGTAAAGAAAAGATAGACGACTGGAATGCTAAACTTGGTACGGTTTTTAATAGGGGATTAAGTGAAGGATTTTATCGTGGGAAGGCTTTTAGTTATTGGAGTCATGGATCACATAGCAAGGCCACAACAAAAAAGGTTTTTGTTGGAAGGGTTTTGCATTATTTTAAAAAGCCATCTGTAGCAGAAATTTCCTTGCAAGCAGAATCGCTTTCTATTGGCGATGAGGTGGTCATCTTAGGGAAAACAACGGGATTTTTGCGTACCGCACCAAAAGAAATTTGGTGCGACGAAACATCTGTTCAGCTTGCACCGCAAGGAAAAGTTATAACTATAAAGGTTCCTTCACGCGTGCGTGCAGGGGACTCGTTATATAAAATTGTGTCAGTGGGAGAGGACGGATCATACGCAATTTAGGTGGAAGATGTATAGAGGCCAAAGGTTAGCTCAACCGGTAAAAACAGCGAATATCTTGCTCTCTACCATCTCGAACCCGACTTTACTTTCTGCTGTCGGGTGAGAGATCTTTCGAACCCCACCATCTAGAGGAGCTTGCGATCCACGACGAGAGATCTTTCGCAGTTCGCTGAGATCTCCGAAAGATTTCTCCT
>JAUYIW010000072.1 GCA_030688135.1 Candidatus Uhrbacteria bacterium | reverse complement strand
ACTTACAATTATTAAAGGTATAGTTGAAGCACATGGTGGCACCGTTGGGGTTTTATCAGTGGAAGGGGATGGCAGTACGTTTTGGTTTGAACTTCCAATCAGGTAATGGGTGGATATCGGTTGTGTTTATGACGGGAGTTTGCTCCCGTTTTGTGTTATAATTAATTAGTAACAAGAATTGGTTGAAGTTAGATTTTTAAATAATAAAACGTGGCACTAACACAGGAACAATACTACGAGGCACTAGTCGAAAGCGGTGGAGTAAGCCGTGAAGATTTTGAGGCTGCTGCAAATAGTAGACTTGCGGAAGAAAAAGGTATTGGCAATTCATTGGTTGCCAGAGGCGCAATCACCGATGAGCAGTTTGGTCAGCTAATGTCTTCTTGGTATGACATGGGATTTATAAATTTACGCAGAGAAGAAATTTCTGAGGAAATTTTAAAACTTATTCCGGAATCATTTGCTCGTGCTCAGCGGATTTTACCATTATCAAAATCAGACGATAAAATTAGAGTCGCTATTGCAACTCCTGAGAACGTGCATTTAAAAACTCAAATAGAAAAGTATTTACGTGGTTGTGTTCAATTTGTTTTTGCAACGCCAAATGATATCGACGGTAGTTTATATTTGTATCACCGCGATGCAAAGTCTGCTTTTAAGGAAGTGCTTGATCGTGGCGCAACAGGAGAGGCTATTGTTATTGAATTAGTCAACAACTTTTTTGAGTATGGGTATCAGAATCGAGCATCGGACATTCATATCGAACCGGAGGATGAGTTTACTGTGATTAGGTTTAGAGTCGATGGTGTTCTTTCAGATATTTCAGATATTCCAAAGGAGTTACACGAACAGATTATTTCAAGGCTTAAAGTACTTGGACGCCTTGCAACCGATGAACATAGAGCTGCTCAAGACGGAAAGATTGAATACAAAACACCGTGGGACGATGATCTAGAAATTCGATTATCAATTATTCCTACAACAAATGGGGAAAAGGCAGTAATGCGTCTTTTGAGCGCTAAGGCAAGAGAGTTTAGTCTTTCCGACCTTGGACTCAGTGAAAGAGATTTTGTAAAAATGAAAGAGGCTGCTAAAAAACCATGGGGAATGATTTTGGCAACAGGTCCAACTGGATCTGGAAAAACCACCTCTCTTTATTCTATTTTGAAGATTTTAAACAAACGCGAGGTAAATATTTCAACAATTGAAGATCCTGTTGAGTATGATATTGAAGGAATTAATCAGATTCAGGTAAATATAAAAACCGACCTAACTTTTGCAAAGGGGCTTAGATCTATCGTTAGACAAGACCCAGACATAATAATGGTTGGAGAAATCAGAGACGCCGAAACTGCTGATATTGCAGTGAATGCTGCTATGACCGGCCACCTTGTTTTATCAACGTTACATACTAACGATGCGGCAACAACGTTCCCAAGATTAAAAGACATGGGAGTTGAAGATTTCTTAGTGGCCTCAACAGTTGTTGTGATTATAGCTCAAAGACTTGTTAGAAAAATTTGTTTGAAGTGCATTAATAGTTATAATCCAACTGCTAGTGAGATGAAATTAGTAAAGCGTTTTTCGCATCTTGAAGATCATCTTAGGGAGATTTCAGGCAAAAAAGATGTAAGTAAAATTCGATTCTTTAAGGGAAGGGGATGTGATGTTTGTCATAATACCGGTTATCTAGGAAGAAGTGGTTTGTTTGAAGTTATGATTGTAAGTGATGCTATCCGTGAATCTGTTATGCAAAACAGAGACGCTGACGAAATAAATAAGATTGCGGTAAAGGAAGGTATGCGAACTATGCTGTTTGATGGTGCGGAAAAGATTACATTAGGTATTACTACAATTGAAGAAGTTCTACGTGTAACTCAGGATTAAAATTTATGCCAAAAGCGAGGAAGAAACCAATAAAAAAGATTGCAGGCGCACCGATTAAAAAAACTCCGTGGTATAAGCGACAGCTTAATTTTGGTCGCGTAAAGTTTGTTGACATTGTAATGTCCACAAAACACTTATCGGTAATGCTTGAATCTGGCTTAACCGCCCCTGAATCGATCGAGGTTCTTGTGGAACAGTCCAGTGGAAGTCTAAGAGGTGTAATGCAAAGGGTGCTCCAAAGGATAAATTCCGGATCTTCTCTTGGTGACGCTATTGCGCTCGAGCCAAAGGTATTTAGCACAATCTATGTAAGCGCGGTAGTGATCGGGGAAAATTCCGGCAATCTTTCAGAAAACCTAGAACGACTTGCGGATCAAATGGAGAAAGATTTGCGCCTTCGAAGGAGTATTCAGTCGGCGATGCTTTATCCGGGAATAGTTTTTACACTTGCACTTGTATTGGGTTTTATGATCGCAACTCTTGTGTTACCGCAAATCTCTGGAGTGTTCTCATCGCTTCGAGTTGATCTACCGCTATCTACAAGAATTCTTATGTATGTTGCAGACATATTTGAGAAGAATGGATTCTTGATTACAGCTTCAACATTTGGAGGAATTATTGCGTTTATTTGGCTCGTGCGGCAAAAGTTTATGAGGCCAATAGTGCACAGGGCATTGCTTAGAATTCCTATTGTAAAAGAGTTTGTGCACGAGTTAAATCGAGCGCGATTTTGTAGAACGCTAGGAACCTTGCTTGAAAGTGGAACTCCAATTGAAGAAGCGCTAAATATTGCTGCAGAAGCAATGCCTAATTTAGTCTATAGGAACTCAATTAGAGAAATGCATGAAAAAATCGGTTCTGGTGCAAGTTTTTCTGAAATTATTATTCTCTACCCAGCACTGTACCCTCAGATGATTCATCGTATGGTGGCAGTAGGCGAACGTTCCGGAAGTCTTGGAGAAACATTAACCTATCTGGCTGGATTTTATGAAGAGAGAGTTGAGGTTTTAGCTAAAAATCTATCATCCGTACTCGAACCTGTTCTGCTTATTATAATTGGAATTGGGGTAGCATTTATTGCTTCGGCAATTCTTACGCCAATTTATTCAATTTTATCGGCCGTTAGGGCTTAGGGAACTGTTCCCTTAAAGGCTAGAATTTTTAATCTGGAATTTGGTAGTTAGAATATGGCGTTCAGGTAATTCAAACTTTTTAACATGAGATTCCGATTTGACTATTACATAAGAGACTATGGATAAGCGTGGGTTTACATTGATCGAGTTAATGGTTGTTATTGCTATTTTGGTAGTAATGACATTAATGGCTGGTATTTTTACTAGTGTTTCGTCAGGACGAAATGAGCTACTTGCTGTTACAACAGACGCAGTAGACACACTGCGACGCGCGCAGTGGCATACTATGCTTGGAAACGAGGATAGCGTATGGGGCGTGCATTTCGAGACTCAAAAATTTGTTTTGTTTAAGGGTGGTACATATAGCGCGGTCGATCCGAGTAATATTGAAACAGATATAGCTGGTGTTCTTTCAATTTCGTCCATGAGCTTAAATGGTGGCGGGAGCGAGGTAATTTTTACAGAGCCAATGGGTGAAACTCTAACCGACGGTACAGTAACATTTGAAAATTCCAATACAGGCGAATCAGCTACGGTTACTGTAAATGAAGTTGGAATGATTGATTTTTAGCAAAAATTTTCGAAACCGGGTTTCGAAAAAATTCGTGGAGTTTCTTACATTAAAGATTATATGCAACGTGTACCACTTACAACCGGAGAGTATTACCATATAACAAATCGTGGAGTAAATCGTAGCGAAATTTTTCATAATGCCTTCGATTTTTTACGTTTTTATCAATCCCTCTTTCTTTTTAATGATGCCAAGTTTTCAGTTACAGGCGACCCAGTGGACAAATTTGTGCGCCTCGCAGTACCGGAAATGTATGATTTTGATCAAGATCCTTTTGTTTCGGTGTTGGCGTTTATTATTATGCCTAACCATTTTCATCTTTATGTAAGACAGGAGATGGATAACGGAATAGAGCGTTTTCTTCATAAAATTTCGCTTGGTTATGCAAAATATCACAATCTGAAATATAAAAGAACAGGTCCATTATATGAAGGTAGATACAAAGCATTTCATGTTGACAATGAGGCGCACTATATTCATGTGCCAAGGTATATTCATTTGAACGGACTTGACGGTACCGGTATCCAATGGCGCGATGGGTTGGTGACTGACTGGGAAGATGCGCTAAGGCAACTCGATAACTATCGTTGGTCGAGCCATCACGTATATATGGGTAGGAAACAAGAAATCGCGGTTGTCGATGAGGATTTTGTTCTTGAATTATTTTCAAGTCCAGAAGAATACGTAGAATTTTTAAAAAGTTGGACAGGTCGATATGTTTTGGATCTGTAACATTCAATAATTTCGAAACCCGGTTTCGAATATTTTCTAAACCGGGTTTCGAAATTATGGGGAATATGGTGTTGGGACCAGTAAAAGACAAGCGAGGTCAATCATTAGCCGAGGCAGTTATTGCTCTGGCAATTTTTTCGTTAATCGCGCTTACTGTAAGTGTAATGTTTCTCGATAGCACGCAGGCTCTTGAAGTTGGTAGAGATTTAAATGGCGCAACGGCTCTTTCCTACGAAGGTCTTGACGCAGTGCGGAGTATTCGCGACAGTAAATGGCTAGATTTGAGCGTTGGCACCCACGGACTTACAAGCACTAGCGGATATTGGGAGTTTAGCGGAAGTAGCGAGACAATTGGAGATTATACTCGCGTGATTACAATTGAAACTGTTGACCGGAACGTGGGTTTTGACATTACCGCTAGCGGAACAACAGATCCTAGAACTAGAAAAGTAACCTCTACTGTAACTTGGTTGGCGAGAGGCGCCACCAGAACCGTTGATGCTGTGGCCTATTTGCATGATTGGAATGTGTATGATTGGCACGAAACCACAGATACGGAATTTGGCGCCGGAACATTTACAGATACCGAAGTGACTGGTACTGGTGACGCTGCAAAGATAACTCTTAGCTCTGCTGAAGAAAAGACATGGACACTCTCTGGCGGTCAGTTGATTACACAAACAACTGATACAGACTTTGGGGCTGGAACTTTTACTGACACAGAGGTTACAGGAACGGGTACAGGTGCATCGGTAACCGGTACAGGAGATCCTGAATGGATTCAGGTTACAGGTGGAGACTCATTTTTTGAAACTGACAATACTGATTTTGGTGACGGTACTTATAGTAATACGGTTGCTGCGGATACCGGAGACCTAGCGGGCATTATTCTTAATTCCGCAACAAGTTGGGCAAGTCAAACATCACCGATTGCCGATCACATAAATAGCATCGCATGCGCGTCTTCATCACTATGTTTTTCCGTGGGTATCGGTGGAAGCATCATAAAATGGGATGGTACAAGCTGGGCAACAGTTACCTCTCCAACCGCTAACGCATTAAACGCAATTTGGGCCGTATCTTCAACTGATGTGTGGGCGGTTGGAGCAAGTGGTACAATTATTCATTACAATGGCACCGGTTGGAGTTCTGTAACTTCTCCGGTTTCAAACGCTCTTAATAGCATTCACTGTATATCCGCGAGTGATTGTTGGGCTGTTGGTGCAAGTGGAAAATTATTATATTATAACGGAACAAGCTGGAGTCAGCATACCGATACCGGTACCGAGAGTTGGAACGATGTTTACGCTGTGTCGGCAAGTGATGTATGGGTATCAAGAGATCAAGGAATCATTGCGCATTATAACGGTTCCGCATGGAGCACACATACTGACACAGGCATTCAGACATGGAGTTCGATTTGGATGACATCCGCGTCCAACGGTTTTGTAGTTGGTACCGGAGGCGAGATATACAGATACAATGGTTCTACTTGGAGTGCTGTTACATCGCCAACTGCCAGTGCGCTTAATTCTGTAATGTTATCATCCGCATCTTTTGGATTTGCTGTTGGTGCAAGTGGAACAATAATTACGTGGAACGGAACAAGCTGGTCAACGGCAACATCGCCTACTGCAACAGCACAAAATGAGGTGTTTGTTGTATCTTCCTCAAGGGCATATGCGGTCGGTAATAGCGGTACAATCGAAGAATACGGTTCGCATTATGTATCTTCCGGTACATATACGTCATCTGTATTCGACGCTACAGCAAGCGCAGATTGGGGACATGCTTATTGGAATGAAGATTTAGCAACCAATACAAACATAACAGTAGCTTTTCGTACTGGGAATACGGCAACTCCGGATGGCACTTGGACTGCGTTTAGCGCAGAGGTAACCAATCCTTTTGGTTCGGTAATTACTAATGAGAATTCTCGTTATATTCAATATAGATTAACACTTACAACAAGTGATTTATTTGTTACCCCTCGTCTTAACAGTATTTCTATTACGTATAACGAGCCATCGGCTAATACACAATACGATGTAGCTATTACTTCTGCCACAGATGGTTGGTCGGTAGGGTCAGGCGGAACGATGTCTCGTTTTGACGGCACTAACTGGACAACCTACGCGTCGCCAACAACAGACACATTGCTTGGAATTGATTTCGTTGATGCAAATACGGCATGGGCGGTTGGTGATAATGGAAGAATAATCTTTTGGAACGGAACAAGCTGGGTTTCGCAGACATCCGGAACATCAAATACGTTGTATAGTGTGGACGCTTTGTCTTCTTCTTTGGCATTTGCTGTAGGTCAAAATGGGACTATCTTAAAATGGGATGGAGCAACATGGTTCGCGATGACATCCGGTACCGTAAAAACGCTCAATCAGGTGAATATGATTTCCGCGAGCGATGGCTTTGCAGTTGGAAACAATGGAACAATTCTACGTTATAACGGAACCGGCTGGTCTTCTGTAACCTCAGGCACTACCACACCGCTTAACGGAGTTTACATGGTAAATGCATCTTTTGGAGTAATAGTTGGGCAAGGTGGACTTGTATTGCATTGGAATGGCACAAGTTGGTATTCCGTATCGAGCACAACACCTAATACAATAGATGACGTACATTGTATTAGCGCATCAGATTGTTGGGCGGTAGGAGTTGAAGAAACGTTTTTGCATTGGGATGGCGCAGTGTGGTCTAAGTACGTGTTTACTAATCCATCTAACCCGCTTGTTGAAGGAATTTTCATGATAAGTGCTAATGATGCATGGGCGGTTGGTGAATCAGGTTCGCTATATCATTACACTGCATTTATTCCTTCGCCGGCTTATTTCACAAGTTCTGTTTTAGATAGCGGTACTGCTGGAACTGTATGGAATTTAATTGTGTGGGATGTAACTCAGGATTTGTTTACAAATCTAACAATTGCAGTTCGTTCAGGGCCAACAGCTACTCCGGACGGTTCTTGGACTGCATGGAGTAGCGAGTATACAGATAGCGGTGGAACAACAATTACTGTTTCTGCTAATCAATATTTCCAATATCGTGCCACTTTTACTAATACGTCATCAGAGCAAACTGCCATTTTAGACGAAGTTAGAATTGTTTATGACGCAGTAACTGCGCAAGATTTGTATTCCATTGATGGCACGGCGTTATCGAGCGTTTGGTCGGTTGGACGTGTTGGAACGATTATTAGTTACAACGGTACATTATGGTCAGTTGCGAGTTCACCAACATCAAATGACTTAAATGGCTTAGATTTGCTAACTTCAAGTAATGGTTTTGCTGTAGGTAACTCCGGCACAATAATTCGCTATACGAGTTCATGGGCCACAATGTCCAGTCCCACGGCAAATGATTTGTACGCCGTGTCTTTCCCGGATTCCGCATTCGCCGCAGCAGTTGGCGATAGTGGAGTCATCGCGCACTATAATGGTACGTCTTGGTCAACCGTAAGTTCTCCAACTGCCAATACTTTACGCGATGTCTATATGGTTACGTCAACAAACGGTTATGCAGTTGGCGACAGTGGAACAATTTTGCATTGGGATGGCGCTACATGGTCGGGAATGAGCTCTCCAACTTCTAATCGACTGAATAGCGTAATGTTACTATCAGCCAGTGCCGGATGGGCAGTAGGGGATAGTGGAACAATTTTAAGTTTTAATGGATCAGTATGGAGTACGGCAACTTCGCCGGTAGCTAACCGTCTGAACGCGGTAGAGGCACGAACTGCAAGTGAGATATATGCTGTTGGTGACAGTGGAACGGTAGTGACTTATGACGGCGTTTCTTGGGCATCAATGACATCACCAACCGCTAGGAATTTGTATGGTCTTACGGTTTACGCTCCAACAGATGGATGGGTAAGTGGCGAGCTTGGAACACTACTAAAAGATCCAATTGTTTATAATTTATACGGAGATTTTGTATCGCAAGTTTTTAATAGCGACGGAACCGGTACCGGGTGGTTTACTGTGTATTGGAGCGAAACATTACCCGCCAATACTGACATAACAGTGGCAGTTAGAAGTGGTAACGTAGCAACACCGGACGGCACATGGTCTGCGTATAGCGGAAGTTATACAGATCCGTCCGGAGCTGACATTTCGGCTCAAACAGGTCAGTATATACAGTATCGAGCGATTTTAACTACTACCGATTCCGCTTCTACGCCAGAATTTGAAGACATCATAATTACTTACAAGCCGTAAATATTAGCTGTGAAAAGACTAAGTAACAAAAAAGGATTCACTCTTGTTGAGACTGTGCTTTACATAGCCATTCTTGCTGTTTTTCTGGTATCAGCTGTTCAATTTTCGCTTAGTATTATTGCTAGCGCTCAAAAAGTAAGAACGCTTCATGAAGTTGAACAAAATGCACGTTTTGCAATTGAGCGAATTCGTAAGGAGATTCGTACGGCCGATAACATTAACATAGGCTCATCGACATTTGGATCAAGCCCCGGTGTGCTTTCTTTAGTTGACGACGATCCTACTAATGATCCAACCACGTTTGATGTAAGTGCAGGGACATTGCGAATTACGCAAGGAGCTGGTAGTGCTACCGCTTTGACCTCGAGTACTGTTAATGTAAGCAATCTTGTATTCACTGATTTAAGCGTTTCAGGAAGAACAAGGAATATAAAGATTGAACTAACTGTTGAATGGGCAAACACTTCGAGCACGGAGTACAGTACATCGGTTTCTAGAACCACGTCCGTGGTAGTTCGAGAAGAGGAGGACTAGGGGTAACGCATGACTGGCTATAATGAGGTTTATTGGCCAATGGCAGGCTTAATCAGTAGAAGTGATGAAGCTATTATATGCACCATCTCGACCGAGACTGCTTGTCGGCATTCCAATGCACCATCTCGACCGAGACTGCTTGTCGGCGAGTGGAGAGATCTAACCGATCTCATCGAGTAGATCCCTCGGCTCAGCTGACTACCCCCGCTCGGGATGGTGAGGAAGTGTTGGTGCACCCTATATCGGTATGGTGAGGAAGTGTTGGTGCATCCTATATCGGTATGGTCAGGAGGTGTGCGGTACGTGCCAGATAGGGATGGTGAGCGTGTGGCTGTATGACTCGTCCCGGATGGCGGAGCAGCAAAGCGTTTCCTTTTACCATCTCGAGCGATCGCACATTGTTAAGTCGAGAGATCCAAATACATATGAGCGAATGTTTCTTTGTGTATATAATGGCTAATCCACCGAATAATGTTTTGTATATTGGATTTACGTCTGATTTAGCGAAGAGAGTTTACGAACATAGGAATAAGCTATCACCTGGTTTTACTAAAAAGTATAATGTAATAAAGTGCGTTTATTACGAGGTAGGTGAAGATTACGACTCTATGCTAGCTAGAGAGAAGCAATTAAAGAACTGGAGACGCGAAAAGAAAGATTGGCTAATTAGTAAGATGAATCCAGACTGGAAAGATTTATATGACAGCATTTGCGAGTAGATCCCTCGGCTCAGCTGACTACCCCCGCTCGGGATGGTGAGGAGGTGTTGGTGAATCCTATATCGGGATGGTGAGGAGGTGTTGGTGAATCCTATATCGGGATGGTGAGGAGGTGTTGGT